>DATKEP010000106.1:0-3109 GCA_035512055.1 Rhizomicrobium sp.
CTCATGACGCTTTCTTCGCTTTGGCGGGCCTGGAAATGGGGATATCCGAATTCAGTACCTTGTTCTTGCGCGGCTGACCCTCGGCTACCAGAACAAGACGGGTGAGCAGATTGATCAGCATATCCACTTCGGCATGGCTGAAACCGGCCAGTATCCCGTTCCAGAAGTTCATCACCCGGGGCGCGAGTGCCTCCACCAGGTCCGCGCCACGGGCCGTGAGCCCCAAGGTGACGACCCGCCGGTCGCTCTCGCTGCGGTGCCTTGTGACAAGCCCGCGCTTGACCATTTCGTCGATCAAACGGGTCAGCGAGCCCGCGTCATGGCAGATATTGTGGGCCAGGTCGCCGGCAGTCGCGATCCCGCTGTGAAGCGCGACCAGGGTTGTCCATTGCGAGAAGGTCAGTTCCTGGTCTTCGAACAGAGCCTCCATCTGGGGCAGGAGGCGGTTGGCGCCGATTCGCATCAGATAACCGACCGAGTTGCGCATCGTGTAATTGCTGGGTCTGTAATAAGGCCGCACCGGTTCCCGCCTCGGCAATATTTGTCAGAACAATACTTGTTTTAGCAAGCATATAACGCCTCCGGCCGGTTCCGCAAGCGCGATATGGAGACGGCCATGACGCTTTTTCATCTTGCCAGCCTTGCGCAAATCGCATCACAGAATAGGACGACGGCGTCAGACGCGGTGTGACATGCCTTCCTTTGTTTATGTTTTGACAGCACGAAATCCCGACGGCCGCACAATCACTTATGTCGGCTGGACGCTCGACCTGGAACGGCGGCTGGCCGAGCATAATGGGACAACCGCTGCCGCCCAAAAAAGTGCCGGGAAGGGCCCCCGAAAAAAAGCCCAGAGAGGCGCAAAATCCACCCGCGGCCGGATGTGGACACTGGTCTATGCCGAAAAACACCGCACCCGGAAATCCGCGATGCGGAGGGAATGGGCCTTGAAGAGTGACCGGAAATTCCGCGCCGCCCTGCGCAATGGCTAGGCTATAGTTGCGGCGATTGTCTGGCGGGGGCCACGATGTTTTTCGAACAGATCGCCACGGGAGGCTGCCAGTCCTATCTGATCGGCTGTGGCGACAGCCACTCCGCCATCCTGATCGATCCCAACCTTGCGCAGATCGACCGCTATCTGGGCCTGGCCGCGAAAGACGGCCTGCGCATCCGCTATGTGCTGGACACCCATCCCCATGCCGATCACTTCTCGGCGGCCAAGGAACTTGGCCGGCGGCTGGAGGTGCCGGTGGTGGCGAGCAAGCTCTCGCCCGCGCCTTACGTGGACTTTCGGCTGGATGACGGCGAAATATTGCGGGTGGGCAACATGCGGCTGCGGGCGATGCACACGCCCGGCCATACCCGCGACTCCATGTGCGTCCTGGCGGAAGACCGCGTCTTTACCGGCGACACGCTGCTGATCGGCGCGACCGGGCGCACCGACCTTCCCACTGGCGACCCCGACGCGCTTTATGACAGCCTGTTCGGCCGCCTGTTGAAACAGGACCCGGCGCTTCTTGTCTATCCGGCGCATGACTATAAAGGCCGGAGCCACTCCACCATTGGCGATGAGATCGACACCAATCCACGGCTCAAGAAGCGCGCCCGGGCCGAATTCATCGCCATGATGAAGGAGCTCAACCTGGCCGCGCCAACCCACCTGACCGAGGCGCTGCGCACTAATATGAGCGGCGGCAAGACGGTGGAGCAGCTGCTGTCGGAAGCGAGCGCCCACGTGCCCTTCGTCTCCATGGCGGAGCTGGCCGAACGGGTGAACCGCAACGACCTGGGATTGATCCTCTTGGATGTGCGCGAAAAGGAGGCCTTCGCGGAAGGCCACATTCCCGGCGCGCGTCACCTGCCGCGCGGACAGCTGGAGCTTCGGGTGAACAGCGAACTGCCCGATCCCACCCAACGCATACTGGTGGCCTGCGAATTCGGCCGCATCTCGACGCTTGCCGCGGCGACCTTGCGCGAGCTGGGCTACACCAAAGCGGCGGCTCTGGACGGCGGAATTAAAGCCTGGCGGGAGAGTGGCCAGCCGATGACGACGCTTTAGGTCCCACCGGACCTGTCATGGGCCACACTCCGATGGGCCATGACAAGCCGGAGTTATTCGGCAGCAATCTCGTTGCGCTTGTCGAAGTTGGCCCACACGCCGTCCTGACCATCCCAGGAGCCGCGGCTCGCGCCTTTCGAATATTCAGTGGCGCGCTGCTCGAAGAAGTTGGCATGTTCGACCCCATTGAGAATCTCCACCAGCCAGGGCAGTGGGTGCGCCTTGAGTTGGCGGTAGCCGGTTTCGGTTTCCTCGAAATTGCCGAAGACGGGGGTGAGCTTGAGCTGGGTCAACCGCCAGTCGGCGATATAGTGGACATAAGACTTGATATCCTCGGCCTTCATGCCCTCCACCTCGCCCAGGCTGAAGGCGAGATCGACGAACCCTTCTTCCAGCTTGACCATGTTGGCGGCGACCTCGCGGATGTCGTCGCGTACCGGTTTGGTGACGCAAGCCGTCTCCTCGTTCCAGGCGTGGTAGAGCTTGGTGATGCCCTCGCAGTGCAGGCTTTCGTCGCGCACCGACCAGCTGACGATCTGGCCCATGCCGTTCATCTTGTTGAAGCGGGGGAAATTCATGAGCATGGCGAAGCTGGCAAACAGTGACATACCCTCGGTGAAGGCGCCGAACATGGCCAGCGTCCGGGCTACGTCGGAGCAGGTGCCGACGCCGAAGCTGTGCATGTAATCGGCCTTGGCCCGCATCTCGCCATAGTCGCGGAAGGCCTCGAACTCCGCCTGTGGCATCCCCAGTGTCTTCAGTATCAGCGCATAGGCGTCGATATGGACCGTCTCCATGTTGGTGAAGGCGGCCATCATCATCTGCACTTCCAGGGGCTGGAAGATGGGGATGTAGCGCTTGAGGTAATTGTCGCCCACTTCCACATCCGATTGGGTGAAAAAGCGGAAGATCTGGGTGAGCAGGCTTTTCTCGGCGCGTGTCAGGTGGCCCGACTGCCAGTCGCGGATGTCGGAGCCCAGCGGCACTTCCTCGCCCATCCAATGGGTCTGCTGCTGGCGCTTCCAGCAGTCATAGGCCCAGGGGTAGCGG
>DATKEP010000107.1:0-8467 GCA_035512055.1 Rhizomicrobium sp.
CTTCAGCCATCCGCGCACCTGCGCGCTGGCCGGCCGCTCGTCACGCATCCGCATCGCCTTGATCACCGGCGGCGAAGCCAACTTCAACGCCGCGCATCTGTCGGTCAGGAACTGCGTGGCGCTGGGCGCTGCCGCCAGCGCGGATTCAAGCTGGGCCGCCGCATCCTTCGCATGCGTTGGCCCGGCAACCAGCAACCCGGCCAGTAGGCCTGTGCAAAATCCGTGTACGGATAAACCCATGACCTATTGCTGTTCCAGCACCTTCACCCGGTCGCCGTCATGCAGCTTGTCGAGATTATCACTGGCCAGCCGGTCGCCCGCGGAAATGCCCGACAGAATGGTGACGGACTGCGTTGTCTTCAACCCCAGCGCCACCTCGCGCTTCTCGACCTTGCCGTCGTCGCCGATGACAAAGACACTGCCCGTCTTGCCCGTGCCCAGCACGGCGGCCGGCGGCACGGTCACCCGCGCCACTGCGTTCGTAGCGCCTTTCTCGGGCGCGGTCATGAAGGTCACGCGCGCGGCCATCTCGGGCAGGATGCGCGGGTCCTTGCTCTTGATCGCCACGCGCACCTGCACCGTGCCCTTGCTCTGGTCGGCGGTGGGAATGATGGCGATCACCGAGCCGGGAATGTCCCAGTCGGGATAGGCATCGAGATGGATCACGGCATTGCCGCCCACATCGACGCGATCGATATAATTCTCGCTGACATCGATCTGCCCTTCGAGAGAGTTCATGTCCACGATGGTGACGATGCCGGTGCGGGTTTCGCCGCCGCCCGCCGCCGAAGGCGCCACGATCTCGCCCACCTGCGCCACCTTCACGGTGACGATGCCGTCGAACGGCGCGCGCACCGTGGTGTCGTTCTCATTGGCCTGTGCGAAGGCGACGGCGGCTTGGGCCACGTCATAGGCCGTGCGCGCATTGTCATAGGCGATGTGCTCGTTCTCGACCGCGTCGGTCGAGATCGCCCCTTCTGCCCTCAGCCGTTGATAACGAGCCCAGATCGGCACGGCATCGTCAAAGGCCTGCTTGGCCGCATGTTCCACCTGGATTGCCTGCCGGAGCGCGGCGGAATAGTTGGAATCGTCCAGCCGCGCCACGATATCACCGGCCTTGACCTTCTGGCCTTCCTCGAAATTGACTTCGGTGACCTTGCCCAAAATCTTCGCGGACAAGGTCGCCTTGCGCCGCGGCACGATATAGCCGGATGCATCCAGCCCGGTGCCGCTGGAACCGCCGCTGCCAAGCGCGCTTGCGGTCACCACATGCACCGGCACGCTGCTGTCGGGCCAGAAATACCAGCCCGCCCCACCGCCCGCGATCGCCAGCACCAGGACCACCGCGTAAAGCCAGGGCGACAGACCTCTGTGGCGCGCCGGTGCGCCGCGCTCGATCTTCAGTGAATCCAGCAGGGAAGATTTGTCGTTCTCGATGTTCATGCCGCGCCGTTCACGTTCATGTCGATGATACTATGTTGCCCGCAGTGCATCCACCACGGGCAAACGCGCCGCACGGATGGATGGCAGAAGTCCGCCCAGCAGGGCGACAATGAAGGCCCAGATCAGGCCAAGCCAGATCAGGCTTGGCGAGACTGAGAGATGGAAGATGTTGTTGCCGAAGACGTCCTGCTTGCCGTCATAAAGACCCCAGGCAATGGTGGATCCGATCAGTGCGCCGGCAACCGAAAGCGTCACGGATTCCAGGATCACCGACACCGCCACCGGAAACGCGCCAAAACCAAGCGCCCGCAAAGTCGCGATCTCGCGCCCGCGGCTGCTGACCGCCGCATACATGGTGTTTAGGCAGCCGAACAGCGCGCCGATGGCCATGATGATGCCCACCGTATAAGCCAGCCCGGTCAGAAATGCCGTGAATCCCGCGGTGAAGCGTTGGTACCAGTCGGAATGCCGTTCCACCGACACCGACAAAGCGGGATTGCTGGTCAGTGCCTTCTTCAACCCATCGATCGAGTCATGGGAGGCGAGCCGCACCAGCACGGAGTTGTAATTCTTGCGCCGCGTCGCGGCCATCACCGTATTCACGTCGCCCAGGACCTGGCCTTCCAACACATCACCGGACCGGAAGCTGCCCACGATGGGCCACTCCCCATCGGGCAGGATCACCTTGTCGCCGATCTTCATGTTGCGATACTGGATCTCGGCGCCGGTGCCCACGATCAATTCGCGCTTTCCGGGCTCGAACATCCGTCCCGCCACCAGATGGATTTCAGGTCGCACCCGGAACGCCTTGGGTCCCACCCCGCGCATGGTCGTGTTGGCCCGCGAGCCGTTCAGGCGGATCACAGGCAGCGACGCATTGATGCCCAGATCCGCCAGCGGCCTTCCGTCGCTGTCCTTGGCGATGCCGGGCGCATCCACGATAAAGGGCGCGACGTCGCGGGTGATGGTGCTGCCGGGTTCGCTGTCGGCACCTTGTGACACGATGATGGCGCGTTCGGGGTCGCCGGCTTTCATATAGGCCTGATGCAGGCCTTCGGTGAGCGACATCATCGACAGCAGAACGCCGATGGTGGCGCCCATGCCGGTGACGATGACCAGCGATTGCCAGAAACGGTTCTTCAGGCTTTTGAAGTTCAGCGCGGCGACGATGAAGATCTGGCGTATCATGTCCGCCCCGACAGTGCGGTTGCGATATCCATCCTCGAAAGGCGCAATGCGGGCAAGGCGGCGCTGGCCAGCGCCACCACGGCGGAACAGCAGATCGCCCAGGCGAACACCATGCCCGTCATAGTCGGCATCGGCGGCAGACCCGCGCTTGGAGGCAGCACGTGCGGCAATATCTTGGTCAACATGTCTGCCACGCCGACGCCCAGGAATGCGCCCAGCACGCAAGGCAGCGCCGCCTCCAGCACCACCATCAGCAGTACGGCACGGTCGCTGAATCCGATGGTCTTGAGGGTGGCGAATTCCGCAAAGCGCTCGCGCACTGATTGGGCGATGCCGTTGGCGGTGAGGAACAGGATCATGAACAGGCCCGACAAAGCAATGTCGCGCGTCACCGCGGTGATGTCCAATCCCGAATTGCTGGCCTGGTATGCCGCCTTCTCGGTGATGCTCTGCAACGGCGCCGCGGAATTGGCGAAAGCGTGGTCGATCCGGTCGGCCAGAGCGGGCGCCTGGGTGGGATCGTTGGCCAGGACCTCGAACCAGGCCGTATTGCCCTGGTTGGCCAATGGCCTCGCCTTATCGAAGAAATCGAAGTTGCCCATTATATAGCCGCCGCCCCAGGCGGGAATGTCATCGACCACCGCCAGCACGTTGAAGGTCCAGCTACGGGTTCCGTCAATCTTGGGCGTGGCCGGCGCGGCGACCACGAAATTGTCGCCGGTCTTGAGATTCCATTTTATGGCCTGGAGCCTGCTGATCACGATGCCGTTGCGGGTGTGGGCGATCATGTCCCATTGCGCGGGCGTCAGCGGCCAGTCGGCGCGCACCTTGCGCAGATTGTCGTCCACCACCATCACGAAGACGTTGTTCTTCTTCTCCTGGTGATAGCCGGCGATGAAGCCGACAGTGCCCACCTGGGAAACGCCGGGAACGGCGGCCAGCTGGCGCTCCAGTGAGATCGGCAGTGGATTGTTGAAGCGAGGATTGACGAAGATGCGATCTGCGCGGGCGGCCTCTTCGACGGCGGCAATGGTGGCATTCATGCCGATCATCATACCGAACAGGGTGAAAGCCACGACCACCGACAGAAGCGTCAGGATGGCGCGGGTGGGCTTGCGCCTGATCGCGGCCCAGACCAGTGGAAGATACTTCATCGCCCCTGCCTGCTAAGTTGCCCGCAACGCATCCACCACCGGCCGGCGCGCGGCGCGGATAGAGGGCAATAGCCCTCCCGCCAGCGCCACCACTACGGCCCAGCTCAAGCCCAGCATGACCAGTCCCGAGGATACTGTCAGCCGGAAAATATTCACGCCCCAAGTGCCCGTCCTGCCGTCATTCAACAGCCAGGCCACGCCCGCGCCGATCAGCGCGCCCGCCGCCGCCAACACCATGGACTCCAGAATCACCGACATCGCCACGGGAAATGCGCCGTAACCCAGCGCCCGCAAGGTGGCGATCTCGCGCGCCCGCGTGCTGACCGCCGCATACATGGTGTTCAGGCAGCCGAACAGCGCGCCCACCGCCATCACCCCGCCCACCACATAGGCCAGCACCGCCAGAAGCCCGGTCGCCTGGTCCGACACTTTCTTGTACCAGTCGGAATGGCGCGTCACCGTCACCTGCAGTGCCGGATTTGAAGTCAAAGCGCGGCGGAAGGTTGAAAGCGCGTCCTGCGAGGTCAGCCGCACCAGGATGGAATTGTAGGTGGTGCGGTTCAACGCCGTCAGCATGGTCTCGGTATCGCCGATCAGCTGGCCGTCCAGTATGTCGCCGGTAGTATAGGCCCCCACGATCGGCCATCGCCCGTTGGGCAGGATCACCTTGTCGCCGATCTTCATATGCTGGAACATGATCTGCGCGCCCTCGCCCACGATCAGCTCGCGCTTGCCGAATTCGAACATGCGTCCGGCCACCAGATGGAATTCGGGTCTCAGCGCCACGCCTTTGGGGCCGAACCCGCGCAGGGTGGTGTAGCCCTTGGTGCCGTTCTTGCGCAGCACGGGCAAGCCCATATTCAGCGCCCGGTCGGCCAGGGGCCTACCGTCCTTGTCCTTGGCGATGCCCGGCGCATCCATAATCACGGCCGCATCGGCGCGCGAGATCGAGCTTTGGCCTTCGGCGTCGGCCCCTTGCGACGTCACGATGGCGCGGCCCGGATCGCCGGTGTTGAAATAGGCCTGCTTCATGCCCTGGGTCATGGACATCATGGACAGCAGCACGCCGATGGTGGCACCCAGCCCCACCACGATCACCATGGATTGCCAGAAGCGCGACTTCAGGCTTCTGAAATTCAGCGCGGAAACGATCCAGATCTGGCGAAACATGGTTCAGCGTCCCGACAGCGCGGTTGCGATATCCATCCGTTTCAGGCGCAGCGCCGGCAGCGCCGAACTTGCCAGCGCCACGGCAAGCGCGCACACGCCCGCCCACACGGCCACCATCACGGTGATCCTCGGTAGCGGCGGCAGGCCCATGCTGGGCGGCATTAGGTGCGGGATCATCCCGGACAGCCAGGCCGACAGCGCCACGCCGAGAACAGCGCCCAGCAGGCAAGGCAGCGCAGCTTCCGCGAAAACCAGGCAGATCACGCCCCAATCGGAATAGCCGATGGTCTTGAGGGTGGCGAACTCCGCGAAACGCTCGCGCACGGCTTGCGCGATGCCGTTGGCGGTCAGGAACAGCACCATGAACATGCCGGCCAGCGCGATCTCGCGGTCCACCGTTGCAATGTCCACGCCCGAATTTGAAACGTCCAGCGCCGCCTTTTCGGTGATCGACTGGGTGGTGCTGGGCGAATTGGCGAATGTGTCGTCGATCTGCTGCGCGATATCGGCGGTGCGGCTGGCGTCGGAAGTCTGCACCTGCATGTTCATGATCAGGCCCTGCAGCGCCGGCGGCCGAGCTTTGTCGAAATAGTCGTAATTGCCCCAGATAAAACCATTGGTGTTGTAGGCCATGTCACCCACGATGGCGAGAACCTTGAAGGTCCAGGTCGTGCTGCCATTGGCCTTCTTCACCAGTGGCGCGATCACCGTCAGCGTATCGCCCACCTTGAGATGCCATTTGTCGGCCTGCCATTTGCTGACCAGCACGCCGTCGCGCTCATTGTGCAGCATGTCCCATTGGGCGGGCGTAATCGGCCACTCCGTGAAGACCTTGCGCGCACTGTCACCGAATACCTGAACAAAGATTCGGTTCTTGGGGTTGGTGATATAGCCGGGAATGAAATTCTGGTAGCTGACCTCGGCAACACCCGGAATGCGCTCGACCGCGTGGGTGACAGCCAACGGCATGGTCGTCATCCCGCTGGCAAAGCGGGGATCGACATAGATGCGGTTGTCCTTGGCCGCAGCCTGCACGGCAGCGAAGGTCGCGTTCATGCCGATGGTCAGACCGAACAGCGTGAAGGCGATCATCACCGACAGCAGGGTCAAGATGGCGCGGGTCGGCTTGCGCATGATCGCCGCCCAGACCAGCGGGACATACTTCATGCCGCCACCACCGCGCGCGCGACCAAAGTGCCCTTGTCCATTGCGAGCTGGCGGCTGGCATGGTCCGCCGCCTTGGGATCGTGGGTGACCATCACGATCGTTTTTTTATGCTGGCGGTTGAGCTGCTGCAGCAGCCCCAGGATTTCGTCGGCGGTGGCGCGGTCCAGGTCGCCCGTCGGCTCGTCGCAGAGCAGGATGCTTGGATCGGCCACGATGGCGCGCGCGATACCCACCCGCTGCTGCTGGCCGCCCGACATCTCGCCGGGCTTGTGGCTGGCGCGGTCCTTCAGCCCCACGATCTCCAGCGCCACTTCGACCCGGCGCTTGCGCTCAGATTTTGAAAGGTTGGTCAACAGTAGCGGCAGTTCGACATTGCCGGCCGCCGACAGCATCGGCATCAGATTGTAGAACTGGAAGACGAAGCCAATATGGCGGGACCGCCATTTCGCCAGCGATCCGCCCGACAGGCTTTCCAGATGCTCGCCGCCCACGACGATCTGTCCGCTGTCGGCATGATCCAGGCCGCCGACCAGATTCAGGATAGTGGTCTTGCCCGAGCCCGACGGGCCCATCAGCGAAACGAATTCCCCTTCGGGAATTTCCAGGTTCAGGCCGTGCAGGACCTCAACCGTTTCCTTGCCGCGATGGTAATGCTTGACCACCTGACGCAATGAGACCGCAGCCGACATGTGCTCCACCCTTTGGATTGATGAACCCTACCCGGCACACGCCACGCTCCGGTCAATATGTCATACGATGTAGATATAATCTCCCGGCGTCAATGGACAGCTATCTTGCATAGCACGGTAGCCTCAATGCGGGGGCTTTGTCCAGCGCATTTAAAGTGACAAATAGCTGCAATTTGCGTATGCCAATTTCTTGGCATAGATCCCAATGCCTGTCAATTTTGTAAGGTTTGCCCGCTAGCGCCGCTCAAGGCCCTTGGCTTGCCACACGGAAGCCGCAGCCGGCCGCGTGATATAGGCGACGAATGCCGCCGCAGCCTTTGGATCGCCACTGCGTGACGAAACCGCGACATCGCCATCCAGCCAGGCATGCAATTCCGGCGGAAGCGCGCCCACCACCGACACCGCCGGATCGCGTGTCTCGCATTCCAGCTGCAGCGCCATCTCCGCGCCCTGCTTGATGCCCTTGACCCCATTGCCGTTGGTCACCAGCACCTCATGGGTGCCGGCATATTCTGGCCGCTGCAGGATGTCGTGAATGATCATGGACTGGGCGCTTTTCTCGACCGTCCATGGGCTGGAATAGGCGACGTGGCGGGCGGCATGAAGCGCCACGGCGAGCTTCTCGGCCGTCGAAATATCGGGATGCGGCGCTCCCGCCGGCACGATCATCACGATCTGCACCCGGCCCAGGGACTTGCGGCTGCCCGCGACGATTCCGTTGCCGGTCTGAAGCTGGTCCATCAGGTTCTGCGGCAGCATCACCACATCGGGGGCGGGTGTGCCAGTCGCGATCGTGTTCATCATCGCGCCCATGCCGGCGGAATTCACCGTTACCTTGATGCCGGTCTCCTTGGTGTAGGACGCCGCCAGGTCATCAATGCCGGCATTTTTCACGAAGCCCGGTGCCAGCACAGTCAGTTCGGCGGCCTTTGCGGTGGTGGCGCAGAAAATGGCAAGCAGAACAGCCCAAACGATACGCATGGCGTTTCCTTTTGTTGTTTGGAATATGCTAATGCTCGTGCCGCTGAGATGGCAAGTTCGCCCTCTCTGCCTGATTTCATTGACCTATTTGACGATTGCCGGGCTTAGCCAAGCGAATTTCAAACTATCCTTTGCTATTGCCCTCGAACGGGCCTAGCGTCGCCCCTCATAAGGAACATTTTTGCATGACAATGCTCTTCGATCGGATCGAAGATGCCCGCACGCTCGCGCAAATTGTTGTGGAGACGGTGCGCGAGCCGTTGCTTGTCCTTGACCATACGTTGAAGATTCTGGTCGCCAGCAGCTCCTTCCACAAATCGTTCCAGATCAGCCCGCGAGACACGCCCGGTCAATTGCTATTTGCGCTGGACGGCGGCGCCTGGAACATCCCTGCGTTGCACACGCTCCTGGAACGATCCCTGACGGACCAGACGATCGTGGAAGGATTTCTGGTCGAACAGACTTTTCCGCGCATCGGCCCACGCGTCTTCCTGCTGCACGCGCGCAAGGTGCTCGGTACTGATGAGGGCCGCGCGCTCATCCTGCTGGGTTTTGAGGACGTGACCGACCGGCGCGCCACGGAGCGCGAAAAAGCCCTTCTTCAAGTCCGCACCGACGAGCTTGTGGAGCAGAAGGAAATACTGATGGCGGAAATGGAGCATCGCATCGTCAATT
>DATKEP010000108.1:0-4916 GCA_035512055.1 Rhizomicrobium sp.
ACCACCTATCTGCGCCTGCTTGATGGCGAAGCCGCGAATGCGGATTGGGAAGAAGCCGCACAAATTGTACTCAGCCTTGATCCAAACGCAGACAAAGCGAGAGCGCGAAAGGCCTGGGAATCCCACCTCTCCCGGGCCCACTGGTTAACCAACAACGGCTATCACCAGCTCCTGCGCGGTCGCGCCGGCGGGTAACCTCGCGCACCACGAGCGCGTGCAATCCCGCCGACTTTCTTGGTTTCCATTTTATGACTGATAACGCTCGCATGGTGCATTCACGGCGTCAGGTGTGTTGCGTACAGCGCCTCTACCGTCGCGCAACGGAAGTTGCCACTGCTAGCGCGCCCATTACAGAAATAATGGAGAAGCCCTTGAACCGCATCGGCGTGATGCCGGCGCATACGGGCGTGCAACCAACTCAGGAGGTCCCTCAATGTCCAACAACGATTTTTCCGGACGCTATCTGCGCGCTTCGGAAGCGGCACGGCTGCTCGGCCTGTCGGCGGCCACGCTTGCGAAGCACCGCATATTTGGCACCGGTCCGAGCTATCGAAAGCTCGGAGGCCGCATCGTCTATGCGCCTGATGATCTGAAACGCTGGGCGGATCGAGGCCTGCGCCATTCCACCAGCGATCACGCCCGCGACGTCGTCCGCGCTCCCAAACCGCCTGCCGGAACCGTCCTTGAGCCGCGCAAGCAGCCTCACGGGCGAGATGGTGCCGGCGTATCCAACTCACCGATCACAGAACATTGATGATGCCAGGTTCAAACACTATGCCTATCGAACAATTAGCGGCCGGCACTGTCGAAGTGGATCTGACATGGATTGCCGGAAGAATGGAACACCGCATAGTTTTCGGTCGGAGCCTTGCGGAGCGCGTGATCGAGCCGCACCGTAGGACGGTCACGTTTGCGCCCGCCAGCATCTTTGCCGTCATGCGCTGGGCCGCCAGCGACTTAGGGCTAACCGTCGCCCGGCTGGAGATCTTGCGGGGAACCGCAACGCCATCGGGCGGCACGCACGTACCATTTGTGCGCCCGGCCGTGGATCTTCTGATGCGCGTCTCAGGCTGGCCCGACGTGCAGCGCGTCATCAAGCTGATCGAGGCCATCCAAGCCGGCGGTATCGATCCCACCGACGTCGCCCCGGAATATTGGCTGCATGTCGCAAACCGGTTGGCGGCTGGAGAGCAGCCCAGGGGCTACACGCGTGGGCGCCATATGGCGTGGCAGCTGCGGCGCAGGATTGCGCCGTGAGCCGCGTCGGTTACCTCATCTTCACCTCATTCCTGGCGCTGTCGGCCGTCGTCTTTTCGCTGTTTCAGCACGCGCCGCGACTGATGTGGAACGAGAGCGCCTCGGTTCCCGTGGGCCTCTACACGCTGCACCCGGCCTCGCCTCTCAAGGTCGGCGATCTTGTCGCCGAGCGTCCAGCCACCAACCTTGCACGCTACATGGCCGTGCGCCGATACCTGCCGCTCGGCGTGCCGCTGCTCAAGTTCATTGCTGCCATCCCGGATCAAACCGTGTGTCGTCAGGGCCCCGTGATCACCATCGATGGGCTTGCCGTCGCCACGGCGCGTGCAAGCGATCATGCCAACCGGCCACTGCCAGGCTGGCAGGGGTGCCACAGGCTCAACGCGGGCGAAATCTTTCTCCTCAATCCCGCCCGGCCCGATTCCTTTGACGGGCGGTATTTCGGAATGGTGCCGCGCGAAAGCGTCATGGCGAAGGCCGAAGCGCTGTGGACCGAGAGCGAGTGATGCCCACCGTCCGTGCTTTTGGCGGCGGATGGGCTGCCTGGTTTGCGCTTTGGGCCGGCGTGGCCAGAGCCGCGCAGCCGACCCTTTCCGAACCACCGGCCGTCACGCAGGCCATTACCGAGGCGTCTCAGCGCTTCGCCGTGCCAGAGGACTGGATAAGGGCCATCATCACGGTCGAAAGCGGCGGCAAGTCGAAGGCTGTTTCACCCAAGGGCGCAATGGGCCTGATGCAGATCATGCCCGCGACCTGGGGACCATTGCGCCTGCGCTACCGTCTTGGCGCCGATCCTTACGATGTCCACGACAATATCGTCGCCGGCACGGGACTCTTGCGTGAGCTCTATGACCGTTTCGGCGCAAGCGGGTTTCTGGCGGCCTACAATGCCGGGCCGTCGCGTTACCTGTCGTTTCTCGACAGCGGCGAACCGCTGACAGAGGAGACGCGCGCCTACCTGGCCAAGCTCGCGCCGCTGCTGAAGGGACCGGTGGCTGCCGCCGCCCTGGGACCGGCTGGTTCGCATGACTGGCGCAGCGCGCCGCTGTTCCTCACAGCGTGGCCAGCCACTCCTGGGCTTGCTCTCGACACGTCTTCTTCCGGCATTTCTGCTGCAGCCGCCACGCCGTCAACTGCAGCTCCAGCCCGGCTTGCACCGGGCGATGGCGGTCTTTTCGCCACGCTCCTGGTCAAGGTGTCACCGTGACTGGACCGAGCACGGGTTTTCGCGGTTTGGCGGGTGACGGCGGGACGGGAGGGACTTCCAAAGGAGCTACGGGGCCACAGCAAGATAAAAGCATGTGTGTCTGTGTGGCGTATGTCTCTGTTTTTCCTAGTCTTTTGCGCCAGCACGGCCATAGCACGCGCCGTCGCCGCGCCCAAAAAGGCCAGTCAAATCAATCCTTCGGGCGCCGTCGCCCATATTTATCCGAGCGGCCGCGATGAGCCGGGACGATGATCTGACACCGCGCCCAGGCCGGATTCGCGACAAATCTTTTGTCGGCCAGGTGATGCGGGCCGCAAAAAAAGCCGGTCATACCGGGAGACGATTCGGTGGCAGCTCAAGACGCGGCTCCGGCTCCCGCTTCGGCCGTGGCCGCCGCGCAGCTTTGGCGGCTTCCTTGCGCTCTCATTCGCGCCGCGTGGTGATAAGCGCGCGGGTGGTGCGCCAGAAGGGCACGCGCTTCCGTTCCGCATCGCTCACAAATCATCTCTCCTATTTGCGCCGGGACGGTGTCACGCGGGACGGAAAGGACGCGGCAATGTTCGATCAGCAATCGGACCGCGCCGACGAGAAGGATTTTGCCGAACGTGTGGCCTCCGACCGGCATCATTTCCGCTTCATTGTCTCACCGGAGGACGCAAAAAAAATGGACGATCTCAGGTCCTTCACGCGCGAGTTGATGAGGGACGCGGAGCGTGACCTCGATACCAAGCTGGATTGGATCGCCGTCGATCATTGGAACACCGACAATCCCCACATACATGTCCTGGTGCGGGGCAGGGCCGATGACGGCCAGGATCTCGTCATTAGCCGGGATTACATCAGCCATGGCTTTCGGGCCCGGGCGGCCGAGCGAGTGACGCTCGAGCTGGGGCCGCGCAGCGAATCGGAGGTCCGCACGGCCCTGGAGGCCGAGGTCGAAGCGGAGCGCTGGACCGGTCTGGACCGTGCCCTGCGGGCCGCAGCTGATGAGGGTGCAGGGGTTGCGGACCTGAGGCCGGTTGCGTCCGAGGAGGACGGCAATTTGCGGCTCCTGATGGTTGGGCGTGCCGCCAAACTTGAAAGGCTTGGTCTCGCCGAGCAGATCGCGCCAGGACAGTGGATCTTCAAACCCAGGGTCGAGGAAACCTTGCGCGAGCTTTCCATCCGAGGCGACATCATCAAGACCATGCACAGGGCCATGAGCGGCCGCGCGCGAGAAGCGGACGTTTCCGCCTTCGCGCTTCACATGGATAAACCGGCCGATCCCATCCTGGGCCGGCTTGTCGAACGGGGACTGCACGACGAATTGAAAGGGACGGCCTATGTCATCATCGAAGGCGTCGACGGGCGCACCCACCATGTCCGGTTTGCCAATCTGGATGCAACTGGCGACGCGAGCCCAGGCGCCATCGTAGAGACCCGACGCTACGAAGACGCCAAAGGCAAAAGGCAGCTGTCACTCACCGTGCGCTCGGACTTGGGCCTGGAATCTCAGATTCATGCCGGCGGCGCCACCTGGCTGGACAGACGGTTGCTTGATGAAAATGCCCTGGCAAGCAACGCGGGATTTGGCGGGGAGGTCACAGCCGCGATGGAGCGAAGAGCTGATCATCTGGTTTCGGAAGGATTTGCGCGCCGGGCCGGCCGCCGCGTGACTTTTGCGCGCGGTCTGTTGGCCGCACTGCGCGAGCGCGAGCTTGCCAAAGTAGCCGATCAGATCACGGCCGAGACGGGTCTTAAGTACCGTTCAGCGGCGGAAGGCGGCTCTGTCGCCGGGACCTATCGACAGCGGCTCTCGCTGGCTTCCGGCCGTTTCGTCATGATCGATGACGGCCTTGGCTTTCAGCTTGTGCCCTGGCGCCCGGCGCTCGAGCCCCATTTTGAGCGTCATGTTTCAGGCACGATCACGCCGGGTGGCGGTGTGGAGTGGAGCCTGGGCAGGCGGCGCGGTTTGACGCTCTAATCGCCGCCGATTATCCGGCTCGCCTTTCTAAGGCCTGCGTGGAGTATAGACAATTCAGATCGCGCCACACCTCGACCTCGTCATCCTCATTTGCAAGCGATTGAGCGCGCCTAACCGCCGCGAAATCGCTTGTATGGGGGCCAGCGATAATCACGGGCTGGTGTCCCTTTCTGACAATGCGAATCTCATAATTTTCCATGCAGGCCTCCAGGGGTGCCCACCCGCCGATTCAAAAACCGTTTGAGATCGGCGTCCAGCCCAAATTCACGACAAGATCGTAACGATGTTTCGCGGTCGCGGCATGTGTCAGCGTAAATTACCAAACTTTGATGCGATCCGCGGTCACATGAAGCAAATAGCAACATACAAACCGCGATACCGTGTTATAGTCTGCCGTTACCGACATATGGGCGCTGCCCAGGAGATGACAAGGACAAGTGATGGCAAAAAAACGCCAAAAGAAGATCAAGCGGCGTGCATGGAGCGTTG
>DATKEP010000109.1:0-29247 GCA_035512055.1 Rhizomicrobium sp.
GAATTACCATCCTGGTGGACAATAGACCAACATGTCATGACTGACTGCCGCTGGCGGTCAGCGCACGCTGGTCGATATCGTGCTGAAGGTGGTGCTGAGCGATGTGCCGACCGCGGTAACCGCGGTGATGATCACGACCGCAATCAGGGCGGCAATCAGGCCATATTCGATGGCCGTTGCGCCTTGGTCATCTCTCAGGAAGGCTGCCAGCATGCTGTACATAAGCACTCCGCGACTTATATCACGCCGTGATATTAAGGAAGGCCGGTAAACCGGCCGTGAAAAGTTAGGCGAAATTTCCGGCTAATTGCGCCAGGCCGGGCTAACGCGCTGACCCATAAAGGAAAAAAAGATGGGATTTTCCAAAAAGCGATATACCGGCCTGGCCGGCTTTCGCCATGCCCTTCGGCAGTTTTTGGCTTCCAGTGAAGACATCTGCCGGCAAGCCGGAATCACGACAACGCAATACCAGGCCATCCTCGCTCTGGGATCCTCTGACCAGAGTGTTTCCATGAAGCAGCTGGCGGAACAGCTGCTTTTGAAGCATCACTCGGCCGTTCAGCTGGTGGACAGGCTTTCTGAGGCGGGCCTGGTCGAACGCGCGGCGGCGAAGAACGATGCAAGGATGGTGTTGGTCGTTCTCACAGCCAAGGGCGAGAGCGTACTGGATGCGCTGGCCAAATTGCATCTGGCGGAAATGCTCAAGCACGAGCCGCAATTGACGAGATCCCTGCGGTCGCTGCGAAAACAGGGCGATTGATTCCGTAGTGGCACGGTTCAACGAGCTTGTGCCGGCAGCCTCTTGACGATGATCCGGGCCAGGCTTTCCGCCTGGGGCTGGCGCGTGGCGCGGTCTCCAAACTGCGCGACCGAGATTCCAAAGCTCACGCCGTCCTTGCGCGCCGCCACGCCGTCACCCCACCAAAGTGCATCGTCGGCACCGACCTGGACACGAACCGGACTCGAGTCGATGTCATGCTGCTGGAACGCCTTCTGGAAATCGTCCAGGAACTTGCGCGCATCGTCCGGTCCACCGGGCCAGTTCATGACACTGAGCTCAACAAAGCCCCGTCCGCCCAGCCGCCTCGTAAGATCGGGCTGGAGACCGGGGGCCAGGGGCGCAGCCCAGATGCATGTGGTGGAATGGGCGCCCTCGGCGGTAATTCCGTCGTCGAAACCCTGTCCGCTTTCCACCCCTCGGCCGACGACGCCTGAGACGTCGTCCGGCGTGAGCAGCGCGCAGGCGTCGATCGCGGCCGGCGCAGCACCCGCCGCATGCAGCACCGGCGAGAACAGCACGAGACTCGATACCGCCAGCCCAGTCCAACCGATCCGCCGCACGCTCATCACGGAAGCCCGAAGGCGATGATGCTGGCGTTTGCCGCAACGGCAACATATTGCCTGCCGTCGACGGCATAAGTCATCGGCGAGGCATGCCAACGCGCGTTCAGCGGAAAATGCCATAGCCGCTTGCCGCTCTTGGCATCGAGCGCCCCGAAAGACCCGTCGTCATCGCCGACGAATACCAGCCCGCCGGCGGTGGCAAGCAGGCCGCCCCATGCCTCGCCGGGACCCGTCTGCTCATATTCCCAGGCGATTTTTCCGGTTTGCGGGTCGATGGCGCGCAGATATTTGCGCGGGGTCTCCGCCGGCACTGGCCGCGCCGAACCGCCATAGAAGGATTGTCCCTGCTTCCACCATTCCGCGTTCTTGCTGAAGACATTGCACTTCTCCAGCGCTGCCAGATAGAAGAGGCCGGTGCCGGGATGGTAGGCTGTCGACATCCAGTTGGACGCGCCTTCCATGGATGGGCAGATTTGCGTCCCTTCCACCGTGGGCTGCCAGCCTTCCCCCAGAACGGGGCGGCCATCGGGCCCTATCTTCTTGGCCCAGGTCAATTTCCTGACAAAGGGACTCGCGGCAAGAAATTTACCGTTGGTCCGGTCAAGAACATAGAAAAAGCCGTTCCGGTTGCCCTGCAGGATCAGCTTTCGCGGACCGCCCTGGAACGTCATGTCCACCAGCATCGGCGTTTCGGTGGCGTCCCAGTCATGCAGGTCGTGCGGGGTGAACTGGTAATGCCATTTGAGGGTGCCCGTCTTCGGGTCGAGCGCGACAACGGAATCGGTGAAAAGATTGTCGCCCTTTCTTTCGTCGCCATTGAAATCGGGACAGGGATTGCCGATGGGCCATATCAGGCTGCCCGTTTCATTGTCATAGGTTCCGGTCAGCCAGGTGGCGCCACAGCCATGTTCCAGCGCGCGGCCCGTCCAGTCATTGGCAGCGCTTTTCTCCGGGATGGACCAGAAACGCCACACATGCGCGCCGCTACCGGCATCGAAGGCGTTGAGCTGTCCGCGTATTCCCTCATCGCCGCCGGAGACACCCGAGATCACGAGATTGCCCACGACAAGCGGCGCCGATGTGGCACCATAATGCTTTCGTGAATCGGCCATTTCGCTATCCCACAACAGCGCACCGTTCACGCGGTTGAGCGCCAGCAGATGGGCATTGTCGGTCACCACGAAGATGCGATCGCCCAGCACGGCCACGCCGCGATTGATCCCACCGGCCGCATCGCCGACCAGCCCCTTGGATGACGGCCGGCTGTATTGCCAGATCGGCCGCCCGCTTCGCGCATCGAGCGCGATGACGGTGTTGACCCGTGTGACATACATCACGCCGTCCACGACGACGGGAGTGCCTTCCAATGCCTGGTTACCCTGCTCTGGAACGGCGAACATCCAGCGGGGCGCAAGATTCTTGACATTGGCCGTCGTGATACCGGCAAGCGCCGAATAGCGGTTGCCGGTCAGCTGCCCGTGATAGGTCGGCCAGTCGCCCGCCTTCGGCTTTACAATTCTGTTCCAGTCCATTGCGCCGGGCACGACTTGCGGCGTGCTGGCGTGCTGGTCCGGCGCCCGCTGCAGAAACTTGACCAGATCGCGCATCGCCTCCGCGCCGCCGCTCCAGGCCGGCATGGGGGCCTGCGTCTCCCGGTCGATGCGGGCCAGTTCGTTCTTCGACAACAGATGCAGGCGTCCGTCGAAAGACTGCATTTGCAGATCCGTACCGCTTTCATTGCGGACGAAACCGCGAAAGGTCTGGCCCTTCGCCGTTTGGACGGATGCCACCTGGTAGCCGCTGCCTGCACGGGCCGCCGGCTTCAGCATCGCCGTTTCTACCTGTGCCAGGGTCAGCTTGCGGCCGGCCTCGGTAAGGTCGGGGCCGTTGATGCTTCCGCGGCCCCAGATCATGTGGCATTGCGCGCAATGGGCGCTGCCGAAGAACAGCGCCGCCCCTGCGTCGGCATTGCCCGAAATCGAAGTCTGGCTGAGGGGCTGCATGCGCGACAAGGCAAAGGCCACCAGCTGATCCAACTCGGGAGCTTGCACGTTGAAGGCGGGCATTCCCTTGTCGGCGATGCCATGCCCGATCAGGTTGCGAAGGGCCTTGTCATTATCGAGCCCCTCGTGAGCGCCGCCTGCGATGGCAGGCGCCCGCTCGCCGCCAAGACCGTCCTGGCCATGGCAGCCCGCGCACCGGACATTGAATCGGGCACGTCCGGCCTCCACCAGATTTGTCGAATGATCCGCCGGTTGCGCCCGGCTCGCATCCAGGTTGAACAGTCCGAAGGCCGCGACCAGCGCCGCCGAGCCCAAGCCGACCAGTCTCTTCAATGGCCCCCCTCTTCAAAGGTCACGCTTCGAATTGAATGTAGTCCTCGCGAACCGGACAGAAAACATCCAGTATCCTGCAATCCGTTATGGCCCGGCCCGAATGCAGGGCGTTGGACGGAATTATGCTGACGGACCCAGGCCGAAGCACCTGAGCGATACCGTCCACGACAATTTCGAATTCTCCTACGAACATGTGCGCGACCTGTTCATGCGGATGGGAATGTTCCGGCAGGACCGTGCCGGCCGGAACATCCCAGTAAACGAAGGTCATGCCGGCCGACCGGATGAATTTCCCCTGCCACCCTGGAAAAGGCGACTTTGCCGGGATATCGCTGAGGTTTGTAGCGGCCATGGTTCACGTTTCCGGCTTATGCGCCAGCGAGACCTTGTCCCCCGACAGGGGACGGAAGGTGCCAAGCCGGGTCTGCAGATTTTCCAGATAGATATAAAGCACCGGCGTGATGTAGAGCGTCAACAGTTGCGAGAACAACAGGCCGCCCGCGACGCAGATGCCCAAAGGCCTGCGCGAGTCCGCTCCCATGCCCGCACCAAGCGCGATCGGCAGCGTACCCATCAGGGCGGCCATGGTCGTCATCATGATCGGGCGGAAGCGCACGATTGCGGCTTCGTAGATTGCCTGCTCGGCGGGCACGCCGTCGCCGCTACGCTGTCTTTGCAGGGCGAAGTCGATCATCATGATGGCATTCTTCTTGACGATGCCGACCAGCATGATCATGCCGACAAAGGCATAGACCGTGAGTGGAATGCCGGCGAGATATAATATCAGCAAGGCGCCCACGGCCGCCGATGGCAATCCCGACAGGATCGTCAGCGGATGGATGAAGCTCTCATACAATATCCCCAGAATGATATAGACGACGATGATGGCGATCAGCACCAGCAGGGGCATGCTGGATGTGGAGCTCTGGAACGCGGCCGCCGTGCCGGCAAATGCGCCCTGGACGCTGGCCGGCAGGCCGATGCGATTGACCGCACCCTCGACGCCCTGAACCGCGTCGCTGAGCGCCTTGCCGGGCGCGAGGTCGAAGGAAATGGTTATCGCCGGAATCTCGCCGGAATGATTGATGGTGAGCGGTGTCGCCGAGCTTGTGATCCGGGCGACGGCGGTCAGGGGCACCATCGCGCCGCCCGCGCCTCGCAGATAGAGCCGCGACAATGCGGTGGGATCGAGCTGGTACTGCGGCAATAGTTCGAGGATCACCTGATACTGATCCGTCGAGGCGTAGATTTGTGATACCTGCTGCCCGCCAAAGGCATAACCCAGCGTGTTCTGAATCTGGTCCGGCGTGATGCCTAAGGATGCCGCCCGGCCACGGTCGATGGCCACGTGCACCGCGGGCGCCAACTGATCCTGGTCGCTATTGACGCCGACAAAAGTGGGATCCTTCTGCAGCGCCTGTACGAGCTGGCTGGCCGTCTGCTGCAGCTCGCCCAGATCCAGCCCCTGCAGCGTATATTGATAGCTGGAGCGCGCGGCGCGGCCCCCCACCTGGATGATTGGCGGGTTCACGAAGGTGATGCTCGTGCCGGGAATGTCGCGCAGCTTCTGCCGCAATTCCCGGATGACCTGGTCGGCCGAGAGCCGCCTTTGCGACAGCGGCTTGAGCGAAATGATCAGGCTGCCGCCTTCATCGGAGTGCACATAGGCGACATTGGGATCGCGCTGCACCAGATCGGTGACCCGGATCGTGTAGGCCACCACCTGGTCGTATGAGGTGCCGGTGATCGTCTGGATGTTGCCCATGATCAGCCCGGTATCGTCGCTGGGCAGGAAATCCTGCGGCATGGCGCGATAGAGCACGAAACTGGCCAGCAGACTGGCGCCAAACAGGCCAAGGATCACCCGCCGGTTGTTCAACGCCCAAACAAGGCTGCGATCATAGGCGTCCCGCAGCCGGTCGAACTGGCTTTCGGTCCAGCGATAGATGCGGCCATGCTGCTCGCGGGCCTCGTCCTTGAGCACCCGCGCGGCCAGCATCGGCGTCAGCGTGACCGAAACGACGCCGGAGATCACAATCGCAACCATCACGGTGACGGCGAATTCGTGCAGCAGCCTTCCCATGATGCCGCCCATGAAGAGAATCGGAATGAAGACCGCGGCAAGCGAGACCGTCATGGACAGGATGGTGAACCCGATCTCGCGCGCCCCATCCAGCGCGGCCTGCGCCGGCGGCTGGCCCGCCTCGATATGGCGGACGATGTTTTCCAGCATCACGATGGCGTCATCGACCACGAAGCCGACCGAAAGGGTCAGCGCCATCAGCGACAGATTGTCGAGATTGTAGCCCATCGCGGCAATCACGCCGAAGGTGCCGATGACCGTGAGGGGAAGCGCTAGCGACGGGATGATGGTGGCGGTGACCTTGCGCAGGAAAACGAAAATCACGGCGACGACCAGGGCAGCGGCGATAAGCAATGTGATCTGCACGTCGTCGACCGAAGCGCGGATTGTTTGGCTGCGGTCGTAGAACACCTTCATGGTGATGCCGGCGGGAAGCTGGGCGGTGAAGCGCGGCAATATCTTCTTGATGGCATCCACGATGGCGATGGCGTTGGAATCCGGCTGACGCTGGATGGCCAGGGTCACTGCGCGCTTGTTGTTGAGCCAGTCGATCGAGCGCACGCTCTCGAAGCTGTCGGCCACATTGGCCACGTCGCCGAGCCGGACGGCGGCGCCATTCTGGTAGGCGATCACCTGGTTGCGGAAGGCCTCGGCATTCTCCAATTGCCCTTCCGCGCGAATGACCTGCGTCTTGGTGGGGCCGTTAAGCGATCCGGAAGCCTGGTCCGAATTGGTGGCGTTCGCGGCCGTCGCAAGATCGAGCAGGCTGAGATGGCGGGCCGCCAGTTGCGCCGGATCGGCCTGGATGCGGACGGCATATCGGGCTTGGCCGAATATATTGACCTGGGCGACACCGGCCACGGTGGAAAGCTGGGGCGCCAGAAGACTGCGTGCATACTGGTCGACCTTGGTGCTCGGCACGGTCTCGGAATAGAGCGCCACATAGAAGATCGGCTGGGACGAGGGGTTGACCTTAAACAAGGTCGGCGGATAGGGCATGTTGTGCGGCAGGCGCCGCAATACGCCCGATATCGCGGCCTGAACGTCTTCGCCAGCACTGTCGATGTTCCGGTCAAGACGAAACTGCAGGATGATGTTGGTGTTTCCCAGCGAGCTTCTGGATGTCATCGTGTCCAGGCCGGGGACCGAGGCGAAGACATTCTCCAGCGGCGTCGCAACCGCCGAAGCCATGGTTTCCGGGTCCGCGCCGGGCAGGTTGGCCTGCACGAAGATGGTCGGAAAATCGACATTGGGTAATTCGCTGACCGGCAGGACGGCATAGCCATACAGTCCGAAGAGAGCGATGGCCGCCATCACCAGGCAGGTCATCACCGGTCGCTTGATGAACTGGGAGGAAATATTCACGGTCCACCGGGCGAAGGTGCGCGACTTGGCGCGCCGGGCGCGGAGATCACGCGCACAGCGCCGCCAGGAACGACCCTGAGCTGGCCTTCCACCACCACGGTATCGCCGGCCGCCAACGCTCCCGATACCGCTTCATTGGTGCCGTCATCGGTCAAGACGCTGACGGGCACCTCGTTCGCCTGACCATCCTTGACGGTGAAGACGAAGGTGCCATAGGGGCCATTGTTGACGGCATCGCGCGGCACGACCAACGCATTCGGGATATCGTTCAGCTGCACAGTGACGTTGATCAGCTGGCCCGGAACCAGCGCCAGATCGTCATTGGTAAAGGTCGCTCTGAGTTCGATCGTGCCGGTCTGGTTGCTGACGGCATCGCTGGTGAAATTCACCGGCGCGCTCAGCGGCGCGCCGCCCCGGCCTTGCACATTGAGAAGGGCCAGCAGCCGCCCGGTCTTCAGGCGCGCCTGGATGCGCGGAAGATCGGATTGCGGCAGCGTGAAGGATACTTTGACAGGACGGACCTGCGCGATCTCGACCAGCGGCGGAGAACTGCCACCGGCGGCGGAGCCGCTGACCAGATTGCCCGGCTGGATCTGGATGGCCCCGGTCTTTCCGTCGATCGGCGAGCGGATCTGGGTGAACTCCAAATTGAGGCGCGCTGTATCCATCGCCGCCTTGTCGGCCGCCACCGTGGCAGACATCACTGCTGCACTGGTGTCGGCCGTGTCGCGCTGCTGGGTAGATATGGCGCCCTGTCTCATCAGTGCCCCATATCGCTGCTGGTCGCGCAGGGCATTTTGCAGTTGCGCCTGGTCGCGGCGATAGATTGCCTCGGTCTGGGCCAGCACCGCCTCGAACGGGCGGGGATCGATCTGGAACAGCAGATCACCTTTCTTGACGAACTGGCCTTCCTTGAAGGTTGCGTGTTCCATCGTGCCTTGCACGCGCGAGCTGACCTCGACCACGGTGAAGGCCATGACGGCGCCCAGGCTGCGCTGGACCACCGGCATGTCGCGTTTTTCGACACGCGCAACGCGGACGGGCGCGGCAATGGCGGGCCGGCCACTGTCCGCGCTGATGCTGTTGAAATAGCGGTATCCGCCCAGCACCAGTAGGAGCAGGATCCCGCCGATGATCCAGGTCCGAAGCCGCGGCGGATGTCCGGGGCCGGTGGTCGGCGGCAATTGGCCTAGCGGTCTCTTTTCGGGGGCGTTCATTGGGTCAGCATAAACCTCGCATGCCCTGAGGTTTAGATCATATTGCAGGGCGAATTAAAGCTAAGTGCTTGATTCATGCATCCGAATTTTTGCCAATGTGTCCTCACCCGCTGCTCAACTTCGCCGCCTGCAACAGAGTAATCGTCTTCATGTCGACAATCTCGCCCGCGCCGATCATCGCCATCGCCTCATCCAGTGCCATCTCCAACACGGCGATATCCTCGCCTTCATGTTCGTGGCCGCCGCCCTTGGCGCGCGGAACAGTGGAATCGTAATCGGCCAGGAACAGTGACACGCATTCCTTCACTGCGCCGGGGCTGACGAAGCAGTTCGACAATAGACGCGGATTGGAAACGGTGACGCCCGCTTCCTCCATCGCTTCCTTGTGGATGCAGTCTTGGGGCGTGTCGCCGTCGAGCTTTCCGGCAATGACCTCGATCAGCAGCCGCTTGTCGCCCCATTCGAACACCGGCCAGCGGAACTGCTTGATCAGAAGCACCTTGCCGCGCGCGCGGTCGATGGGCAGCACGGCGGCGGCATCGCCGATGTCATAGCTTTCCCGCTCCTGGCGCTGCCACACGCCATCGCCGCGCTGGAAGTCGAAGCTCGCCAGGCGCAGCGTGTAGTAGTTTCTGGAAAGAATTTTGATGTCTTGCAGCCTTACCCGGCTGCCCAGTTCGTCTTTGTCATCCATGCCAGTTCTTCATTGGTCGCTCCCGCTCTCGCGGACGCTTAGTTCATTTTTGGTCGCTCCCGCTCTCGCGGACGCTCCACGCTAATTGTGGACGTGCACCACTGCAACCTGATCGGAATAGAAACGATGCCATCCCGGCGTCGCATCCAGCAGCTTCACCACCGGCGCATGGGCGGAAAAGATCGTCCAGCGCACATGATAATAGGCAAGGCTCGAGGCCAGCGCGTCCTTGTCGGGCTGGGTGATGGCGGCGTAATTCTCCAGGAAGATGTCGCCATAGAGATCGGCGCGGCTGTCGATGAAGGGCTTGACGCCGTTCCAGATCAAAAAGCCGCCAAAGGCGTAATCGTTCAGCACCGGCGTCTCGCGCACGAAGCGCGGCACATGCGCCAGCGCCGAGGCCGGTGTCACCGCATCCTCGCCGCGCGCGACCGGAACCGTCAGCCGCGCCGCGATCAGCACGGCAAAGCCCAGCGCCGCAATCGGCGGAAGCAGGTCGCCGCCATTGCGGCCATTGGCGGGCCAGGTTTCCGCCAGGGGCGCCACCAGTAGGATGGGCATGGTCACGCCGAAAAGCATCTGGTGCCGCTCATGGGAAAGCGCCAGCCCGACAATGCCCAGCAGGATCAACAGCCGCATCGGCGACACCCGGATCCGCCCCAGCGCGAACAGGCCCATGCCCGACAGCAACGCGATCTCGAAGGCCGACGGGCGGGAGAAATCCGATGCCTGCCACTCGCCGATATGGCCAAGCCCGTTCAACGCCGACAGATGCAGAGGAAATAGAAGTCCCTCGATGCCGAACGGCGTGACCAGGCACGACGCTGTGGCCGCCGCAACGAATATCGCCCATTCCACCGCCGCCTTGCCGCGGTCATGGCTATCGACGGCCGCTTCCATGCCAAGCGCCGCCGCCAGTGCCAGGCCGAAAACAAAACTGCCATGAAGGTTGGCCCAGAGCGGCATCAACAGGATCAGCCACCAGCGCGGCGCTTCGTTTTCGTCGCGCGCCACGGCCAGCCCCGCCGTCCAGATCGCCAGCAGCGGCAGCGCCAGCAGATGCGGCCGCGCCAGAAGGCTGACGGTGACACAGGCCAGGCCCATCACCACCACAAGAAGCGCCGGCAGGAAATCCACGCGGCTGCGCACATAGTGACCGGCGGCGCCCGCCGTCAGCGCTGTGGCACAGGCGAACAGCAGATGGACGCCGCTCCATCCCGCCCGCCAGGCCAGCGCCATGACGATCTCGGCCAGCCATTCCTGGGTGTGCCAGGGTGCGTTTTGGGCGGTGTAGGAAAACACATCGGCGCGCAGCACCGTATGATGAGCCAGCATCCATTCCCCGGCGCGGATGTGCCAATAGGTGTCGCTGTCATTGAGCAGGCCGGGCGCGAAGGCCGCCAGCGCAAAGCCCGCCAGCCCCGCGAACAGAGCAAAACCCAATGCTGGAGACAGGGCCGCAGGCAGGGCCGGGGAAAGGGTGGAAGAAAGGCTGCGCGGCACGGGTTGGCTTTCGGCGTGGCCCACCCTTTATAAGAGGGCAATCGTCAACGCCTTCTTTCCGGCCCAAGCCACTGGTCCTCAACGATAAATGACTCCCGCTGCCCGCCTGCAGATGGCCATCGACATTCTGGAGGGACTGGCCACGACCGGCCAGCCCACCGACCGCTTCCTCAAGGCCTGGTTTCGCGGCCGCCGCTTTGCCGGTTCTGGCGACCGGCGCGCCATCGCCGAACGGGTATTTTCGGTCCAGCGCCATCGCGCACGGCTCTCGCACCGCATGGGAAGCGACATGCCACGTGCGCTGGTGATCGCGTCGCTGCTGGAGGTCGGTGAATATCCCGAGGTGCTGTTTACCGGCGGCTATGGGCCGGCGCCTTTGACGGATGCGGAACGGCAGGCGATATCAAATCCGCCGCCGCCGGCGCCTGCTTGGGTGCTGGGCGAATATGCGCAATGGCTGGAGCCGGAATTGACGCACGCCTTTGGCGATGACCTTCCGCGGACGATTGCGGCGCTGATCCCGCGCGCGCCTGTCGATCTCAGGGTCAACATACTCAAGGCCGAGCGTGAACAGGTCATCGCCGCTTTGAAAACTGAAGGCATCGACGCCGCGCCGACGCCATATGCGCCGCACGGTATCCGCATCGCGCAGGAGGTGCCGAACCTGTCCAAGTCCGCGCTGTTCCAAAGCGGCAGCTTTGAATTCCAGGACGAGGCGGCGCAGATCGCGTCGGTGCTCTGCGATGCGCGGCCCCGAATGCGCGTTCTGGATCTGGCCGCGGGCGCCGGCGGCAAGAGCCTGGCGCTGGCGGCGACAATGCGCAACCAGGGCGAGATCGTCGCCTGCGATGTGCGGGCCGAGGCGCTGTCCGAGCTCAAGACGCGCGCCATCCGCGCCGCCGCCACCATCATCCGCACGTTGCCGCTGGAACAGGCGCAGCCGGAAGGTGGCTTCGACCTGGTGCTGGTGGATGCGCCTTGCAGCGGCTCGGGCACCTGGCGCCGTCAGCCCGAGCTGCGCTGGCGGCTGACCCCCGACCGGCTGGCGGAACTGACCCAGATCCAGGACCGGCTGCTCGACCGGGCAGCCGGGCTGGTCACCCCCGGGGGGCGGCTGGTCTATGCCACTTGCTCGATCCTGCCGGTGGAGAACCAGGACCGGGCCCAAGCCTTCCTGGCGCGGTGGGCGGGCTTTTCCGCCCTCGATTTGCGGGAAAGCTGGCCCGGAACCGGCATGCCGCTGCCGCCGGGGTTGGCTGCGGATTTCCGCGCCAGCCCAAGGTTAACGGGGACAGACGGCTTTTATTGCGCCGGTTTCAGGCGCAGCTGATGGTGATTTGGCGCATGGTTCGGGCAGGCCGAAATGGCTTATGGTGCGCGCATGACCTCCCGCTTGATTCCCGCTCTGGCTGTGCTGCTGCTCTCGACAGGCGCCTGGGCCGCACCTGCCAAGCACCCCAAGCCTGCCGCGGAACCGCCTCCGGTGACGGTGGAGGGGCTGCTCACACAGGCGCGTGAGGCGGTCGGCAAGGGCGACACTGATCTCGCCGTGCGGCTTGCCCAATCGGCCATCGTCGCCGATCCGGCGCGGCCGAGCTCTTATGTAGCGCTGGGCGACATCTATGCCCAGACGGGACAGCCGGACTATGCGCGTTCCTATTATGACGAGGCACTGGGCATCGATCCGGCCGAACCAAATGCGCTGAAGGCGATCGCCACGCTGAACCGCGACCATCCCGAAAACACGGCCCGCGCCAGTCAATGACCGGTTGGCAATGAGCGTATTGGTTCTGGATTTCGGCAGCCAGGTCACCCAGCTGATAGCACGGCGCGTGCGGGAAGCCGGTGTCTATTGCGAGATCGTGCCGTTCAACAAGGCCGACGAGGCGCTGGCGAAGAAACCGCGAGCCATCATCCTGTCGGGCGGACCGGCCAGCGCCATGGATGACGGTGCGCCGCGCGCGCCGCAAGCCGTGTTCGAAGCGGGCGTGCCGGTGCTCGGCATCTGCTATGGCGAGATGGCCATGGCGCACCAGTTGGGCGGCTCGGTCGAAGGTGGGCATACCCGCGAATTTGGCCGCGCCGACATCGTGATCGGCAAGGAATCGCCGCTGCTGGCCGGCCTTGGCAAGATCGGCGACCGCGAGCCGGTGTGGATGAACCATGGCGACAAGATCACCGCCGTCCCGCCGGGTTTCGAGGTGGTGGCGACCTCGGACCATTCGCCTTATGCGGTGATCGCCGACGAGAAGCGCAAGCTCTATGGCATCCAGTTCCATCCCGAAGTGGTCCACACCCCGCGCGGCGCCGAGATCTACAAGAATTTCGTGCTGAACATCGCCGGCATCAAGCCCGAATGGAACATGCACGCCTTCCGCGCCGCCATGATCGAGAAGATCAGAAAACAGGTGGACAAGGGCAAGGTGATCTGCGGGCTTTCGGGCGGCGTGGATTCCAGCGTCGCCGCCGTGCTGATCCATGAAGCCATCGGCGACCAGCTGACCTGCATCTTCGTCGATACCGGGCTGATGCGCGCGGGCGAGGCGGACGAAGTGGTGAACCTGTTTCGCGGCCATTACAACATACCCTTGATCCATGCCGATGCCCGCGAGTTGTTCCTCGGGCGGCTGAAGGGCGTCAGTGATCCTGAGCAGAAGCGCAAGATCATCGGCGCCGCCTTCATCGATGTCTTCGACAAGGAAAGCCACAAGGTGGGCGGGGCGGATTTCCTGGCGCAAGGCACGCTCTATCCCGATGTGATCGAAAGCGTGTCGGCCACTGGCGGTCCGTCGGTGACCATCAAGAGCCATCACAATGTCGGCGGCTTGCCCGATTACATGAAGCTCAAGCTGGTCGAGCCGCTGCGCGAACTGTTCAAGGACGAAGTGCGCGCGCTGGGCCGCGAGCTTGGCCTGCCGCCGGCCTTTGTCGGGCGCCATCCCTTTCCGGGGCCGGGCCTTGCCATTCGCGTGCCGGGTGAGATCACCGAGGAAAAGCTCGAGATACTTCGCAAGGCGGACGCAATCTATCTGGACGAAATCCGCAAGGCCGGGCTTTACGACAAGATCTGGCAGGCCTTTGCCGTGCTCTTGCCGGTCAAGACGGTGGGCGTGATGGGCGATGGCCGCACCTATGACCATGTCTGCGCGCTGCGCGCCGTGACTTCAACCGACGGCATGACGGCGGACTATTATCCCTTCGAGCACAGCTTCCTGGCACGCACCGCCACCCGCATCGTCAACGAGGTGCGCGGTATCAACCGCGTGGTCTACGACATCACGTCGAAGCCGCCCGGCACCATAGAGTGGGAGTAGGGGTGGCCGCTCACGATAGATTATCTATGTATTTTAATGACTTAAAAAGGTGGCGACGGTAGCGAGATGCATTTTGAATCTCGCCAACTGACCGCATAACTGATTGAAATACAAAGAGAATAAGCAAGACGTCGAGTAAGTTTGAGCCGTTGATAGCAGATAAATTGACGGTATTTCTGACGGTCTTTTTCGAAATGCACGCAAGCCGAAACCAAAAGACCGTCAAATAGAGCGGATAGCGCAGACGGTCTTTTTCATAAGGCGGCCGTTCTGGAAAATGCGCTGGAAGGGGTAATTCGTAGCCTGTTCGGCGCGTTTTCCACGATAGGAAAAGGCGGCCGTCGGGCTGGCCCTTGAGGAAGGTGAGTTGACAAATTTGCGTTATAGTGGCTATTAATTGCCCATTGTGACGCAGAGATGTAAACCGTCCACGCAGCCTCGCCAACACAAGACGACCAGCTTCCTGTCAGCGCACCCGATCTTCACGCGCGCCGAGTTCGCCGCGGCCTTCGGTCATCCGGCGAGCGCGGCTAATGTCACCAGCCTGCTCCGGCACCACCTGCGGGTCGGCAACATCAAACGCGTCAGCCGCGAGGTGTTCGCCGCCGTCCCGGCCCATCTGTCGGCGGACCGGATGGTAATCGACCGCCTCGCCGCAGCGAGCAAGCTACGCGCTGACGGCGTTCTCGGATTTCACTCCGCGCTTGAGCTACATGGCATAGCCTATTCCGAGTTCAACGAGGTCCAGCTCATCAGTGCCGGACGGACCGAACTTGTGGAGCTGCCTTTCGGCGCCTGCCGTTTCGTCACCCCGCCGAAGGCGTTGGTGACGGCCGGCAAGGCGGACTATCTGACCACGACCACGGATCGGCAGGGGGTGGCGGTGCGTGTGACCGCGGTCGAACGCACGCTCGTCGATGTCCTCCACCGGCCGGAACTCGCAGGCGGTGTCGAGGAAGTTTTGAAGTCGCTGGACTTAGTGCGCTATCTCGACCCGGCGAAGGTTGCCGATTATGTCGAGCTACTTGGCAATTGCTCGATCGCCTCCGTTTCCGGCTGGTGGCTCGAGAAGCGGCGCGGCGCGCTCGGTGTCGCCGACGAGGTGCTGGCACGCCTGCGAGCGCGGCTCCCACGATCGAAGCACTACGCGCTGGGCGCTGAACCTGGTCATGCCGTACTCGTCGAACCGTGGCGCGTCCTTCTCCCGCCGCAGGCCGTCGAAGCTGCCTTTGAAGGCGTCTGATGGTCGCTTCGCGAGAAACCCTTCAAGACCTTGCGGCCGAGCGGCAACTCCAGCCTGCGACGCTGGAGCGTGTGATCCGGCTGATCAACATTCTCGACGCCTTCGGCGCCGACACGCTGATCGGGCCGCGGATCGCCTTGAAAGGCGGCACGGCACTCAACGTTTTCCATTCCGATCTGGACCGCCTCTCGGTCGATATCGACGTCAACTATGTCGGTGCGACCGAGAAGGAGCGGATGGATGCGGATCGGCCGGGTTTGGAAGACCGCATCGAGCGCCTGATGGAATCGAAAGGTTACGCCGCGCGGCGCGGGCCGTCAGAGCATGCCGGGGGCAAATGGATCTACCGCTATGCCTCCGCGCTCGGCGGCGCCGGAACCATCGAGATCGATATCAACTACCTCTTCCGCGGTCCCCTTTACGGTGTAGATCGCATGGCGTCGGTGCCGATCGGATCGTACCGAGCGACGAATGTGCCGGTTCTCGACATCCATGAGATCGTCGCCGGTAAGATGGTCGCGTTGGTCACGCGCCGTGCGGCGCGCGATCTGTTCGATGCACACCGGATCATTGCCATGCCTAATCTCGACTGGGCGAAAATTAAGGTGGCCACGTTGATGATCGGCGCGAGCGCCAAGAGCTTCGACTGGCGCACCGCATCGTGCCAAGCGATCGAGTGCGAGGTCGGCGACATCACCGGCAAGCTGACGATGTGCCTACATGATCGTTATTTCGATGCCTTCGGCGGCCCAGCTAACTGGATCGAGACCGTCACTGCCGAATGCCGCGACAAGCTCGCGCCATTGTTTCAGCTGGCAGCCGGGGAGAGGGCGTTTTTGGATGCCGTGCTGGACCAGGGAGAGATCGATGCGTCTTCGTTGGATGTGCCGCAATCCGTACGCGTCACGATAGAATCCTGCCCAGCATTGCGATGGAAGGTGCAGAACATCAGAGCTTGGAAAGCCGGTGACAAGTCGCTGGCGCCGCGTATGAGACGAGGGCGTCGATCGCCCGAAGAGCCTACGCTGTGAAGACTCGGCCGAGCGGAGATGTGCGGGAACGACTGACGCCGTGCGCTGGCGCCGAAGCTGCGCACGAACTCAAGGTCGAGATTGAGCAGATTCGAGCCCGTTTAGCCGCAAATGAGGCGGAGCGGAAAGAACTCGAGGCCGCGCTAAGAGATCTCGTGAGCCGGCGCTCGACGACGGTCGCGGCAGATGCGCCGAGGGTGACAGCCGCGTCGCCCGCCGCGGAAAAGGTTGCGCTATTTCGGCGCCTGTTCGCAGGCCGCGCTGACGTATTCCCTGTCAGGTGGGAAAACCGAAAGAGCGCCAAATCGGGCCATGCGCCCGCGTGCGCCAACGAGTGGGTTAAGGGGATATGCGGCAAGCCCCAGGTCAAATGTGGGGAATGCCCTCATCAAGCCTTCATCCCGGTCACCGACGGCATCATCGAAAAGCATCTGCGCGGCGAGGGCGCACACGGTTCTGGCGGCGATTTCGTGGCAGGTGTTTATCCGCTGCTTCCTGACGAGACCTGCTGGTTTTTGGCCGCTGATTTTGACGAGGAGAGTTGGGCGGCTGACGCCTTGGCCGTGCTTGAAACTTGCCAGGCCAAGGGCGTGCCCGCGGCCCTTGAGCGGTCTCGATCCGGCAATGGCGGTCATGTGTGGATTTTCTTCTCCGAACCGGTTTCGGCGCGCACCGCTCGGCAGCTTGGCGCGGCCATGCTGACGGAGACAATGGAGCGCCGGCCCGAAATAGGTTTCGCCTCATATGATCGCTTTTTCCCGAGCCAGGACACCATGCCGGTCGGCGGCTTCGGTAATCTGATCGTCTTGCCTTTGCAGCGCCGGGCGCGCGAGCTTGGAAACAGTGTCTTCGTCGACCAAGATCTTCGGCCATACGACGACCAATGGGCGTTTCTGGCCGCGAGGCCACGGCTATCGGCCAAGGCCGCCGCCGAAATCGTCGACGATGCGGAAACGCGGGGCCGCATCCTGGGCGTCCGCATGCCGGTCGAAGACGAGGATGCGGACGAGCCGTGGCGCATGACGCCGTCTCGACGCCCCAAGGCGGGCCCGGTCGACAGCCCGCTGTCGGGCAAGATCACCATCGTGGTCGCCGACCAACTCTATATAGACCGAACCGATTTGCCGGCGGCAACGACGGCGCGGCTTATACGCTTGGCGGCCTTCCAAAACCCGGAATTCTATCGTGCGCAGTCCATGCGTTTCCCGACCTTCGGCAAGCCTCGAATTATCTCCTGTGCCGAACTTCATCGGCGTCATGTGGGGCTACCCCGCGGATGCCTCGACGAAGCTGTTGAGCTGATCCGAGCCGAGGGCGCCGAGGTTGAGTTGAATGATCTGAGGGTGATTGGCAATCCGCTTGCGAGCCGAGTACGGTTTCAGGGGACGCTGTACGAGCCGCAGGTCAAGGCGTTTGAGGCCCTTCTTCCGCATGAGAATGGCGTAGTCGCAGCAACGACCGCTTTCGGCAAGACGGTGGTGGCCGCGGCCCTCATTGCGAAACGCGGATGCAATGCGCTCGTTCTTGTCCACCGCCGCGAGTTACTCGCCCAGTGGATGGAACGGCTAAGGACATTTCTCGATATCGATCCGAAGGACATCGGCGTCATTGGCGATGGGCGCCGCAAGCCGACTGGCGTCATCGATGTCGCGCTGATCCAGAGCCTCGTGCGCCGAGGCGAAGTATCCGATCTGGTAGGGGACTACGGTCATCTGGTTGTCGATGAGTGCCACCATCTTTCGGCGGCGAGTTTCGAGCTCGTGGCGCGCCGGGCGAAGGCGCGCTATGTCCTCGGGCTTTCCGCGACCGTGGCCCGCAAAGATGGTCACCATCCGATCATCTTTATGCAATGCGGCCCTGTTCGACATCGCGTTGATGCGCGCGCCCAGGCGGCGGAGTGGGGAATTGTTCACCGCGCCAAGACGCGATTGACGCAGTTTCAACTGCCGCCACCCTTGGAGGGATCGGACCGTCCTTCCATGCCGGCGGTATATGCGGCCATCGCGCGGGACGAACTGCGCAATAACCTGATTTTCGACGATGTGCTGAAAGCGCTGGAGGCGAAACGCTCACCGATCGTGCTGACCGAGCGCCGGGATCATCTGGAGTATCTGCAAGGCCGCTTTTCGCGCTTCGTGCGCAATCTTGCCGTCCTGCGAGGGGGAATGTCAGCCCCCGAACGCAAGGCATCAAATGCCGCCCTGTGCGTAACAGACGATCAGGAACGGCTCATCCTCGCGACAGGACGTTACATCGGCGAGGGCTTCGATGATCCAAGGCTGGACACGTTGTTCCTGACGATGCCCATCTCCTGGAAGGGTACATTGGCCCAGTATGTCGGCCGGCTGCACCGGCAGCATGCTGGTAAAACAGAGGTCCTTGTCGTCGATTATGTCGATGACCTCGTGCCGATTCTTGGGCGGATGGCGGCAAAGCGGCGATCTGGATATCGGGCGCTTGGTTACACAGTTGAGTAGCGCGTCTTTGCAACAGATCCAAGCACGAAACCCATTCTAAACGGAATATGCCTCCGATGAAATCCAAACGCGAGAATCCGAAATCCGCCACCAGGCCAAAAAAGGAATCCAAGCTTTCGCGCAGTTATGCGCCCGCCGATCTATCGCCGGTGGAATGGCAACGCGGCTTGCGCCGCCAGTTCGGCCGCGAGCAGACATTCGGGCTCGAGAACCTCACCGGCGAACCGTTCTACTCCGAATTCCGGGTGAACAACCCTATCTCGAAATCGAGCTATCGCGTGGTGATCCGGGGTTTGGGGCCGGGCGGCAATTTCTGCTCGTGCCCCGATTATGCGACGAGCGAGCTGGGTACCTGCAAACACATCGAGTTCACCCTTGCCCAACTGGAGAAGAAGCGCGGTGCCAAGGCCGCGTTTGCGCGCGGCTACCGGCCGGTGTTTTCCGAACTATATCTCCGCAACGACGGCGAGCGCCGGATCCATTTTCGGGCCGGAACGGATTGCCCGCCCGAGCTGCGCGAGGCCGCCGCAGCCTTGTTCGACGCCAACCATGACGGGATGCTGCCGGACGACCGCCTGGACGAACTCGAGGCTTTCCTGACCACCGCATCGAACTCGGGCCACGAGTTTCGCGCCTATGACGATGCGCTCGATTTTATCGCGGGAAGGCGCGATGCGGAGCGCCGGGCCGCGAAGCTCGTGGAGCTATTTCCGCTCGGGGCCACCGACCCAAAGGTCGGGAAGCTTATGACAGTGCCGCTCTACCCTTATCAGGCCGAAGGCGCTCTGTTCGCCGTGCGGGTCGGCCGAGCGCTGATCGGCGACGACATGGGGCTGGGCAAGACCATACAGGCAATCGCCGCGGCGGAAATATTGGCGCGGCATTTTGGCCTGTCGAAAGTGCTGGTGATCTGCCCGACCTCACTCAAGTACCAGTGGCAAAGCGAGATCGTGCGGTTCTCCGGCCGGCAGGGCGAAAACGCGGCACGGGTCATCAGTGGCGGCCGGACGCAGCGGCAGAAGGACTACGCCCTGGACGATTTCTGCAAGATCACGAACTACGAGAAGCTCAAGCCCGATCTCGACCTGATTACCGCCTGGGCGCCCGAACTGGTCATCGTCGATGAAGCGCAGCGGGTGAAGAACTGGAACACCATCGCGGCGCAGGCCTTGAAGCGCATCGACAGCCCCTACGCGATCGTGCTGACAGGGACGCCCCTGGAGAACAAGCTCGAAGAGCTGATCTCGATTGTTCAGTTCGTCGATCAGCATCGGTTGGGGCCGACTTGGAAGCTGCTGCACGAGCATCAGGTCAAGGACGAAGGCGGGCGCGTCACCGGCTATACCGGGCTCGAGAAGATCGGCCAGACATTGGCGCCGATCATGATCCGCCGCCGCAAATCCGAAGTATTGCGGCAATTGCCGAAGCGTCTCGACCAGAACCTTCTGGTGCCGATGACCGAGATGCAGATGCTCTATCACCAGGAGAACGCCGACATTGTGGCGAGAATCGTCCAACGCTGGCGAAAGACCCGGTTCTTGTCGGACAAGGATCAGCGGCGGCTGACCTGTGCGCTGCAGAACATGCGCATGTCGTGCAATAGCACCTATCTTTTGGACCAAGAGACAGATCATGGCGTCAAGGCCGATGAGTTGGCGGCCCTGTTCGACGACCTATTCGCCGAGCCGAAAGCCAAGGCGGTGGTGTTCTCGCAATGGACGCGGACCCACGACATCGTCATCCGGCGTCTGCAGGCGCGCGGCTTGGGCTATGTCAGTTTCCACGGGGGCGTGCCGTCGGACAAGCGGCCAACACTTGTCGAGCGCTTTCGCGACGACCCCGCCTGCCGGGTGTTCCTGTCCACGGACGCGGGCAGCACGGGCCTTAATCTACAGCACGCCTCAACGGTCGTGAACATGGACTTGCCGTGGAATCCGGCTGTACTGGAGCAGCGCATTGCACGCATCCATCGCATTGGGCAGGCACGGCCCGTGCGGGTCATCAATTTCGTCGCGAAGGGCACCATTGAGGAAGGGATGCTCTCGGTGCTGGCCTTCAAGCGCTCGCTGTCGGCCGGCATTCTCGACGGCGGCAGCGGCGAGATTTCCCTGGGCGGCTCGCGTCTCAACCGCTTCATGAAGGAGGTGGAGAACGTCACCGGGCGCATGGGTGAAAGCGAGGCCATGACACCGGCAGAGGAGGTCGGGACCGGCGTCGCTGCGGACGATACTGGACTCGCGGAAAACGCGAAAGCGGATTCCGGTATCGGCGTCGGCGATTTCGCGGGCTCGAACAAGCCGGCAGTACCGATAGGCGATCCCGGGTCTGATCCGTGGCTTGCCTTGGTGCAGGTGGGGACGCAGTTCGTTGCCGCTCTGGCGGCCGCCAACGATCCCAAGGCTCCGGCGCATCCCTGGATCGAACGCGATCCGGGAACGGGCGTGCGGAGCCTCAAGATGCCGCTGCCGCCGCCGGAGACCGCGCGACAACTCGCCGATGCGCTTTTGGCACTTGCGGACGGCTTGCGAGGCAGAACCGTGTGACGGTCTTTCTTTGCTGGGCGGTGGAGTGGCCGCGTTCCTCGACGAATTCGAAAAATCGACCGATCGTAGACGATAGTCGCTGAAACCGAGCAGATTCCAAATCGCGGAAATTCTCCTTTGAATTCAAGAGCGCGATTTTTTGACGGGTCACGGAGTCGGGCTTTTTTCGTGCCCAGAAATAATTTTCTTTGGGAAATCAGCGTCTTACCATGATCTAAAATCATCGAGTGGGAGTGAGAGGAGCGGTGGCTGCGCAGCAGCGACGATTTGATCCAATGGATCAAATCGAGCGACGAGCGCCGCGAGCTTGGGCGAGCGGTAGCTCAATGGTGAAAACTTGGCTCAAGATTCCCGATGGTAATACCTGTCATCCCCGGCCGAGCGCGCCTGGGACCCCTTCCCCTCGCGCAGCGGTGCTCACCTGGGTTCTCTTCCCTCATGCTCGCTCTCGCTCGCATTCGCCGGGAATGACGATCGCGCCGCACTTGTGAACACTTGTCACTCCGCTAGTCTTGAGGTGCGACCATTCACGGAGCAACACAATGGGCGGGCATCCATGGTGGTATCTGGTTCCTTTTGAGAAGGACGTGCAGACGAGCCTCGACGCGCTCAGGCAGCGGGAATTCAAGGCCGGACGTTACAATCCCGCCGAGCCCTTCCCGAATTTTCCCGTCGATCCCAATCACGCGCCCGGCTGCAAGCATGCCTCGATCGACGAGGCACGCGAGGACTCCGATGCCGACGGCACGCGCTCCATCCTCGATGTCTCGCGCCTCAGCGCCAAACCCGACTATGACGCCGTGGCGCCGCTGGACGATGACGAGTTGATGGAATTCTTCGGCACCACCAAACCGACCGCCGACGAGGTGGAAGACAATGACGGCCTGTTCGACCAGATCGAGCGCGGCCAGGGCATCTATGTGATTGTCTATGAGAACGATCAGCCCGCGCAGATCTTCTTTGCCGGCTATTCATACGATTAGAGCAACGTTCGTTCAGATTGAATCATACAAGCCAACTTGTCATTCCCGCGCACGCGGGAATCCAACTTTCTATCATATGCTTAGTTGGATATTTGTGAAGGAGCGTTGCGCTAGATCCGAGACGCAGTTGCCGCCAATGAAAAAACGTCATGGCCCGCCGGAGTATGGGCCATCCAGATGAGACGTCCTTACTTGCTGCAGAAGAATCTGCGTCACATGGATGGCCCGCATTTACGGGCTATGACATCAAGAGTTAGATTTCCAAATGGAGTATCGATTTGACGTCCGGGAGGACACTCGCGTGCCGGAAGACCTGCGTTCGCAATTCGCCGCGATTATCCGGCAGGACATGGCGGCTGAGGCGGACGCCGGTTTTCCCCTGCTGCGGCGCTTTCCCAACTCCGAAACCGCCTGCGTGCCGGGCGTCTTCGCGCGCTTGGCCAAGCCCGACCGGGAAAGCCTGCTCGACGCCCTGGCGCATTATTCCACCGTCCAATGGTCGTATGATATCGTGCGCGAGAAACGCGCGCATCCGGTGCTGGGCCCTTACTTGGCCAAGCAGCCGCTCTATCCGAAACGCGACTGGCATGGCGAGCGCCCCAAAAAATCCGTGCTCAAGAAATCGATCACCGAAGCGCTGACTGCTGCGGGATTTGTGCGGCAGAAACAGGAAGCGCCGCCGCCATCCGGCATCGTGGAATTCGCCCATCCCGATCCCGCAGTTCAAGCCCGGCTGATCGTCAGTTTCGATCCCGGGCTGAAGCGGCAGATGGATTTCGGATTCCGCGAATGGCTCTTGCCCCGCCTGGCGAAGCATTTCCTATTGCAGGACCCGCGCGCGTTCATCCCTGTCATCGGCTGGCTGGCCTATGACCATTTGTGGCACGGCGCAGGCACCAACAATCCGATCTGCTGGGATCTCATTTCCGAAGCCAATCTCGAAGAGACTGGCCGCCTGCTGGTCGAAGTGCTGGAACGCCTGACGCACCTCGCCGCGCGCATCAACGGCCTGGACGCGGGGGCACGTTGACACGAGCAACCGCCCACTCCATCTCCCGCGCCTCGATGGTCATCGCAGGTGTCTCGACCATCGTCGAATGGTATGATTTCACGCTCTATCTCTATCTCGCCACCGTGCTGTCGCGGGTGTTCTTCGGTGGCGCGCAAGGCTCGCTGGCCGTCACCCTGGCCGGTTTTGCGCTGGCCTATCTGTTGCGTCCGCTGGGAGCGATTGTCTTTGGCCAGATCGGCGACCGTTGGGGACGCCGCTGCATGATGCTGTCTTCGATGGCACTGGTGACGCTTGCCATGCTGGCGAGCGGAATGCTTCCAACATATGCCGCCATCGGCCCCGCCGCCGGATGGCTGCTGCTCGGTCTTCGCTGCGTGATCGGATTTTCGGTAGGCGGCGAATATACCGGCGTGGTCGCCTATCTGCTGGAAGGTGCGGCGGCAAACCGGCGCGGGCTGATCACGTCATCGGCCTCGGCGGCCAGCGAAGTCGGTGGGCTTTTTGCGGTCGGGTTCTCCGCCCTGACCGTGCATTTCCTCTCGGCCACGCAGCTTGCCGATTGGGGCTGGCGCATTCCCTTCCTCGCTGGTGCCGCACTGGCGGGCGGTGTGTGGATCGCGCGTTCGGCCATGCAGGAGTCGCCGGATTTCGAGCGTCAGCACGCCACGGGCACCACGCCGAAAGAGCCCTTGCGTTACACATTATCGCATCACCCCAAAGGCGTCTTCCGCGCCTTTGCCATCTCGGCGCTGGGCTCGATCACTTATTATGTGGGTATCACTTACGTTCCGGCCTTCCTCACCTCGGCGGGCGCGCTGTCCGAGAGCACGTCGCTCTGGCTCTCCGTACTGCCCGCGTTGGTCGTCATCCTGGTGACGCTGCCGGTGGGTCTGGCCTCGGACCGGTGGGGCAGGAAACCGGTGCTCGTTATTCACTGCCTGTTGAGCGCGGCATTGCCCGTCACCTTGTTCTCGCTGATGGCCAGCGGCTCTCGGCCGCGCGCGCTTTTGGGCGCAGTCATCCTTGCCGCCGTCGCTGGCGGCGTCAGCGCGGTGGGCGCGGTGGCGACCGCCGAGCAGTTCCCCGGCGAGGGCCGCCTCAGCGGACTGGCACTGGGCACGACTACTGCCACCGCCATCTTCGGCGGGCTGACGCCCTGGCTCGCCCAGATTCTGGTCGAGCGCAGCGGCTGGCCCGCCATGCCCGGCGTGATGATCGCGGTGGTGGGGCTCTGTGTACTACCGGTACTGCTGGCGATGCGGGAAACCGGAACGCCAGGTAGGCAGGTCCGCCCAGGTCTGCACGCGCCTAAGAGGAATCGCCGCGGCGCCTGATCCAGAGCAGGATCGACAAGCCAAGAAAGAACCAGGTCAGCAGGGCAGCCAGGCCAAACATGGCTCGGCCCACAAACGGGCCCAGAAAGGCGCCCGATCCGCCGAACTGGCGTTCGCCGGGCCCGAACGCGACCCAGCTGAACAGGGAACCCAGACCCGCCACGATGCTGATGCCCAAAGCGCCGTAGAGGAAGCGCGCGGCGGCGGGCGCCTGTGGCGGAAGTTCGCCGCCACCGGAATCCAGGTCTCCAAAGATCGCCTTGAGGATCACGCAACAGCCGCCGGCGAAAAACACGAATCCGATGGCCACGCCCAGCCAGACCGGCGCATCCTTCGTGCTGGCGACGGCGCCGAACACGCCGAGGGAATGGAACATGATGAATCCGCCAAGCGCCATCGTCAGCAAGGCGATTGCCGAAGTGGTGATGATGCGCCCCATGCTGCCTGCGCCCGCGAGATTCGTGGGGCCACGATAGCGCAAGGGCCGCCACCTGGTGGTTTGAATTCCTGGTTTGATTCGCGTCATGGCGGGCAATCTACAAGAACACTTTGCAAATCATGCGGGTCCGCGCCAGCGGACAATATATGATCTGTCTCTCCTCTGTCTCTCCTCTGTCTCTATCTCTGTCTCTGGGCTAGCTCTATGCTAGCATGTTTACGCCATTAAGCGGCATAAACACTGCGCGGAAAGCATTCCCTCATGTGCGGAAAATTCACGGCGATGGCGAGCTGGGCGGAAGTCGTCGCCTTCTCTCAACCGCTCACCGCCGAACGGTTCAAAACAAAAGATGTGGAAGACCGCGAGCTCGCCTATCGCGTGATGTCGAACGTACCCATGATCGTGTTCGACAAAAGAGACGGCAGGCGACGCGCCCTTCCCATGCGATGGGGATATCCGGATCCCCGCGACTGGCACCGGCCCCGACCCATTCATGCCCGCTCCGAGGGGATCGATACCACGCGGGCCTTCGCCGATTCATTCGCCCTTGGTCACCGAGGTATCGTGCTGATGCGCAGCTTCAACGAGGCGCCTGACGTTGAGGGTCCGGCAGTTCAGCACCGGATCATGCCAGAGGAGGGCCGCGTCCTGGCCGCGGCCTTCCTCTGGCGGCGGTTCGATGTGCCCAGTGATCACCAAGCGCAGCCGCAGCCGCTCCTCGCTTGCGTGATGGTCACGGTGCCCGCCAATGCGCTGATCGCAACCTTGCCGACCGACCGCATGCCGGCCTTCCTGGCGCCGGAAGACTGGCCGGTATGGCTTGGGGAGGAGGATGCCGGCCTCGATCGCGTGAAGGCCTGCCTCAAGACGGTGGAAGGCGTGCGCTGGACCATGACGAAAGAAGAACGGCGCGCAAAAGGCACACGGGCCAAGCCGGCCGTCTCTGATCCGACAGGATTGATCTGAGCGCGTCTATCGCGGCAGCGGCTTGCGTGCCTGTTCGGGATCGACGATGCCGGGGACCAGCGCTGTCTTGTGCTGGCCGCAGTTCCGGCATTTCAGCCGCCTTGCGACTTCAAAAAGTTTTCGGTCGCTGTCGCGCGATTGCTTGATCAGGTCGTAGGCCTTGATTTCCTTCACATGCCCGTAGCCGCGGCACATCACCCACAGCGGCACACGATAGGTATGCGCGGTCCAAAGGTCCTCGATGACGTAGAGTTCGGGCACGAGAACATTAGGAGAACATACCCAAAGTAGGAGTCAAGTCCTTGGACGTGCTTGGCCGGCGATGAAACGCACGCAATTCGCGAATCCGACCTTGCGACTGGGCGCCTTACCGCGGGGGAACTACCAGAATGCCGTTTCAGTTCCTGGAAAAGGGGCGCAATGCTTCCGCCCGAAATTTGCCGGACCGCACGTTTCTCGGCACGACCGACCGGGCCATGGTCGTGATCGCCATCGCCGTGACCGTCGCGCTCTATGCGTTGCTGGTCGCAAGAGTGATCGAGCCGGAGCCGATGCCCGGGCCGTGCCAGCTGGTGACACTCGCTTTTGTGGTTTTCGGGGCACTGTGGCTGGTCCGCCTTGCGGCAATTCACAAAAAATGATCGCGGTCGGCCGTATCCGATCCGACAGGGTCGTTCTGACGCGCCTATTGCCGCCCCCGGGCGGATCTCACTTGACGATGTATATACAAACGTGTAGCACTCTCCATGCATATCGAAGGCTTTAATTGGGACGCGCACAATCGGGAAAAATGCCGGAAACACGGCGTTTCAATCCTCGCTATCGAGTCGCTTTTCCGCGGAACTCTCATGGTGCTTTCCGATGAAACCCATAGCCAAGTCGAGCAGCGGTTCCGCGCTATCGGGAAGGATCATGGCGGTCGCCAGATCTTCATCGTGTTCACAATTCGCGAAATGCAGTCCAAGACCCTGGTCCGGCCCATCAGCGCAATACACATGCACGCGAAGGAGATCGCTCACTATGCGAAAGAAAATCCCGACCTTTAAGACCGATGCGGCGGCAGAACGTTTTGTGGCTGGCTCCGACCTCACCAAGTACGATTTGTCAAGTGGCAAGCTTGTTCGCTTCGAGTTCGCCAACAAGGATGCACAGCTCAACATGCGGCTTCCGGCGGCTCTTCTTAAGGCTGTCAAAGCGCGAGCCAAGGAGCGCGGCATACCCTACACGCGGTTTGTCCGTGAGACTTTGGAAAAGTCTCTTGCTCGCCGTTCCTAGTCGGCACGAACGGAGCACCCGATGAGCAACATCAACGAAACCGAAACCATCACCGTTTCCGAAACGGGGCTCGGCAAATACCAGGTCGAGGCGCGCATGGGCGCCAGCGCCTTGCTGATCGACGAACCGGTGTCGGCCGGCGGGCTGGGCTCGGGTCCCAATCCCTACGACCTTTTGGCTGCCGCACTTGGCGCCTGCACCACCATGACGATCCGCCTCTACGCCAATCGCAAGGGCTGGCCGCTCAGCCATGTGGAAACGGCGGTGCGCCACAGCCGCGCCGGCCTCAATGCCAGGGACCATTTCGAACTCGACATCGCATTGGAAGGCGAACTCGACGCCGGACAGCGCGCGCGCATCCTGGAGATCGCCGAACGCTGCCCGGTGCACTTGACGCTGATGCGCGGCTCCGAAGTCGCGGCCAAGCTGATGCCGGCGAGTCAGGCACGCGCGGTCCACCCTTCGGATGGCACGGCGCATATGGAATGCATGCGGGAGGCGTGCGCGGACTGATCAGTGGGTGAGCGCGCCCGCCGCCAGGAAGGCAATGTGGCTCTTGTAGCGGGCGCTGTTCCAGCCGCGCACCTTCACCAGTTCCTTCCACACCGAAAGCGAGAACAGGGTGGCGAGCAGATCGCTGGCGGCTGACGGTGAAAGATGCGGGGCAAGTGCGCCCTCGCTGCGGAAGCGCTCGGCCAAGGCGTGGCAGGTGGCGGCCAGGGCATCATCGGCCCAATCACTCCCCAAGGCACGCACCACTGGCCAGAGCCTGGGATAGGTTTCGGCTTGCCGCCCGGCCACTAATGCCAGCGCCGCCCGGGCACTGGGCGCGGCCTCGATCCCGGCGGAAGGGTGCTCGGCCCCGGTCCGCGCCAGCAATACCGCCAGCAAGCCGGCCCGGTCCGGGAAATGGAGATAGACCGCCTGGCGCGACAGGCCGGCCGCCAACGCCACCTCGGCCATGGTGAAATCTGGCGCCTTTTCCGCACAAGAAAAGGCGGAATCCAATATTTTCCTGTGTGTTTTGCTGCTGCTTGACACTATGTAAAGATATCGCGATTCGAGAGTTTTACATAGTGTAAAGTGACTGGAATTTGGGCAATCGTAATGACTCCACCGTACGGTGGGCATAGTTTTGGCTCCAACCAGAAAAACAACGGAGGGGCTTATGACACGCAAGCTGGCAGCCGAATTCATTGGTACCGCCTGGCTGGTCCTGGGCGGGTGCGGCGCCGCCGCGCTGGATGCGGCGTTTCCCGCAACTGGGGATCGGCTTTGTCGGCGTGGCCTTCGCCTTCGGCCAGACCGTGCTGACCATGGCCTATGCGATCGGCCATTGTTTTGGGCTGCCATCTCAATCCGGCCGTGTCGGCGGGCTTGTGAGCGGGCGGGCGGTTTCCGCTCTCCGATCTGCCGGGCTATGTGGTCGCCCAGGTGTCGGGCGGCATCGTCGGCGCCGGCGTCCTCTGCCTGATCGCCAGCGGCCATGCCGGTTTCGACGTCCATGCCGGCTTCGCCAGCAACGGCTATGGCGATCATTCTCCCGGCGGCTATGGGCTGACAGCGGCGCTGGTGTGCGAAGTGGTGATGACCTTCGCCTTCCTGTTCTTGATCCTGGGTCCGACCCATGGCCGCGCGCCGCAAGGCTTCGCGCCCATAGCAATCGGACTGTGCCTCACTTTGATTCACCTGATCTCGATCCTGGTCACCAACACCTCGGTCAATCCAGCGCGCTCAACGGCGCCCGCCTTGTTCGCGGGCGGCTGGGCGGTGGAGCAGCTCTGGCTGTTCTGGGTGGCGCCGATCGCGGGCGCGTTGATCGCGGGATTCGTCTATCGCTTGCTGTCGCCCGACGTGCCTGCGCAGGTGGATGTTTCCGGGCGCTGAACGGGGCTGTATTTCCGTAAGGATGGCGCGGAGGCCGGTGCTTCCGCGCGCATCCTGACTCCCCGTCGCCATCGTGCTGCTCTGGCCGCGGGCAGGCAGGGTTTGGGTTGCGGGTTACCTTGTGGGGATCGTTACCGTGCCGGTCGTGGCATTTGCGGCGTTGCGGGCAGTGAATGCGATCTGTGGAGAGGAGCACCTGCT
>DATKEP010000110.1:0-5553 GCA_035512055.1 Rhizomicrobium sp.
ATCTTTGCGATTATTGTCGTGGTTCATATATTGCGCCTGTACATGGGTTGGCCCGCAGTGATCGGAACTTGGGCAGTGCCCACATGGCTCAGCTGGGTCGGCTGCGTTGTGGGAGGTGCGCTATCCTATAGCGCCCTGCGACTATATTTGAACCGGCTATAGTGACCCTCGAGGCGGTGACATATCCGAAATTGCCTCGCGATCAAGACCGGACGAATTCACGTCCCTTCAGAACCAGACATTTCCGCTTGGGATCACAGGCGTGCCAATCGCTTTGCGGATGAAGGTCCAATCGGCTGCTGCCGGCGGAATTTGTAGCCGGCGAACCGCCGGTTGCGCAGAGTGAACCATAGTTTGACCTTGCTGCAGTGCAAACGGCATTGTGTGAGCACTTCGCCTGTGCCTCAATCGTCATGCTTTTGGCGATGGGGCAATGCATGCAAGGCCTGATGCAGCGGCATGAATTGCTGATCTCTTCGATCATCACCCATGCCGCGCGCCATCATGGCGAGGGCGAGATTGTCAGCCGCCGCGCCGACGGCTCGCTGTCGCGCGTCACCTATCGCGTGCTGGAGGAACGTGCCCGGCGGCTAGTGGCCGTGTTGCAGGCGCTTGGCGTGAAGCCCGGCGACCGCGTCGGCACGCTGGCGATGAACAGCGACCGGCATATGGAGCTTTACTATGGCGTCTCCGGCATGGGCGCGGTCTGCAACACCATCAATCCACGGCTGTTGCCCGACGACATCGCCTATATCATGAACCATGCGGAAGACGGCGTGATCTTCTGCGATCCGCAATTCCTGTCCATCGTCACGGCCGTAGCGCCCAAGGTCAGTTGCTTGCGCGCGGTGGTGGTGCTGGATCACAACCCGCCGCCCGCGGAACTTCCCGATGGCGTGACGCTGTTTGCCTATGAAGACCTGATGACCGAGATCACGCCCATCCCGGAATGGCCTGTGTTCGACGAGAACACGGCGTCGGGCCTTTGCTATACATCGGGCACCACTGGGCGCCCAAAGGGCGTGCTCTATTCCCATCGCGCCTCGTTGCTGCACGCCATGATGGCCAATACCGCCGACGCGGTGGGGGCGAAGGCGACGGACCGCGTGCTGGCCGTGGTGCCGATGTTCCATGTGAATGCCTGGGGTCTTCCCTACAGCGTGCCCATGTTGGGAGCGACGATGCTGATGCCGGGCTTCAAGCTCGATGCGCCATCCGTGCTCCAGCTGATGAATGAGGAGCGCGCCACCATCGCGGTCGGCGTTCCCACCGTCTGGCTCAACCTGCTCAACCATCTGCGCGAATCCGGCGCCACGCTCACGACCCTGAAGCGTGTCGTGATCGGCGGCTCGGCGATGCCGCGCTCCATGATGCAGGCCTTTGCCGAATTGGGCATCCGTGCCACGCAGGGTTGGGGCATGACGGAATCTTCGCCGCTGGTAACATTGAACGCGCCCAAGGCCGCCTGCCTGAGGCTGGAAGGCGAAGCGCAAACCAGGCGCCGCTGCGCGCAAGGCCGGGTCGTGTTCGGCGCCGATGTGCGCGCGGAGGATGATGCGGGCAATGAGGTGCCGTGGGACGGCGAGACCCAGGGCAAACTCTCGTTTCGTGGCCACTGGATCGCCAGCGGTTACTATCGCATGCCGCCGAACGAAGGTGGGTGGTTCCCAACCGGCGATGTCGGCGTGATCGACAAGGACGGTTTCATCGTCCTGACCGACCGTACCAAGGACCTGATCAAGTCGGGCGGGGAATGGATCAGCTCCATCGCCATCGAGAATATCGCCGTCGCCCATCCGGATGTGGCGGAAGCCGCCGCCATCGCCGTGCCGCATGAGAAATGGGGCGAGCGTCCGCTTCTGATCGTGGTGCCGCGGGCAGGTTGTTCACCGGAGCCGGATGTGTTGCGCGAATTCTGCCGCGGCAAGCTGCCGGACTGGTCGCTGCCGGACCGGGTGGTGATCGCCGACAGCATTCCGCACGGGGCGACGGGCAAGATACTCAAGACGGAATTGCGAAAAATCTATGCGGGGCGCTGATCCGACCCGCCGCATTCTCGTCCAGTCCGTCGCCGGTCTGCTTGCCGGCGCCGGGGCGCTTCGGGCGGCGCCAAGTTCAAACCCGCAGGCCGTCAAGGCGCTGTTCTTCGATGTCTTTGGCACGTTGACCGACTGGCGCACCGGCGTGGCCCGCGAGGCGAGAGAGTTGCTTTCGCCGCTGGGCTATTCGCTGGACTGGCCGGCCTTTGCCGATGCCTGGCGCGCCCTCTATCTGCCGATTACCGGCGAAGTGAGGAGCCGCCGCCAGCCTTATGCCAAGCTGGACGTGCTGGAGCGGCGCGTGCTGGACAAGATTATCCCGCAATTCGGGCTCACGAAACTCTCCGAAGACATGCGCCAGCGCCTGACACTGGCATGGCATCATCTGGATGCCTGGCCCGATGTGAATGAGGGACTGACGCGGCTAGGCCGGCGCTTCCTGCTGGCACCGGCCTCCAACGGCAATATCGCGCTGATGGTGGATATCGCCACGCGCAACCACTGGCGCTGGGATGCGATCCTGGGCGCCGACATCGCGCATGACTTCAAACCCAATCGCGATGTCTATCTCGCGGCGGCGGATGCGCTGAATCTCGCGCCGCATGAATGCATGATGGTCGCCGCCCATGACATCGATCTCACCCAAGGGGCGTCGGGTGCTGGCCTCAAGACTGCCTTCATCCCCCGCCCCGATGAATATGGTAAAGGCCATGGCGCGGAAAAACTCACCGGCCCGGTGGACGTGATCGCGCGCAGTGTGCCGGAACTGGCGGACAGGCTGGATGCCTAGGCCGCGCCAGGGAAGTCAGCGTCCGTCCAGCGGTTCCCAGCCATTCTGGGTCAGCGCTTCCAGCGGCGAGAAGCGGATCTTGTAGTCCATCTTGTCGCTGCCGCGCACCCAATAGCCGAGATAGACGTAAGGAAGCACACGCGCCCTCGCCATCATCACATGATCCAGGATCATGTAGGTGCCGAGGCTGCGGCCGTCCTCGCCGGGATGAAAGAAGGAATAGACCATTGAAAGGCCGTCCTTCAGCCGGTCGGTAAGCGCGCAGGCCAGGAGCGTTCCATCGGGCGCGCGATATTCAATGATATGAGTATCGACCGGCGTCTCCTCGACCATGGCGACATAGTCGAACAGGCCCATGTCGCTCATGCCGCCGCCGGGATGGCGTGAATCCAGATACGTGCGCAACAGCGCGAACTGCTCGCGCGTGGCTTCGGCCGCCACTTCGGCCCGCACCAGGTCGGCCGCGCGGCGCATGATGCGCTTCTGGCTGCGGCTGGCTTCAAACCGGTCAGTCCTGATGCGCACCGAGACGCAGGCCGAACAGCCCTCGCAGGCCGGGCGGTAGGCGATGGACTGGCTGCGGCGGAAACCGGAATGGGTCAGGGCCTCTGACAGGGGCTGGGCGAGGTTGCCGCCCAGCCGCGCGAAGACCTTGCGTTCGGTCTTGCCCGGCAGATAGGGGCAGGGCCCGCCGGGGGTCAGGAAAAACTGCGGTATGCGTGTGCTGCGCTGGTCCGTCACGTCGTGGGAAACCTGCCCATTTCCGAATCCAAGTATGCCGCGAGCCGGCCTTCGGCGCAGCCTTAATATTGAGGCCGGCGGCCAATTATTTTGTTTAAAGCCCAGTGTTTGTGGGTGCGGGCGGGGCTTCCCGCATCAGCAGGATGGACAGCCGGCGGTTGGCGCTGGCATTGGGGTCCTCGGGCAAAAGCGGCTCGGAACCGGCCTTTCCGGCCACTTCATAGATGCGGTCGCTGGCGAGGCCGCCCGCCTGGAGCAGGGCGCGGGCCTGGTTGGCGCGGGCGGCCGACAATTCCCAGTTGCCCCCGGTTGCGGCCGCGTCATTTCCGGCGGTATGGCCGGCGATCGAGACCCGGTTGGACAGGCTGGCGATGATGCCGCCGACGGCCGTCAGCAGCTTCCTGGTATAGGGCATGGGCTCGGTGGAACCTTGCTGGAACATGGGCCGGCCGTCCTGGTCCACCAGCTGGATGCGCAATCCTTGCGGCGTGTTTTCGGTGATCACCTGATGCGAGAGGTTGGCGATGTCGGGATTGTCCTGCACCGCCTGATGGATCGCTTCGGCGGCATGGGCAAAATCACTGTCCTGGGCGGAGTGGGTGTCGGTACTGTTCGTGCTGCTGGCGCCCGAGCCGCCCGCAGACTGGCCCTTGGCAAGCGCCTTGGTGACCGATGGTGCGGAGGGCGGGGACTGTTTCTGCATCACCGATTGGGCGCCGCCGGCATGGGCACTGTCTTCGCCCATCACCTTGCCGCCCAAGACGCCGCCCGAACCGGACACGGTCTGGGCAATGGACTGGGGCGCGAAATAGTCGGCGATGCCGCGCTTCTGTTCGGGCGTGGTGGTATTGATTAGCCACATCAGGAGGAAGAAGGCCATCATTGCGGTCACGAAGTCCGCATAGGCGACTTTCCAGGCGCCGCCGTGATGGCCGGCATGACCGCTTTTTTTGATGCGCTTGATGACGACCGCGTTTTCGCCGGCCATGAATACCACCTGTCCCAATTACCGTTGGCCTTGCGGTCTTTTCGCCGTCTCGCCTAACCTCGGCATCATGCATAACCCCCCTTAACCGAGTGTGAAGTGGGCGCTTTTCCAGATGATCCATGAACGCTGATTTCCCATTTGATTCCCGCGCCTTCCGCGAGGCTTTGGGCTGGTTTCCCACCGGGATCGCGGTGATGACGGCAGCCTCCGAAGAGACGTCCCATATCGGGATCACCGTGAATTCCTTTACCTCCGTGTCGCTGGACCCGCCTTTGGTGCTGTGGTGCATCGATCGCCGCTCGCGCCGCTATCCGGCCTTTGCCAGTGCGCCGGGATTTACAGTTTCGATCCTGGCGAGCGGCCAGAAGGCTGTGTCGGCCAGGCTTGCAGGCGCGGGCGAACATCGCCTGGACGGCATCGCGCTGATCGAGACGGAGCTGGGGCCGCCGGCGCTGGCCGATTCGATTGCCGTGTTCGAATGCGCGCTTGAGAGCGTGCAGGATGCCGGCGACCACGCCATCCTGATCGGGCGCGTTCTGCGCTTCGCCCGGCATGAGAAAGCGGGCGCGCCGCTGGTCTATTTCCGGGGCAACTACGGCGCGCTGGCGCAAGGGCGCGCAACCGGCGCCGATTGATCGGCGTTCATTGGATTGACAGGCCCGGAGCGCGGCGGAGAGAGTGCATTCTGGGCTTGTCCGATGGAGACGGAAATGGCCGATCTCGGCACGTCACGCAGACATGGTTTTTTCACGGTCGTCACCGTTCTGATCGTGGTGCTGGTCCTGGCGGCAGTCTTCTGGTTTGCGGTGCTGCCGGGTCTTTCGATGGCGCGGCAGGAGCCGTCGCGGCTGGAAGTGGCGGTGGCCACCTGGCTATTGCACAACAGTGTTCCGGCCGAGACGCGCGATGCGGTCAATCCCCTCGGCGCCCATCCCGATCCAGCCGCACTCGCCGCGGGCCACGATCTCTACACCGCCAAGTGCGAGACCTGTCAT
>DATKEP010000111.1:0-23193 GCA_035512055.1 Rhizomicrobium sp.
AAGTCTGGGTCAATCTGGCGCTTAAATACACCCACGGTTATGGCGTAGTTGCGGTTCCGGTAAACGAAATCGACGGCCGCGGTAATCCGGTTCTGTGGGCACATGACATTCCGATCCGGGCCAGGGGAGGGCTCTCCGTCGCGCACGGCGAAATCTACTACGGGCTCCTCACGCAGGACCGGGTCTACGTCCACACCACCGAAAAAGAATTCGACTTTCCGCGCGGCGATGCGAACGCCGAGACGACATATGGCGGCGCCGGTGGTATCCACTTATCGAACCTCTGGCGCCGGATCGTGATCGCGCGCGCATTCGATGGCTTGCGGCTGTTCATCTCGGATTACTTCACGCCTGAGAGCCGCATCCTCATCCGGCGCAATCTCTTCGAACGGGTCGAACATCTGGCTCCGTTCCTTACCTTCGATCGGGATCCCTATATTGTCGCCGACGGCGATCACTACTCTTATATCGTCGATGCTTATACGAGTTCAGAGAACTATCCCTATAGCGAGGCCTATCACGGCTCGGTTGGCGATTTTGGCGGACGAAACTATCTGCGCAATTCCGTGAAGGCGGTTGTCGATGCCTATAACGGATCGGTGACGTTCTACGTCTTCGATCCAGACGATCCGATCATCAAAGCGTACCGGAAGATGTTACCGGGCCTGTTCCGAGACCAGCGAACCATGCCGCCGAATATCCGTCGCCACATACGCTATCCGGAAGACCTTTTCACCGTCCAGGCCGAGGTGTACGGGACTTATCACATGACCAACCCGACTACATTCTATAACCGGGAGGATCGTTGGGAGGTGCCCCACGAACTCTATCGAGGCAGCGAGATCGAGGTTCAGCCCTATTACGTGATGACGCAACTGCCACATGCCCAGAATCCGGAATTCGCATTGATGTTGCCCCTGTCGGTTGCGGGCAAAAACCAGATGGCTGGATGGCTTGCCGGCCGCTCGGATGGTGCAAACTACGGCAAGCTGGTCGCGTACCGGTTTCCCAAGGGGCAGTTCGTCGACGGCCCGGCCCAGGTCGAGTCGCGGATCAGTTCGGACAGCCGATTCTCAGCCGACCTGACGCTGTGGGACCAGCATGGGTCCAGCGTGATCCGAGGCAATTTGATCATCCTGCCCCTTAACGGCAATCAGTTGGTCGCAATCGAGCCGATCTACATAGAGGCCGAGCAGACCAGGATACCGACGCTTGCCCGAGTCGTATTCGGCCAGTTGCTTCCTGACGACCGCAAGATCGAATGGGCTCCAACGCTTGGCGAATCGGAAGCCTTGGTATCGGGGTCCCAGGCGCCTGCGATGACCGGTGCGGCTGCGCCTGCCGCCAAACCCGATCAGCTCCAACGTGCCCAGGCCGTGTTTCGGCAGATGCAGCAGGCCTACGCCAACGGCGATTTTGCTCGCGCAGGCGAACTGATGCAGGAGCTTGCGCGCGTCCTGTTGCCCGGATGAGGACCGAACGATCCAAGGACCTCCACCGATTCGTTTGGCTGCGCCTCCCATCTGCCGCGATTTTGGGCATTCGGGATATCGCTTCCCGTCTCAAAATTCATATTGTCTTGTCATGCTATTGCGCTAAAGTTTCTGGCTGAAGGTCTGCTGGGGCACACCTTTATGAAATTGCGATTCGATGGGCAGGCTGCTGTTGTCGCTGGCGGAGTGAATTTCGCCGGATACGTCGAGGACCAGCAAAATAGGCGGCAAGAGGTTCTCTGCCGTGTGACCGCGGAAGCCCTCAGAATATTGGCTTATGACTGCGGCGGAAACCCGGAAGAATTGATCGCCGCGTATCGATCCGCAAGCGAGACTGTGAATTTGCTTGCTGCTGCACAGTATGCTGCCGGAGAACCTCGGCCTTGCATATCGTCGGTCGATATACCCCCTGGATGGTCGAAGCTTGGTCATAGGCGGGAAGCTGGCTGATCAATCGCACTGCTGCTCTCAGGGCGAATGTATTGCGCGCAGCGGTATTATTGCGCGTACCCTAGTCATGGCTGGAAATGTGGGGACAGGCGCTGCCGGACGCTTCCAGCATTGGCGCAATAAGTCCGAGCGGGGTGGCTGGGAGCCCAGTGTCGAGCGAACCAGTCTCTGACCCGAAATCGCCAATAACAGGGAAAAATACAGAAAGATCCGGATTCCAACCCTTTTTTGGCCTCTGAAGTAAGAGAAAGCCCAGCATTATCAGCACTTCCTGACAATTTGGTGATGGCCGGATAACAGGGAAAAGAATTGGCAATAACAGGGAAAAGCACGAAAATAACGGGGAATATTTGGCCGGATTGAATGCTGAGGAGTGTCATGCCTGACCGCACCGTTGTGACCCAGAATCCAACATCGACCGAAGGTGATCGACTAGAAAGGCTGGACATATCGCTCGTCATCTTGCCCCTTGCGTCTCCCATCAGCGACGCGAAAGTGTCGACCGGCAGACAGAAACCGCTCACAGAAGTGGCTTTTTTGTTTGTCGAAGCAGAAACGGCGCAAGGTCATCAGGGCTTGGGATTCAGCTACTCCAAGCGGGCCGGTGGCCCGGGGCTCTTCGCCCATGCTTGCGAAATCGCGCCGAACTTGATCGGGGAAGATCCAAACGATATTGGCCGGTTGTGGACGAAACTCGTCTGGGCCGGCGCTTCGGTGGGGCGCAGTGGTCTGGCCACGCAAGCAATAGCAGCATTCGATAACTGTCTTTGGGATTGCAAGGCGAAACGGGCGGGATTGTCCCTTGGCAAGCTTTTGGGGGTCCATCGTGACTCCGTTGCCTGTTACAATACCTCTGGCGGTTTCCTATCGACGCCCATAGAGGTGTTGCTGGACAATATCGATCGATCACTGGAAGCAGGCATTGGGGGAATTAAGATAAAGGTTGGTCAGCCGGACTGGCGCGTCGATCTCAAACGCCTCGAAGCAGTACAGAAACGCCTCGATGGCCGCGCAGCGCTGATGGTGGATGCCAACCAGCAATGGGATCGTCCGACAGCATTGCGAATGGGCCGCGCAATGGAGCTGTTCGGGCTGACCTGGATTGAGGAGCCGCTTGATGCTTACGATGCTGAAGGTCATGCCGCCTTGGCCGCTGCTCTTGATACGCCAATTGCGTCTGGAGAGATGCTGACCAGTGCTGCCGAGCACCTTGAATTGATCAAACTGAACGCGGTTGATATCATCCAGCCGGACGCACCGCGGGTCGGTGGCATTTCCCAATTCCTTCGAGTTGCGACTTTCGCCGACCAAAAAGGCCTAGGCCTGGCGCCTCATTTTGCCATGGAAATTCATCTTCATTTGGCGGCGACATATCCGAGGGAACCGTGGGTCGAACATTTTGACTGGCTGGATCCGCTTTTTAACGAACGGCAAGAAATTAAGGGCGGCCGGATGATCCTCTCCAAGCGACCAGGGCTCGGCGTAACACTCAGCGAAAAATGCCGCGCGTGGACGCGTGCGCGGGATTCATTTGCGCGCTAGGACAGCAAGCAATCGGCTAGACTGGATAATGTTCCAGTGACTTGCGGATCGACATTCCCGCGATATGAAGCGATATTCAAGCGGACGATCCTCAAGCCAGAAATAAAAACCCGATTTGGTCTTAATGCTGCCATTCGCATTTCTTATAAACACTTGATGGAATTGTCACCGTATACGGCTGCCACGCTCGCAACACATGGCCATGTGTTCTGTGTAGGCACGCTTGCCCAGTGTCTCCGGCGGTGGAACCGCCTCCCCGTGCAAAGCAGAGCTGAGACCTATCTGAAAATGGGTCGCGATGGTGTTACTCCGACAATTCTGCGCGGCGACCAGATTGCGGAGCTTGCCAGCAATTCAAAGCTGATACGAGGGTAGAAGAACATTCTGGGAGCAAAGCCATTACACATGTAGCGTCGCCAATTCTCTTAATCCGGGATTATGCCAAGATGCCGTTCGGCTCCATTGACTTGCAAGCTGATTTCCCTTTGAACGTCCGCTTTGGACGGCGGGCATTCCCAGATGGATCATCTTTAGTCGCGATCAGCGACGGGGCTCTTAGTTCCGGTCGATTCCCTGTATACATCTTGCTGGTCTAGATCCGCATTCGATTTCCAGTAATTGAAAGGAACAGGGGAAAATCATGAGTGCGCGTCGATTAATCTCAAAGTCACTCGTCAACGCGTTAGTTAGCTCAATGTTCTTCGTTCTTCCCGGCCTGGCAAATGCCGACAACGAATGGCTAACTTGGGGCCACGATCCGGAGCGCACTGGCTCGAACCCGGACGAGAAGATCCTCAATAAAGACAATGTCTCGCAACTCGAAGTGAAGTGGATAGCTCAAATATCCACTGTGCCAAAAGAATACATTCTTTCGACGATGACAGCTCCCCTAGTCGCTATGGTGAAAACACCGCAGGGCGCTGCCGCGCGAGTTTTCGTGGTCGGCAGCGACAACACCGTCTTCGCAATCGACGCGGCCAGCGGCAAAATCGTCTGGCAAAGAGCAAACGCGAACACCATGAAAGAGCCAAAACAAGGCGATTATCGATGCCCAAACTCGCAAAACGCCACACCCGTGATCGATAAGGAGACGGAAACCCTTTATGTATCAACGAACGATGGGATGCTGCGCGGCTTCAGCCTGCTTGATGGTACAGATCGCATGCCGCCCACAAACTTCACGGATCCTTTCGCGCGGAATTGGAGTCTTAATCTCATCGATGGAGTCATTTATTCACCCACCGCCCGGGGCTGCTTGAATATGCAATCCCACTTTACGGCGCTGGATTTGAAGGACCCGGTGCGCCACCCGCTTGAGTTTTACACTAACACAGGGATCACGTCCGGGGCGTGGGGGCGCGGCGGCCTGGTCCGAGGTCCCAAGGGCATTTTGGGCCAAACTGCCGACGGGCCTTACGATCCAGCCTCGGGAAGATTCGGCGATAGCGTCGTGACGGTCACTCCAAAAAACTTCCGGTTGCAGGACTCATTCACTCCTACGAACTTTGAATATCTCGATAAAAAGGATTTAGACCTTGGCTCCGGCAACCCAGTGGTCTTCCCATTTGAACAATGGACGCTGGCGGCAGTTGTTGGCAAGGAATCCGTAATCTACCTCCTGGATGTCAGCAATCTGGGAGGGACCGACCACCATACGCCGCTATATACGTCACCTCGCTGGGGCAATGATGAGGCCAAACTTCACGACCGCGGAATATGGGGAATCACGACGGGGCAGGATTCGCAGGGAAGACGGTGGTTGTATGCACCCATGCTGGGCCCTCCAGCCAAAGATGCTCCGAAGTTCCAGCAATCTTACGGAATTACGGATCAAGGCAGCACCATGGCATTTGAGGTTCGCAAAGACGCGACGACGGGAAAACCAACGCTAGTGCCCATGTGGATGTCCCGTGAGATGCACGCGCCGGAGCCGCCCACAGTAGCTAACGGAGTCGTCTACGTGCTTCTAAGCGGTAAAACGTCCGATGAATCCCGGGGGGCGGTAAAGGCTCCTGCTGGCCTCGACCCCAACGCAGTTCTGTATGCTCTCGATGCAGAATCCGGAAAGGAATTGTATTCGAGCAGCAAGTTTATCACCAGCTTTGCGCATTTCAACGAACCCGTGGTTGCCCGTGGCCAGGTTTACGTCTGCACTTGGGACGGAAAAATCTACGCTTTCGGATTAAAGAGGCGACGACTTTGAGCACACCGGTATTGTCCGCTTGCCGCTAATGACTATACGAATACACATTTCCCATCGGCCTTAGAAATCTCCTTTATGTGGCGCTAAAAATGACCGTGCGGGTTCGTCGCCGGGGCCTGTTGCGAATGATAGGATACACCGATGGCCACCCCGCACGCTCCGCTTACAGAAACCGCCACTCCGGAATCTCAGGGATTCAATTCGCGGCGCTTGGCCCGCATCAAGCCGAAGATGCAGGCATATGTCGACTCGGGTGATTTCTCTGGCATCACTACGGTCCTCGCTCGCCGTGGCAAAATTATCCATTTTGACCACAGCGGCGTCCGCGACAAGGCCAGTCAGGAGTCTCTCGATTCCTCGACCGTTTTTCGCATCTATTCGATGACTAAGCCCGTAGTTTGCACGGCGCTCATGACGCTCTACGAAGAAGCGCAATTCCACCTATTCGATCCGGTATCCAAGTACTTGCCGGCCTTCGCGAAGGTGAAAGTCTGGAATGGCGACGGCCGGTCCCTCGCCGATCCCGTTCGTCCCATACTCGTTCGCGATCTCCTTACCCACACCGCCGGATTGACCTACAGCTTCCTCGAAGACACACCTGTCAGCAAAATGTACCTCGATGCCGGATTGCTCAGCAACAGCGAGGCCTCACTGGAGGCCGTCATTGCCGACCTCGCGCGCCTGCCGCTCGCCTATCAGCCTGGCTCCCGGTGGCATTACAGCATGTCAATCGACGTCCTGGCCCACCTTATCGAAGTTCTCTCAGGTCGCCCCCTGCAGGACTTTCTCAAGGAACGCGTATTTTCACCTCTAGGTATGAGTGACACCGGTTTTTCTGTATCCCATCAAAACAGCTCGCATATGGCCGCTATGTATGGACATCTCGACATCGCGACACATCAGTTCACGGAGATCGTAAATTCCGCGACCGGTCCAGTCGATGTCTCTAAGACCTATCCGACCGACAATACGACCACCTTTGCGCGCGGTGGCCATGGTCTCTTCTCAACGGCGGCAGACTATCTGCGTTTCGCCCAAATGCTGTTGAACCGGGGCGAACTTGACGGCGAGCGTGTCATAAGCCCTGCAATCGCCGATCTAATGCACAGCAATCACCTTGCGTCGAATCTCATGCCCTACAGCATCGCGATCCTTGCCATGCCCGGCTACGGCTTTGGTCTTGGGTCGCGGGTATTGATGGACCCGGCCGCATCGGGGATGCCCGGCTCGACAGGTGAATTCGGTTGGGCGGGCGCGGCGAACACGTACTTCTGGGTGGACCCAAAACTGGATCTGGTTGGAATCTTCATGACCCAGCATATGATTTGCATCGAGCCCGCGCGAAACGATTTCCAGGTTCTTGCCTACCAGGCGCTGGTTGAATAGGCGCGAGGCAGCGGGCTAGCTGACACGGCTTGGCGCCGTTGCAATGTTTGCTTTTGCCAAAGTGGACATCGCTACTTTGCGAACGCTTTGGGCTGCCCCCCGACAGTAGCTCCGGCTTCGCGCGCGCTGGGTCCGACAGTTTGGCGACCAGACGCTCCAGGTCGATACCAAATTCGGTTACCAGGCAACCAGTTCGTACCTCAACTTGGATTGTCCTCGTCAGTGGCGTTGCAACAGCCACGCCTCGGCGTTGAGAAACCTGTCATTTCCGGGCTGGACGGCCCAGCTCGCTCGCAAGACCTTGGCTGATTGCGCGAATTTCAAACAGTTATCACCCGCCCGCAGTCAAACCAAGTGCCAGGATTTACACAAGGCCCGGCATGGCGGATTGTCGCGAGGGGAGACAATTGCCGGGGCCCATCCTAGATGACGACCGCCACGAATCGCATCGCAATCGATGTCGGAGGCACGTTCACCGACCTGGTCGCAACAAACTCTGATGGTTCGGCCCGCACGTTGAAACTGCTTTCGACCCCCGATGACTATAGCCGGGCCATCACGGAGGGGTTGGGCCTGCTTTTGGGTGGCGGCTCGATCGCGCCCAAATCGGTTATCAGTCTGGTCCATGCTTTCACCGTTGCAACGAATGCTCTGCTGACCGGGCGCGGCGCCCGTGTAGCGCTCATTACGACTGCCGGCTTTCGGGACATTCTGGAAATTGCGCGGTTGCGCATGCCCCAGCTCTACAATATGGACTGGGACAAGCCCCGCCCGCTCGTGCCCCGCCATCTTCGTTTTGAAATCGAGGAACGCATGGATGCGAGCGGCGGGATTGTCAGGCCCCTGAACGCGGCCGGCGTGATTGCCGCCGCGGAAAAGATGCTGGGGCTGGATGTCGATTCCGTGGCGGTATGCCTGCTGCATGCTTACATGAACCCTGCGCACGAACAGGCGGTGATGGATTTGCTGCGCCAGCACGCGCCAGGACTGTCCATTTCCGCCTCACATCAGGTGCTTCCCGAAATCCGCGAATACGAGCGCACCAGCACTACGGTTGTGAATGCCTTTGTGAAACCGGTTGTGGACCGCTATCTCGCATCGGTAGAGGATGGCGTAAAACGGCTGGGGATGGCCGCACCCTTGATGGTCATGCAGTCATCCGGCGGCCTTATCAAGGCGGATACTGCCCGTGACTATCCGGCGTATTGCATCGAGTCAGGGCCTGCGGCAGGCGCCATCGGCGCGGCGGCGCTTGGGGAAATGCTGGGCGAAGCGAACATCATCGCATTTGACATGGGAGGCACCACGGCCAAGGCTTGCCTGATCGAAGGTGGCGAGCCGCGTCTGACCGACGAAATGGAAGTGGGCGCGGGGATCCATGCCGCACAGCGGCTGCTCGGAGGCGGCGGTTATCTTGTGCGATCGCCCACAATTGATCTGGCCGAAATCGGGGCCGGCGGCGGGAGCCTGGCCTGGATTGACAGAGGTGGCGCGCTGCGGGTGGGTCCGCAAAGTGCCGGCGCCGATCCCGGCCCTGCCTGTTATGGCGGGGGCGGGCTTCTTCCCGCGGTCACCGATGCAAATGTGGTGCTGGGGTTTCTGAATCCGTCCCATCTGCTGGATGGCGACATGCAGATTGACGCGGAAGCGGCAAAAAAGGCGATTGAGACCCATGTTGCCGGCCCCCTCGGGCTGTCTGTTCATGAGGCGGCGCACGGCATCCATGCCGTGGTGAATGCCGCGATGATGCGGGCAATCCAGTCGGTGTCGAGCGAGATCGGGCGGTCGCCGCGGGAATTTTCCATGGTCGCGTTCGGCGGCAATGGAGCGGTGCACGGCGCCACGCTGGCGGGACAAACAGGAATTTCCGATATCATTATACCGCCCGCGTCAGGCGTGTTCAGCGCCCTGGGCCTGTTGTTCGCTCGCATTCAGCACCGCCTGATTGCTGTCTATTGGCATGACGTAGACAAGGTGGACTGCGATGCACTGAACCGGCGCGCTGAGGGCCTGCTGCATGAAGCATCGGAGTTGATGGCGGCCGAAGGCGTGCCAACCGCTCACATCGAGCTTCAACTTGTGCTGGAGATGCGTTACGCCGGACAGAGTTCCGAACTGGGTGTCGCGTTGTCCCGGCCTGTTGTTTCCCCACAGATCCTGACTGACGCCACCGAGCAATTTCATCGGGATCACGAGCGCACCTATGGCTATTGCAGCCGGACCGAACGCGTGCAGATCGTCAATCTTCGTCTGCGAGCCCGCAGCCTGGACCGGCAGGCTCATTTGCCGATTCCGTCCGCGTTGCGGACACGGAAAGCCAATGGCGTATCATCGACTCGCGGCGACCGGATGGTCTATTTTGGGGACAGGGGCTGGATCGCGACGCCCGTGATACGCCGTGCGAGCCTCAGCGTGCAGCCGCAGGACGGCCCCCTGATCGTCGAGGAATATGATACAACCATCATTGTGCCACCGGCCGCCACAGTCCGCGCCGATGCTGGAATTGTACGTATTCGACTCAGCCCGGCAGGATGATCCAATGGCTGCGAAAATCGATCCCATCCGCCTTGAATTGATGAAAAACGCTTTCGCGGCGATTGCCGACGAAATGGCGGCGACGGTCGTGCGCACAGCGCGTTCTTCGGTCATCAAGGAGGCGATGGATTTCTCCACGGGGTTGCTCGATCCCGTCGGCAACCTTGTGGCGCAGGGACTGTGCCTGCCGGTTCACATGGGATCGTTTCCGCCGACCTTGGCGACTGTGCTGGAAAAATTCGCCGGGCAAATTCGCCCGGGCGACGTTTATGCCTTGAACGATCCCTATCATGGCAGCGGCTTGCATTTGCCCGATATTTTTGTCTTCAGGCCGATATTTTATGAGGACAAGCTGCTCGCTTTTGCCGCGGCAATCGGGCACCAGACCGATATCGGTGGACGCGTCGCCGGTGGCAATGCCTGCGACAATACCGAGATTTTCCAGGAAGGATTGAGGATTCCGCCGTTGCGAATCATCGATCAGGGAAAGCCGTCCGATCTGTTCTTTGATATCCTGAAGTTAAATGTGCGGGTTCCGGAAACAGTAATCGGCGACGTCAATGCCACAATCGCCGCCTGTATCCGTGGCGAACGTGCCCTGATCGCGCTGGCGAAAAAGCACGGCCCGGACAGGATTGCCACGGACATGGCCAATCTGCTCGATTATTCGGAGAAGCTGACGCGGGCCGAGCTAGCGGCTTTTCCCGACGGGGCCTGGGAGTTCGAGGATTTTCTGGACGACGACGGATTCAGCGAAGACCCGATTCGGCTATTCGCCCGTGTCATCAAAAAGGGTTCAGAGATCACGGTGGATTTCACCGGCACATCCAGGCAGGTCAAAGGTTCCATCAATCTGCCGATCGCGATGACGCAGTCCTCCGTCTATGCCTGCCTGCGCTCGATCATGGATCAGAACCTGCCGACCAATTCCGGCTTCATGCGTCCGATCCATGTCATCGCGGAAGCCGGCTCCATCACAAATCCGGTTTCGCCTGCGCCGGTCGCGGCGCGCGGCCTAACCTCCATGCGCGTCACGGAAGCTGTCTGGGGTGCGCTGGCAAAGATGCTTCCCGACAAGGTGTTTGCCTGCGGGGCCCAGGGCGATTTCGGCGTGACCATTGCCGGTTATCGCGCCGGGCGGCCCTTCGTGCTGCTGGAATTTCTGTTCGGCACCTGGGGTGGCCGCCCCAACAAGGATGGAATTGACGCCCTGTCGTCTTTGGCCGTGAATTACTCCAACACGCCGGTCGAGGTCGTCGAACATGAGCAGCCGGTGCGAATCGAGACCTATAGTTTTCGGCAAGATTCCTGCGGTCCGGGGAAATTTCGCGGTGGTCTTGGCTTGGTGCGCGAATATCATCTGGTTGGGGTAGACGAGGCGGTGCTGCAGGTCCGCAGCGACCGCCAGAAATTCAAACCATATGGATTAGCAGGCGGCCTTCCGGGTGCCAATGCCGGAAATTATTTTCGCGACATCGATGGGAGGAAAACCCCATTGCCGGGGAAATTCATGCGCACGTTCAGGCGTGGAGAAAGCTATCGCGCTGAACTGGCGGGCGGAGGCGGCTGGGGTGATCCTTTTGCTCGTGCCGTCGAACTCGTGAGGCAGGACATATTGGACGAGAAGATTTCGCTGGACAGCGCGATACGCGATTATGGTGTCGCCATTGGTCCCGACGGCGAGATTGATGTGAGGGCAACGGAATGCCTGCGCTCGGCGCGTCGGGCCGCAGAGTGAGCCAAGTCGCCAAATCCGCGCTTGATACGCCTGCGCTCCTGGTCGACCTCGACCGGATGGAAGCCAATATTGCACATATCGCGGCGGCGTGCCGCGCCCATGGAATCGCCTGGCGGCCCCACTTCAAAGGACATAAGACGATCGAGATTGCCCGCAAGCAGATCGAAGCCGGCGCCATTGGCATTACCTGCGCCAAGCTGGGCGAGGCGGAAATTCTCGCGTCCGCCCGAATTGGTGGCATTCTGATCGCCAATCAGATCGTCGGTCCAATAAAAATGCGTCGGCTTGCGGCGCTGCTGGAGAAAGCCGAGGTCATCGTCTCCGTGGACAGCGAGGCCAATGTCGCCGAGCTGGCGGTGGCGGCGCACGGCACGAGCTTGCGGGTGGTCATTGAGGTCAATACTGGCATGAACCGTGCTGGCGTGGAGCCCGGCGCCGCAGTGGTGGCGCTGGCGGATGTGATCGTCAGGTACCCGGCATTGCGTCTTGTCGGGGTGATGGGCTGGGAAGCCCATACCACGGCTATCGCCGATCCGGTGGCCAAAGAAAAAGCGGTTGCTGCCGCCATCATCTTGCTGACCGGAAGCGCCGCGGCTTGCCGTAATGCCGGCCACGACATGCCGATCGTCAGCTGTGGCGGCACCGGCACGTTGCCGTATTGCGTCAAGCAGCCTGGCATCACCGAGGTTCAGGTGGGCGGCGCCATTTTCAATGACGAGCATTATCGCACGCATTTCAACATAGACCTGCCCTACGCTCTGACGATCCTCACCACTGTGATCAGCCGGCCCACGCCGACGCGTGTCATTCTGGATGCGGGCCGCAAGGCGATAAGCGCGGATGCCGCGTTTCCTCGGGCGCTGGATTTTCCTGGCGTGAATCACATGAAACTATCGGCTGAACATATGACGCTCGAATTGGATGCACCCGGCGACCGGCCCAGCATCGGCGAGCGCGTGGAATTTGTCGTAGGATATGGCGACACCACGGTGCATCTTCACGAAGAGATTGTCGCGTTGCGCAATGGGAGCGTCGAGGCTGTATGGAAGGTCGCGGCGCGGGGAAAGATAAAGTAGCCAGTAGGGGAGCGCGAAATGAGACCGATTCAGCGGAAGAAGGTCCTTGGCTGCGCGGCGGTGCTGAACATTTTGCTTCTTTTCGGTGTGGCGATGGTGGAGGCGCGGAGCCCGCCTGCGGCCGAGGCGGATATCCTGATCAAGAATGGCCATGTGATTGACGGCACCGGAGGCCCCTGGATGCAGGAGAACGTCGCAATCAAGGGTGACACAATCGCTTATGTTGGCCGTGCTCCGGTGAAGGCCAAGCGGGTGATCGATGCCACAGGACGGATCGTCTCGCCGGGTTTCATTGACATGCACTCCCATTCCGAGTTCGGCCTGTCGCTGGATGGCCGCGGCCTCAGCAAGATAACCCAAGGCATAACCACCGAGGTGATGGGCGAACATGTGTCGGCGGGACCGGTCGTGGGCCCGGCGGTGGATGATCCGGTGATCATAGCGCCACCCGTCAAGCGCAGCTGGAAGACGTTGGGCGGTTTCTTCACCTTTCTGGAGAAGAAGGGCATCGGCTTGAACGTGGCCTCTTATGTCGGCATGGGCCAGGTGCGCGCCTCGGTGATGGGCTATGGCGCTGGAACGCCGTCCAGAGAACAGATCAACAAGATGAAGGGGCTGGTCGCTCAGGCGATGCAGGAAGGCGCAATGGGCGTTTCGGCGGGCATGTGGTACGTGCCCAACTCCTTCTTCGACATTCCCCAGGTGGTTGAGTTGTGCAAGACCGCGGCCGGTTATGGCGGCATCTTCGCGATCCATATCCGCAATGCCACCGGCGTGGATGGTCTCAGGGAAGCGATTTCCGTGGCCCGTGACACCCATATCCCGGTGGAGATATTCCACCTGGGCGCCAGCGCCGGTATGGATCCGGACGGCTATCTGGCGGTGCTGCGAAAGGCGCGCGAGGATGGTGTGGACATCACTGGCAACTCCTATCCCTATGAGACCGGCTGGAGCTATGTGCGCCAGACGCTGCCGACTTGGGCATTGGAAGGCAACTCCGCCGATATCGTCGCGCGGCTCCAGAATCCCGACGCCCGCCCCCGCATCCTAGCGGAGATGAAGAGAGAGCACCGCGATTTCTCCTACACCAAGGTCGCCTCGGCCGATCTGGCGCTTGACGGCAAGACCGTGACCCAAATCGCTACTGCCATGAAGATCCCGCCGGAAGAGGCCATCCTGGAGATCCTGGTCGAGACCAGGGCCGAAGCTTTTGAAATGGGTATTCCGACCGGCAACCGCGACGCCATCGTCACCAAGATGCTGAATAGTCCCTGGATGGACATCGGCTCGGATGGCATTTCGCTGCCCGCTGGCGTGCATACCGGCATTGGCGTGCCGCATCCGCGATCATTCGGCAGCCACACGCGAATGCTGTCGCAATATGTGCGCGTGTGCCATGTCTTCTCCTGGGAGGAGGCGATCCGCAAGATGACCTCGCAGGCTGCTGACCGGCTAGGATTGCACGATCGCGGCATCTTGCGCGAAGGCATGAAGGCTGATGTGGCGGTGTTCGATCCCGCCACGGTCAAGGACATGGCGACCTACGAGGATCCCATGCAATATTCTGAAGGTGTGGACTGGGTGTTCGTCAACGGCACCGCTGTGGTGGACAATCGCAAGCCCACCAACGCGCTGCCCGGCAAGGTGTTGCGCGGTCCCGGCTACAAGCCGGGCACACCCTGATCAGTCAAGCGGGGGGACTGCAAGCAAAGGCGAACCTTTGTTCCACGCACATATTGAAATAGCATCGCTGTCGAAGGACTTTCGGGGAGGGAAACATCTTGGGAATTACGCGCAGGGCACTTCTCGCGAGTTCGGCCGCGGTCGCTTTGATGAGCTTTGCCGGTGTGGAGGCGCAGACTGCAGCGCCATCCAAGCCAAACATCATCGTCATCCTAGCCGATGACCAGGGCTATTCCGACTGGGGCTGCATGGGCAGCGAAATTCCAACGCCCAACATCGATGCGCTTGCCGCCGGCGGGCTCAAATTCACCACGTTCTACAATACGCCGAAATGCAGTCCCTCACGGGCCTCGCTTCTTACCGGCACCTATCCTCATCAGGCCGGACTTGGTCACTTGGAACAGTATGCCTTTGCAGGATCGCAGGGCATTAAGGGCCGCCTGCTGGACCGCGTCGCCACCATTGCCGAACTCCTGAAAGGCTCAGGCTATTTCGCCGCGATGGCCGGCAAATGGCATCTGGGCGTGACGCGCGGCGTGGGGCCATGGGATCGGGGGTTCGATCGCTCGTTATGCTCGCCCCAAGGAAGGATGTACTTCCCGGATCAAACCACAGACGTTCCAATCAATCAGGAGATTTACATCGACGGCAAATACTTTCCCATCGATGCGCCGGAAGTCGGCAAGGGAGAGTGGTATTCCGCCGACTTGTTTGTCGATTACGGCATTCGCTACATCAAGGAGGCGCGGCTGAAGGGCAAACCTTTCATTTTGTATTTGCCCTTCGTCAATGCCCACCCCGAGCTCATGGCGCCCAAAGAAGACATTGACCGCTTCCGCGGCAAATATAAGGCCGGCTGGGACGTCATGCGCGAAGCGCGCTTTGCACGGCAAAAGGGGCTCGGGGTTATCGGATCCGACGAAATCCTGCCTCCTCGCGAACCAAACACCTATGCCTGGAACAAGCTTGCACCGGAACAGCAGGATTATTTCGACAATATTATGGCCACCTATGCTGCCGATGTCTCCCGAATGGACAAGGCGATCGGCACGCTGGTGGATGCGCTCAAATCCATGGGCGAGTTGGACAACACGCTCATCCTTCTCATGGCCGACAACGGCGCCAACGCGGAAGCCGGCCCCGATGGTGAGCTGGAAGCGCAACTGCGGCCCGCGCCAGATGGAAAGCTCGTTGCACAAAGGCTCGGCGGACCGCACTCCTCCGTCGAATTGGGCATGGAGTGGGCTACCATGTCGGACACGCCATTCCGTTATTTCAAGCAATTCACGTATGAAGGGGGGATCTCAACCCCGCTGATCGTGCACTGGCCGCGCGGCATCGATCCATCGATCAATGGCACATTCGTTAGGGAATTGAGTCACCTGATCGACGTCGTGCCGACGCTGCTCGAACTGACGGGTACCAAATACCCGGCAAGCTATAACGGCCACGAACTCGTACCTCTTTCCGGCCGCAGCTTTGCGCCGGTATTTCGCGGGCAGCGGATGGGTGTCCGCTCCGCTCCGCTATTCTGGGAGCATCAAGGCAATCGCGCGATCCGGACCGAGAACTGGAAGCTGGTGCAGAACTGGGACCATCCCTGGAATTTGTACGACATGTCGGCCAATCGAAGCGAAACCAGCGATGTCGCAACGGCGCGGCCGGACATGGCCTTCCAGCTCGCTGCGCAATGGGATACATGGGCAAGCAAGACCTATGTCGACCCCTGGACCGACCAGTACAATAGCGCGGTTTTCCGGACCGGCTCGCGTCAGAACTGGGGCGGTTCGCAATTGCCTAAAATTCCGGATGCGATGGATAGACGGGAAAAATGGTGAGCTCTAGGAGAACGGCAATCCCAAAACGCAGTTCGGATGGCATGAAGCGTATCGCAGGTGGCGAGTTTCTGATGGGTTGCGAAAATTATTACCCGGAAGAGGCGCCAATCCGCCGTTCGGCCGTGGGCGAATACTGGATAGACGAATTTCCGGTTACCAACAGGCAATTCGAGGAATTTGCAGATGCGACACAGTACAAAACCTTGGCGGAAGCCGCGCCCGATCCGCGAGATTATCCTGGCATGCCACATGAGATGGCGAAGGCAGGATCGGCGGTATTCACGCCTACCGCGGGATCGGTGTCGCTAAACAATCCAGGAGCCTGGTGGAAATTCGTGTTCGGAGCTGACTGGAGACATCCCTTGGGTCCCCACAGCTCGGTTGCTCAGATCATGGATCATCCAGTCGTGCAAATTGCCTACGAAGATGCGAATGCCTACGCCAAATGGGTCGGCAAGGACTTACCGACCGAAGCGGAATGGGAATTCGCGGCCCGCGGCGGCCTGACCCAACGAACATTCGCCTGGGGCGACGAACAGATGCCAGGCGGCCGGCTGATGGCCAATTATTGGCAGGGTGAATTTCCCTGGCAAAAGACCGGCGAGAACGCCTCATACCGAACAACCACCGTTGGCTCTTTTCCGCCGAACGGATTTGGTCTTTACGACATGATTGGAAACGTATGGGAATGGACATCCGATTGGTTTTCGCTGCAACCTGCCGAACAGGCGAGGGCATGTTGTGGGCCGCCCCGTGCGCGAGCCGCGCGCGAATCCGAAAGTTGCGACCCTTGCTTGCCGCTGAAAAAAATTCCTCAGAAAGTCTGCAAGGGAGGCTCGCACCTCTGTGCCGACAACTATTGTCAGCGCTATCGGCCCGCGGCACGCCTCCCCCAAGCCATCGACAGCCCTACCTCGCATGTAGGATTTCGTTGTGTGATGCGGCTATGAAGCAATTGGAAGATTTGTGAATCGGCTGTCAGCTCCTATCGACACGAAGCGAACTTCCCGTAATCCGCGATTATAGGCCGTTCATCGCGCACGCGTTGTTCGGCGGCAATGGGAGCAGCTTGAGGCTGCATTCTCTGCGGTTATGGGCATTTGTGCGAGGCGCACCTGACGCTGGCGACAGCGGGGTTTTCGCCAGCTTGGTTTCACCGCATCGTCTGAGCAGGCAGGTTCCTGAATTGCCACAGTAATCGCGGTGTGTTGCCAGCATTGCCCGAATGTGTCTGAATTGAGAAAAGTCTGGGGGCAAACGTCATGACCAACATCCCGCGCCGTGGATCGAGCCTGCTGATCGCGGTGGCGTCCGCCCCGGCATTGCTGGCCCGGATTGTCACCAATCTCCTGAATTGCTTTTCGGAGTCGCAACCGTTCAAAGCGTCGCCATAGTGGCGGACAAAGCGCCGCCAGCTGCGCCGACCCTTAAGGGAAATATCGGCCGCTTTCAGCTTTTCGCCTTCGGATTCGGCTCGATCATAGGTTCCGCCTGGTGCGTGCTGGTGGGAGGTTGGCTGGCATCGGCCGGCCCTGGTGGCGCCGTGATTGGTTTTATCGCGGGCGGCATCGTAATTGCCTGCATAGGCGCCTGTTATGCCGAGATGACCTCCCGCGTTCCCTGGACGGGCGGGGAGTTCAGTTTCGCCCTGCACGTCTTCGGACGTCCCTTGGCCTTCTACGTCGGTTGGTTCATCGCGCTGGCTTGGATATGCGTCGCCATTTTTGAGGGTCTGGCTATAGCATGGCTGTTCGAGCGGCTGGGGACCGGTATCGGCGACGTTGTACTCTACGATGCTTTCGGCACCGGCGTGACCCGCAACCAGCTGGTCATCGGCTGTATCGGCGCGCCAATGATCGCATGGTTGAACTATACCGGCGGACAGGTCATGGCGGGCTTCCATAGCCTTTTAACGTACGGCTTCATCTGCGTTGCGCTGGCAGTGGTGGCCCTGATGCTGTCCCGGGGACAGGCGGCCAACATGATGCCGGTGCTGCCTCCCAGCGAGCCTGTCTGGTGGCAGGGCGCGGCCGGCATCTTCGCCAATTGCGCCTTTCTTCTGGGCGGGTTTCAGGCCATCAGCCAGGTGGTGGAGGAGAAATCCGCGCATGTTCCTTTCGGCGCCCTGTTCCGCATTTTGGTGCTGGCGATCGGCGCGGCCGCGGGATTCTATTGCTTGGTGGTGATCGCCACGGCAATCATGGTGCCTTGGCCATCCCTGCCGCCGAATTCGCTGGCCTTTGTCGAGGCTGCTAGGCAATTGCCTTGGGGACGGGCCCTGGTGCCGCTGGTGCTGGCTATCGCCATGTTGTCGCTGGTGAAGACCTGGAATGGAGTCTTCCTGATGGCGTCCCGCACGCTCATCGCGCTCGTGCGCGAGGGTTTCCTGCCGGCTTGCATGAACAGATGGCAGGGACGCTCCGGCGTGCCCGCGCCTGTCGTACTCGCGATCTTTGTCCTGAACGTCGCGGGGCTGGCCCTGGGCCGGGGCGCGGTGGGCCTCCTAGTGGACACTATCACCATCTCTCTCGTGTTCGGCTATGCCGTTTGCTGCATCGCGTTGCCGATTGTGCGGCGTCGGGACGGGTCGCGCGCTGGCGCGGTGACGGCGCCGCCCGTCGCGGTGGCGGTAGGCGTGGTGGGATCTGTCGTCATGGCCTGCGTGGCAATGGTCATGCCACCGATCCAGGCGGGCGGCATTCCGCCCGTCTATCTCATCTTCCCAACCTGGGCGCTGATCGGCGCTTGTCTCACCGGGTTTATGCGCGGTGCGCGGGGCAAACAAGGAAAGGGTCGACGCCATGCTTAAAGTCCTGGCATTCGCCGCCGCTGCGGCTTCCCACGCTGGTATTCCTTATGATCCACCCACGACGCCGATCGACAACGCGGTTGCGAGAGTACAACTCAGCGCGGGCGTGCCAGGTGAGGTCACCAAGCCCCATGTCCACCTTACCAACCGGGTGATGATCTATTTCCAGGCGCGAATCAACACGATCCGGTATCCGGACGTCAGGGTCAGTCCCGAACATTTTGTAGCCGGTGAGGTGCAGTGGAACAACTCCATGGGCGCGCACACTGCGACCATTACCGCCAATGGTCCGGTGGACATTGTGCATGTCGAACTGAATTCACCGCCAGGCATGGTGCCCGCCATCAAAAATGCTGCGCGCGAACCGAGCCTGGTGGACCCGGCGCATTTCAATGTCGAGATCGACAACAATCAGGTACGCGTGCTGCGATTGCATCTGGGCAGGGGCGAAAAAACGCCCGTGTATGAAGAGCGCTTGAAACGGCTGCTGGTGCCTCTGACCGAAGCGCGGTTGAAGACGACCGCCCCCGATGGGGTTGTGAAAACCGCCCAGTACCGGCCAGGCGAGGTTCAGTGGCTGATGCCGGGGGCGCAAAACGATGAAAATGTCGGTGACGCGCGTTACGAGGCAACACTGGTGGAATTCAAGAAGTAGGATCACCAGCGGGAGCCGGTCACTCCCGTTTCTTATCTGTTCAGGTACAGCCCTAAATTCAACCTAAAGTTCTCTCACTATAGAATTTGCTTAACTTGACTGTACCGACAAGAGCGGCTTCGCACCGCCAAAAAGGGGATGGGGATGAAATCGGCGAGAAAAATTCTGACAGCCATACTTGTGCTTGCGCCCATGACGGCGCGAGCGCAAGAAGCGCCCGTGCAGACAGCGGACCCGAGCCTACGGGGTCTCAAGGAAAGCGATTTTCCGCGCCTGAAGCAGCTCGAGCCCAATGTTTATGCCTATGAAGAGCTGCGGCCCAGTGACCCGGGCAAGTTCAAGACCACGGTGGACATGATCGTGGTGACCAGCGGCGGGGTGCTTGTGGCCGATGGCCAGGGCAATCTGGGCGCGACCCAGAAGCTAGTGGCGCAGATAAAAAATCTGACCCCCCTGCCAATTAAATATGTGGTGGTGTGCTCGGAGCATGACGACCACACCGGCGGCAATACCGCGTTCAAGGCCGCCTTTGCCGATGTGGTTTTTGTGGCCTCGCCCGTTTCGCAAAAGGCGCTGGCGGCAAGCGCGACCCCGCCGACGGAAGCAGTGCCGGACAAGCGTACCATTCGCTTGGGGGACACGGACATCGAGATCTTGAATCTGGGTCGGGCGCATACCGGCGGGGATCTAAGTGTGTATGTGCCTGGGCCCAAGGTGTTGTTCATGAGCGAGATTTACGATCACCGATTGTTTCCTTCCCTTGCGCGCGGTTTTCCCAGCGAATGGCTTTCGACCATCAAGAGGAATCAGGCGATCGACGCCAAATGGGTTTTCGGTGGGCATGGTTTTGTGGACGATCCCGCCACCATGAAAAGTGAGCTTGCGGCGTTCGCCGCCGAACTGACGGCGGTGATCGCAGAAGGGCGGCGGCTACACGACGCGCACGTGGCGTGCCGATCTGTGAAGGATTGCGACGCTGTCGGGGCTGCAAATTGGGGACCCTATGAAAATTGGAGCGAGCGGGTTACCCAGGCGCCGGGAGCGCTGGTGCGGGTGTATCAAGAGATAGAGCACAAATTGCCGAACTAGGAATGCCGAAAGTTGAAGCTCTCAATGTCCGCTCCTGTGCAAAGCGGACTTCTCATGATTGATAGTTATAGGCAATTGCTGGCGCACGAGTTGCTGGGGCGGCAAGCGCAGCAACCCATGGATGCGTTTTGATGCTTATGGGCCATTCCTCACGCACAAGCTGCAGAGGCGGGCAGGGATGAGTATGCGGACCTGATCGATTTTGGCTTTCCTTGCGAGCCTTCGCCACCCTGGCGCGCATCTGCATCTCCAGTGAGATCTTTGCCTTTGCCATATGCCTCTTCAAGCGCTCAGTGGCCAAGTTCCTCAACCGCACCAGCTCGGCACGTGGATACGTTGCCTTTGCAATTCGCTGCAGTTCCTTGAGCATCGATTATTGACCGGCCCCGATTTCTCTGATCTCGGCCCCAAACACGGGCGTCGAAAGTCCACCCGCAAAAGGCGGCGAGAATTTCCCTGGCCCAAGATTGGTATGTTAGAATAATCGCTGTATATGCGCCTCCGTGATGCGTTATTTCCTCGGCGCCGAGGCGTTCTTGACCGCCGTTGAATTGAGCGGCGCGCCTTTTGCCTTGGCATCAGCAAGCAGTGGTGCACAATTGGCATCCTTTGTCAGTCCTGGATCCAGAAAAGCCAGGATTGCGGCAAAGGGGTTGATGAGTGCCAGCGCCGCGCCGATGCCGCCTTGTGTCACCGCTGCGCCCGCGTCCATACCAAGAACGGGATGCGCCAGGTTTCCCTTCACGTTTATGGGCGCGCGCAGCCGCACAAGCTGGAAATTCTTGGGCCTGCCCTGCATGCGCATGTCTAGCGTCTCATCACGCAGATTGATGGTGCCGCCGCCATCCACCCGTACTGGATCGGTGTCGATTACGAACTGCTGCGAGGTCAGGACGCCGTCCCTGGCGCCAAAGCTCGCCACGGCGCATCGCAGTTTGGTGTCCGAATTGTCGCCGCTGAGATTGAGACTTAGCGCTGTGAGCACATCCACGCCTGTCCATTCCGCCAGGCTGTGACGCATGCTGCCCGAGGGTACCACGGCGGTGAACGTTCCCCCGGCGGTCGATGCCGCCGTATGCACCGAATTGCCGGTTCCAGTCAGGGCCACACGGGCTTCCAGCATGCCGGAAATCGGCTTGTCGCTGCCCTTGATGAAATTCTCCGCATGGATGTCGGTGATGCGCGCGTCCACCGTACTGGTGGGGATATCTTTGCGGGCATCCACCTTCAAAGAACCGCTGAGCTTTCCCTGGGTGAAATCGAACGCCAGGGGCTTCAAGTTCAGCACCCCGCCTTCCACGCTGATATGGGTATCAAGGCGCGTCAGCGGGAAATCACGCGAACGGATGGAGAGAGCACTGTAATCCACTTCCGCATTTGTCTGGCGCAACCGCTCGGTATGCAGCACGGTTTCCGGCAGCAGGTGCCTGCTCTGCGCGGGCGCGAATTTGCCGCCGCCAACCAGCGGACCCAGATCGGCGAAGTTCAGCACCCGTGACGCCACTCGGCCCGCCAGCGCCGGAACCTCATAAGAGGCATCCACCGACAGGTTGCCATGCAGGTCAGTGCCGCCCAGCACACCATTAATGTCGTTCAACCGGTAAAAGCTGCCCTTCCGCACAAGGTTCAGGGTCATGTGATAGGGCGGTGTGCGGGGCAGCACCAGGCCGGTCATGAAATAGAGGTCCGACAGGGTAGGGCCGCTGACATTGATTCCGGCAGTGAAGCGGTCCAGGTGAAATGGCTGGGTAATGGCACCATTGATTGCCGCATGGGTTTCACCCGCGCGCACCTCGGCAGTAAAATTATAGGGCTTGCTCCCATCGACGTTCAGCAGCGGTCCCCCCTGCAGGTCGGCTAGGAACACTCTCTTGTTCAGGGTGCCATCGCCCTTGAGGGTGAAGGCAGCGCGCCCGCCGCCCCGGTTTTCCTCCGACGTGACCGTGCCAATGAAGTGCAGTTTGCGCACCGCATCGTCGATTTTCACGTGACCGTTATTGACTAGGAAGCGCCGGATGGGCGGCAGTTTCCACGCCTGATCGGAATTCTTGTCGCCGCGATCCCAGTTGGTGCGGCCATTCTCGTCACGCACAAGCAGGATGTCGGGCTGATCTATCTTGACCAACGGCAGAATCAGCTCGCCGAAAATTAGCGGCGCCAACCGCAGCTCAACCTGCAAATGATTGACGTGCGCCGCCTGCGGCGTGCCAACCCATTTTGGGTTACCGACATAGATACCCATCGCATCCACACTCGGCTGCATGGTAAACAGCTTGACCGACAGGTTGCCGTCGATCCGCACTTCCCGGCGGGCCCGGTGGGATAGATAGCGTCCGATCGGGCCTCGCATCTGGTTCCAATTGAGAAAATAAAGCGTGACGACAGCGGAAAACAACACCGCCAATAGGGTGATGCCGCACCAATTGAAGAAGCCTCTCCATGTGAACTGGATTTCGCGGAATTCTGATAGAACGCGCTTGTATATCTCTTCCCACGCACTTTTCGACCGCGCCCGATCCGGATTCTGCGTAACAGACATGCCATATCAATCGCTTAATAGTGGTGCCCCCTTCCGTTAACGCCTGAAGCCGCATGTGGCTTCCCTGAATATGAAACTTTCCAACCCAATTGCTATCAAATCGCTTGGTACATCAAAAAGGAGCCACTCAGGTCTCTACCGAACGGCATCGCCGCGC
>DATKEP010000112.1:0-5853 GCA_035512055.1 Rhizomicrobium sp.
AAGCAGGAGCCCGACCAAGGTCGAGACCATCCCCATTGCCAGCGAATAGGGCATGGGTTTCAGGTCGGCGAAATGGCCGACCACCGGCTGGAACAGCGCAGCGGTGCACTGGAACGCGAGCGTCACCAGCCCGATCTGGGCAAAGTTCAGATGAAATTGCGCCTTTAGCGTGGGATAGATGGCCGGCAACAGCGCCTGCATCATGTCATTGAGCAGATGGCAGAATCCGATCGCGAACAACACCGTGAAGCTGGTGTCATGGGCGGCTTTGCGGATGGCGGCGTCAGTCATGGCGGGCGGAGCCTAGCCGCTGGCGGGCTTTTCGCCACCCCAAATCCGGCATGCCGGCCATGCTGCATCACGGTAATGGGGTCCACAACACCGCGTCGATATTGGGAGCCCCGGTCACCAGCATCACCAGCCTGTCGAAGCCCAGCGCCACGCCGCTGGCAGGCGGCATCAGGCGCAGTGCGGCCAGGAAATCCTCGTCCAGCGGATAGCGGACGCCATGGATTTTTTCCTTCTTGGCCATGTCGCGCTCGAAACGCGTGCGCTGCAGATGCGCGTCGGTGAGCTCGCCGAAACCGTTGGCCAACTCGACGCCGCAGGCATAGAGCTCGAAACGCTCTGCCACGCGCGAATCGCGCGGACTGACGCGCGCCAGCGCCGCCTCGCAGACTGGATATTCGTAAAGGATGCAGGGCCGCTCCATGCCGAGGCGCGGTTCGACACGCAGGGTGAGAATTTTGCTGAACATGTCCGACCAATCGTCGTCATCGGTAACATCGATGCCGCCACGCCGCGCGCGAGAGCGCAAGGCGTTTGCATCGCCAATGCCTTCGGGCGACAGTGTCGCCATCAGGTCAATGCCGGCCAGGTGCGTGAAGGCGCCAGCCACGGTCAGCCAATCGGCTTTCGCACGCGGATCGCAGGCCGCGTCGCGATGGGAGAGCCTGTCGGCTTCCGCTACATCCGCCGCCAGGCGCAGCAACGCCAGACTGTCCTCGATGACTATCCGATAGTCTTCGCGCGCCCGGTACCATTCCAACATGGTGAATTCCGGGGCATGCAGCCGGCCGCGCTCACGATTACGGAACACGCGGGCGAATTCGAAGATCTTCTCTTCCCGCGCCGCCAGGAGCTTTTTGGCCGCGAATTCCGGCGAGGTGTGCAGATAGAGGGGGCGGCTGGCGCCATCAGGCCCGGTCAGGCTGGTCTGAAAGGCATGCAGATGGGTCTCATTGCCCGGCGAAGCCACCAGGGCGCCACACTCGACCTCGATAAAGCCGGCAGCCAGAAAATGGCCGCGAATTGAAGCCTTTATCGCCCCCCGCTGGAGAAGCAGAGGCCGGCGGTCGGCATGGTTTTCGGGGTGCCAAAAGGGCATTTGCGGATCAAGAGCCTCCCTGCTAAAGACCCCCCAAAATCCCGCGATTTGAGAGGTTTTCCCAGTGGTTTCGGTTATCGCCAGCTCCGTGCGCAAAGGCAATGTCCTGGAAAAGAACGGCAAGCTCTATCTCGTCATCACTGCCGAGAACATCCATCCCGGCAAAGGCACGCCTGTCACCCATCTGGAGATGCGCCGCATCAGCGATGGCGTGAAGACCGTCGAGCGGCTTCGCACCACCGACAGCGTCGAAAAGGCTTTCGTCGAGCACCAGGACTATCAATATCTGTACCAGGACGGCGAACAGTATGTGTTCATGCAGCCCCAGACGTTCGACCAGCTGCATGTCGGCACCGATGTGGTGGGTGACGCCGCGCCCTATCTCACTGAGAATATGGAAGTGCAGCTCCAACTGTTCGAAGGCAACGCCATTTCGATCGAAATTCCACAGCGCGCCACATTTGAAATTGTCGATACCGAGCCGGTGGTAAAGGGGCAAACCGCGTCGGGATCATTCAAACCAGCGCTATTGTCCAACGGCGTCAAGACCATGGTGCCGACCCACATCACCACAGGCACACGCGTGGTGGTGATGACGGCGGACGGGGCCTATGTCGAACGGTCCAAGGAGTGATTTTTTGCCCCCATCCGTCACCGCTCAGGTCGGCTCCGCCGACACTTCGCCGTGACACCTTCCTACTTCCTGGCGCTTCGTGCCGAAGGGCGAAGAAGCTTTCGGATGCCGGGGGTCGCACCGCGAATTGCAGCGCTCGAGTTCAAATCCTTCATTCGTTCCGGAAATTGATCTCGACCAGCACGCCCTCGGGATCGGGTACGAAGAGCTGCGATAGTTGACCGCCAGGCACAATGCGCTCCTTGAAAATGATGCCCGCCTCGTTCAGGCGGTTGCGCATTGCCTGAAAATCGTCACCCCGGAAGGCGACATGGTCGAAGGAACCCGTGCCATCCTCGACCTTGGGAGTAACGATATCGCGTCCCCAGGCCCCGGCGCTGTCTGAGGCCTCGACCAGATGGACCACAGGGACGCCGCCCAGATAAAGCCAATGGCCGCGGAAAGGGAACGCCGGGCGATCGCCCTCTGTCAGGCCCATCAGTTCGACATAGAAGTCGCGGGTGCGCCTGAGTTGCGCACAACGGATGGTGACATGCTCCAGGAGTTGAACGCCCATTTCTCGCAATTCCTGTAACGGCACGCCGCAAGCCGGCTAACTGACCGGCACACTCTAACCTGTCCGGTCCTTTCAACCATAGCCCGGAGCGTGATAGCGTTCCGGCGCCCAAATTTGAGGATAACCCCCAATGAAAAAGCACCTTGTAATGGGCCTTCTCGCGGCCTTCTGTGCAACGCCTGCCCTTGCCGCGCTCAAGGTCGGCGACATGGCGCCCGATTTCACCGCCCAGGGTAGCCAGGGCGGCACGCCTATCACCTTCCACCTCAAGGACGCGCTGAGAAAGGGACCTGTCGTGGTCTATTTCTATCCCAGCGCTTACACCGGCGGTTGCGACCTGGAAGCCCATACCTTCGCCGAAAGCAAGGACAAGTTCGATGCCGCCGGCGCTTCCATCATCGGCGTTTCCGCCGATGACCTGGGACGCCTCAAGCAATTCTCGGCCGATCCAAAATTCTGTGCCGGCAAATTCCCGATCGCCTCGGATGCCGACACCAAGATCGCCCAGTCCTATGACTTGAACGTCACCCCACCACGCCCTGGCGCCAAGGATGTCAACCAGGTCGAGATCGGTCACGCCTTCATCGAGCGCGTGACTTTTGTAGTGGGCAAGGACGGTAAGATCCTGGCGACCCTATCGTCGAAGAGCGACGGCCTGTCGCCGGACCAGCATGTCGACAAATCACTCGCCATGGTGACGGCGGCCAAATAGACCCTCAGCCAGAGTTGAGATCGCGGAGGCCCGGTATGACCTGCCGGGCCCTTGTTTTTTACTTTCACTCAGACCGCAGACCCTGGTTGCAATCCGTGACAGGGATGTGATGCTGCATTGCAATAGGTAGAAAAAATCCAGGAATTTCAATGATTTGATGTTGCCCAAATATCACAAAGGCGTGACCGAGATACGTCTTTGTGACAGTGGAGAGTCTTGCTCTAGTTCAATTGGGCGAGCGCCGTCAGGGAGGGGATCCCAGCCGAGCTGTCCGACAATGCCGCTGGCGGGAAGCGCCGGCACCTTCGTGAACGCAAAGCCGGGAATCGCCCTTGTCCAAATTGCATCGCCTAATGCGAAACACAGCCCTTGCAGCGGTAACCTTGATGGCCGCTGCCTCGCCGGCATTCGCGGAGACCGAACGCACGGTTTCAGACATCACCAACGACATTACCCACGAAATGATCGGCTTTTTTGGCTTTGGTCCCGACCAGGCCAACAATCCCACCGACCCCCAACCTGTTCTTGCACCGGCAAAACCCGAATTGAAGCCGCGCGAAATTGCGCCCGTGCCGCTGGCCGATGTGGGGGCGCCGCTGCGCCTGCCGGTCGCTGTCGCAGCCGCCCCGTCGGTCGAAACCCCGCTCCACCGGCTGTTCTGTGTGGAATATGCCCGCATGCGTTCGGGCCTGGAGGTGTTCGGCGATGCCAAGCACTGGTGGAATAGGGCCAAGAATGTCTATGCCCGCCTTTCGCATCCAGTCGAGGAGGCGGTGATGGTGTTTGCCGGCTCCAAGCGGTTAAAACGCGGTCATGTCGCGGTCGTGACCGGTATTGTCGGTCCCCGGCAGATCATCGTCGACCAGGCCAATTGGCAAAACCATGGCGAGATCGACCATTCCACACCGGTGCTGGATGTTAGCCGCGCCAATGACTGGAGCCGCGTCAGGGTGTGGGACATCCGTTCAGGCAGCTTCGGGGCCCATGTCTATGCCATCTCGGGCTTCATCGCCAAAAGCCTGGCCACTGCCTCGCGCGACTGAGGGCTGCTAGTCTCGCGCGGACATGTCCCCCGCCGTCTCGATCATCACGCCCACCTTCAACCGGCCTGAACTTCTTGTCGCGCAAACGAAGATTGTGCGCGCGCAAGAGCTGCAGGATTTCGAGTGGTTGATCCTGGACGACAGTCCGCAAGCTTGCGTCCATTTTGCCGGGATTGCCGATGCCCGCATCCGCTATCACCATCTGGCCGGCGCGCCGATGCTTGTTTCGGCCAAGCGCAACTGGCTGTGCGAGCGTGCCAATGCACCGATCATCGCCCAGTTCGATGACGACGATTATTACGCGGCGAATTATTTGACGGCGATGCTGGCGCGGCTGAACGAGACGGGCGCCGACATCACCAAACTGTCAGCCTGGTTCGTCTATTCCGCGCAGTTGAAGCGCCTGGGCTATTGGGACACGACCAACATGCTGGGCCTGCATTTCACCTTCGGGCCGGAAGCCGTGCTCAACGCGTTTTTCAACCAGACCGTCCCGGACAATATGAAGAACAATTTTGCCGGCTATGGCTTCAGCTATGTCTTCAGGAAGTCCGCGTGGGAGAAGGCGCCATTTCCGCATGTGAAATATGCGTCGGATTACGGATTTGTCTCGGCGGCGCAGGCCAGGGGCTGCCGGATGGATCATTTTGCCGACACCGAAGGCCTGTGCCTGCACGTCCTGCGCAAGGACAATATGTCCAGGAGCTTTCCGCAGTATCTGCTGCCCGATTTCATGCTGGGGAAGCTGTTCCCGGCGGATCTTTCGGCGTTGATCGAGAGCTAGAAAAAGCAAAAAGCCCCACGAGATTTCTCTCGCGGGGCTTTTTATTGGTCGGGCGGGTTCTCTGTTGCTCCGCGCGGCGCATGCCGCGCAAAACTTTTGGACTTCTGCCCTTGGCAGACCTGGCAGCGTTCTACTCTCCCGCGGCTTGAGCCGCAGTACCATGGACGCAGAAGGCTTTGACGGCCGAGTTCGGAATGGGATCGGGTAGAATTCCTCCGCTATGACCACCAGGTCGGCAAAGGACAGAAATCCATCCGCGCTTGAGCGCGGATTGCACGAGAAGAATACGACACGGCGACCGAAGTTTGTTTAAGGGAATGTCTGGCTTAGTTTCCAGACATGGAACGGTGCTGCTTGCGATCAAGCCAATCGAGCAATTAGTACCAGTAAGCTCAATACATTGCTGTACTTACACACCTGGCCTATCGACGGGGTAGTCTACCCCGGCTCTCAAGCGAAACCTGGTTTTGAGGTGAGTTTCCCGCTTAGATGCTTTCAGCGGTTATCTCGTCCGTACTTAGCTACTCGGCTATGCGGCTGGCGCCACAACCGATCCACCAGAGGTACGTTCTTTCCGGTCCTCTCGTACTAGGAAAAAGTCCTCTCAAGTTTCGAACACCCACGGCAGATAGGGACCGAACTGTCTCACGACGTTCTAAACCCAGCTCACGTACCACTTTAAATGGCGAACAGCCATACCCTTGGGACCGGCTACAGCCCCAGGATGTGATGAGCCG
>DATKEP010000113.1:0-8022 GCA_035512055.1 Rhizomicrobium sp.
ATGAACACGACCGGCAACGCCAACGATCTGTCTTCCATTCCCGACACTCAGAAGAAATATAACCGTGCCAAGCGGAATTCCGACAACCGGTCGGAAGGCGAGACCACCAAGCAGTTGAACCAAAAGGAATCCAGCCTCAACGGGGCCGGCAGCGCCAACGCACAGTAATCACCGCCGAAGATGACGACAGCCGGGCGTTTGCATGAGGCGCCCGGCTGTTTTTCATTTCCACCTCACGTGACCTAGTGAGCGGCGCGCCAGATCTGCCGGCTCACGCCATTCTCGTTTTGGTTCAATGTGCGCTGGTCGGCACCGGTGATGTGGCCGCGGTCGAACCGCGCGTCAAAACGCTCCTGGTGGCGGATCATGCGGTCTTCGGCATGAAGATAGTGCGCCTGCCGCATAGAAATGCGGCCGTCGCGGTGGTCGCGGTTGATGCGCATGTCCTGCAGCGCCAGGCGATGGTTCACCTCTGCGCGCCGAGGATGGTTCCAGTCCCAGGGGTTGGCTGACGCCGCACCCGCCGTGGCGAGCGCCCCGGCAGTGCCGAACAGCGCGATGATAAGTGCTCGTTTGAAATTCATTGTCGTCTCCTGCTCTTCAGCCCCCGGGTATCGGGAAGCCTGAAAAAGCTAGAAGAACAGGCTTGAACGGATCCTGATGGCGGCGTTCACCGGCCATTTATCTCGGCGGGGCCGCGGTCAAAAAGGCCCCATCGGCAAAACCGATGGGGCTGAAGTCAGCAACTGAAAATCTAGGGGAAAATTCAGATGCGGGCGGACCATATTTGCTCGCCACCCGCCCGTCGACCGCCAGCGCGTTATATATGTGTAATTGCCGCGGGGCCGGATGCCGCCATGAAGCTTGGTCTTGCTGTATACCGTAATGATAGTCTGGCTATGGGGATCGGAGAAACATCCATGGATGAGAAGACAAAGGAAGCGCTCGAGGCGGCGGTATTCCGCCATCTGGCCGCACATCTGCGCGAACGCAGTGACGTGCAGAATATCGACTTGATGATCACGGCGGGGTTCTGCCGCAATTGCCTGGGAGATTGGTACCGTGAAGCGGCGGCTGAGCGCGGCATTACACTCGGCAAGGACGAGGCACGAGGCATTGTTTACGGGATGCCGCCCGAGGAATGGAAAGCCAAATATCAGAAGCAGGCCACGCCGGAGCAGCTCGCCGCCTTCGCGTCGGCCCAGAAGCACAGCTGATCATCAACGCGCCCCGTCAGGGTGACGGATTGCACCAGCGGCCGTATCCGGACCTATACGTTCGTATAGGTTTTTCTTCTTCGGTATAGGCGCCCGGTGCCAGAGCCCAAATACGCGATAAAAGACAAGCGCAACCTTACGCGCGCGGAATGCGCCCCAAGGAAAAATGGACGGCAAGCTTCAACAATGGGATGTGTATGCCCCGGCCGCTGACGGAAAGTGGTCGCACCGCAAGGCGATCCTTTTTGTGGCGGCATCGTCCGTCCTCTTCTGGGCGAGCATCATTCTGCTGCTGCGCCTGACATCCTTCGGCTAATTCTTTCGTAAACAGACCTTTTTCGGGTACGTTGCGGCGGGCAAGGTTCCCTGCCGCTGCTTGACTATCCCTGCCCCCCTGCTTGAATGCGCTATGCTCGGGCATCGCACCGCATAACAAGAACAAGGGCGGATCGGCATGGGAAGGGCAGGCAAGAGCTTGGCTGTTGTCGCCGCTATTGGCACGCTGGCGGCCGGCGGGACCATTTGGGCCAGCCGCTACCAGCCCAAGCCCGATGCTGCACCGCAGCAGGTTGATTTCAACCGCGACATCCGCCCGATTTTCAACGGCCACTGCATCACCTGCCACGGGGGCGTGAAGCAGGCTGGCGGCGTTTCCTTCTCCTATCGTGAGCAGGCGCTGGGCAAGGGCAAGTCCGGCCGCGCCATCGTGGTGCCCGGAAACCCGCGCGCGTCCGAAATGATCGCCCGCATCACCTCGCGGGACCCGGAATATCGCATGCCGCTGCACCAGCAACCGCTTGACCAGACACAGATCGCGCTCCTGCGCCGCTGGATCGCGCAAGGCGCGCCCTGGGAAAATTACTGGGCCTTTGTGCCGCCGAAGCCGCAAGCCCTGCCCGAGGTCAAGCACATTGCCTGGGTGCGCCAGCCGGAGGACCGTTTCATCCTGGCGCGGCTGGAGAAAGACCATCTGACGCCGGCGCCTGAAGCGGACAAGACGGAATTGCTGCGCCGTGTCTCGTTGGACCTCACCGGCCTTCCGCCAACACCATCGGAGATTGCCGCCTTCCTGGCCGACACTTCGGCGGATGCCTACGAGAAACAGGTTGATCGCCTGCTGGAATCGCCGGCCTATGGCGAGCGCTGGGCATCGATGTGGCTCGACCTGGCGCGATACGGAGATAGCAAGGGATTCGAGAAGGACCGCGGCCGTCCGGGCGTGTGGACCTATCGCGACTGGGTGATCCGGGCCTTCAACGAAAACATGCCCTATGACCGGTTCGTGACCACGCAGCTGGCGGGCGATCTTCTGCCCCATCCCACGATGGACGATCTGATCGCAACGTCATTTCATCGCCAGACCCAGGCCAATGACGAAGGTGGCACCGATGACGAGGAATTCCGGCTCGCAGCAGCGATGGACCGGGTCTCCACCACCTGGTCAGTGTTGAACGGCGTGTCCTTCAACTGCGTCCAGTGCCATTCCCACCCCTACGATCCGATCCGCCATGTCGAGTACTATAAATTCCTGGCTTTCTTTAACACCTCGCGCGATGCCGACATGGCTTTCGACACGTCATTGCCGGATGACTGGCCGGTTCTGCGCGTGCCCGCCGACCGACAACACTATGATGAGGCGCTCAAACTTCAGGATGAGATCGCGGCGCTGAGGCAGAGCGTGGTGGATGCCAGCCGAACCGCCGCGCAGAGCAGCCGCTGGACGCCCATCGCGATCCAGTCTGGCACAGTGTCGGAGATATTGGCCCTCCAGCGCATGTTGGCGGAACGGGAGGCGCGCGGCGAAAGCAAAGATTCCATGAAGGATCTGCGTGTGCGCCTGCCCTATGCGATCAAGGAGAAGGCGCCGCGGGCGGGGTTCAAGATAAAGGATGGGCTGGCGGAAAAAACCGGAACGGTGCCGATCAATTCGGTTTCCGAATTCACCTTGGCCACGACTCTCCCAAGACTGACGTCGCTGCGGATCGAGGTGCTGCCCGCAGATCCGGCCAAGGCACGCCATTCGCCGGAAAAGGGATTTGTCGTCAACCGCCTCGACCTTTCAGCGGTCACGCTGGATGGCAAAGAACAGACAATCGGTATCCACTTCCTGGCGCCCGACAGTGCCGAAAATCTGGAAGCCAATTTCAACCGCCTGCTGCGCAACCAAAAGCAATCGCCTGCGCCTTCGCAGATGATGGCGAGTTTGGCCGCGCAAAGTGGATTCATGGCCAATCCCGGCCTGTTCCGCACGGCCTGGGTGGTCGTCGTACCCGATGCGGCCGTGACGCTCGCGCCTGGCACAAAACTGAAGCTTCAGCTCACCCAGACAGAACCGATCAATGCCGAGATGTCTGCGGCGCCGCGCTTGCGGTTCGCAGTCAGCAGCGACGACCGTTGGACCGCCTTTGCCGCCGATCCCGCGCTTTCGGAAAAGATTGTTCAGCTGAACAAGCTGCAAAGGCAGTTGCAGGCCGTGGCAGGGGTGCCTGTCCCTGTCATGGCGGAACAGGCCGCTTATGAACGCCGGTCGACGCTGGAATTCGACCGCGGCAGTTTTCTCACGCCCATTGGACCGGACCTCGCCGCCGGCACACCGGCGCTGTTTCCGAAATTTCCGGACAGGGCGCCACGCGACCGCCTGACCCTGGCCAAATGGTTCTTCCAGCCCGACCAGCCGCTGACAGCGCGGGTGGCGGTCAACCGCTACTGGGAGCAACTGTTCGGGACCGGCATTGTCGAGACACTCGAAGATTTCGGCAGCGCCGGAGAACTGCCGAGCCACCCGCAACTGCTGGACTGGCTGGCTCTGCACTATGCCGATGACCTGCGTTGGAACATGAAAGCGCTGCTGCGGGAAATGGTCACCAGCGCCACCTACCGCCAGAGCGCGCGAACAACTGCGGCCTTGCGCGCCACCGATCCCCGCAACCGGCTGCTCGCCCGCGGTCCTGCCCAACGGCTGACCGCGGAAATGGTCCGCGACCAGGCGCTGCAGGCCAGTGGTCTTCTCAATCCGGCCATGGGCGGACCGCCGGTGATGCCCAACCAGCCCGAAGGCGTGTGGAACACTGTGGCCAACACGCCCGAACGCTGGAAGAACGCGACCGGCACCGATCGCTATCGCCGCGCCATCTATACCTTCATCAAGCGCACCGCTATCTATCCGAGTTTTGTGACCTTCGATGCGGCCGAGCGGCAGCTGAGTTCGCCGCGCCGCATTCCCACCAACACGCCATTGCAGGCGCTGGTAACCCTGAACGATCCTGTCTTTCATCAGGCAGCCCAGGCGCTGGCCGCGCGGATGCAGCGCCAGGCGCCTGTGATGTCAGGTGACCGGCTGGACAATCAGCTGAATTTCGGCGCGCGCCTGGTGCTGTCGCGCGATCTCGATGCGACCGAAATGCAGGTGTTGCGCGACCTGCACGGCAAGGCCGGCATGACGGCCGTCGCCAGCGCCCTGTTCAACCTCGATGCCGCGCTTACCCGGTGATGGAAATGCCAAACTCTCCTTTCCTTGCTCACTTGAGCCTTGGCACAGACAACAGGCGCCAGTTCCTGGGCTGGGGAATGGGCGGACTGGGCGCCTTGTTCCTAAACGCCGCCATGGCGCAACCCAATGCGTCCAAAAACGCCGCAACCGCCGCCGCTCTTCCGATCCAGCATGATCCGTCCGCGCCGCTGTCGCCGCTTCCACCGCCTTTCGCGCCGAAAGTCCGGCGGGTGATCTATCTGCACATGGGTGGCTCGCCCAGCCAGCTCGAATTGTTTGACCACAAGCCGGAACTGACGAAATTCAGCGGCCGCGACTGCCCCGAAGTGTATCTGAAGGGCAAGCGCTTTGCCTTCATCACCGGCGTGCCAAAACTGATGGGCACCATGTATCCCTTCCACCAGGCGGGCAAAAGCGGCATCTGGATGTCAGACCGCCTGCCGCACCTTGAAAAAAGAATCGACGATCTCTGCATCATCAATTCCATGCGCACGGACCAGTTCAATCACGCCCCCGCCCAGCTTCTGGTGCAGACCGGCGACCCGCGCATCGGACATGCCTCGCTGGGTTCGTGGGTCACCTATGGTCTGGGAAGCGAGAACCAGAACCTGCCGGGCTTCATCGTCATGTCGTCTTTGACCAGCACCGTCGCCAATGCCGGCAAGCCGCTTTGGGGGTCGGGTTTTCTGCCCAGCGTTTATCAGGGCGTGCAATGCCGTTCGGCCGGCGAACCGGTTCTTTATCTCGACAATCCCAAGGGTGTCAGCCGCGCCGAGCGGCGCGAGGTTCTGGATGCGGTGGACAAGATCAACCGCCAGTCCTATGCGCAGTTCGGCAATCCCGAGACCGTGGCCCGGATCGCGCAATATGAGATGGCCTTCCGCATGCAACTGGAGGCCAGCGATGCGATGGATATTACGCGCGAACCGGAGTCCGTGCGCGCCAGCTATGGCGCCGAGCTCGGAAAGACCAGCTTTGCCAACAATTGCCTGGTGGCCCGGCGGCTGGCTGAGCGTGGCGTGCGATTTATTCAGCTCTACCATTGGGGATGGGATTCTCACGGCACGCCGGTGGACCAGGGCCTGAATGTGGGTCTGGCGGACTGCTGCCATGCCACCGACCAGCCCACGGCCGCGCTTCTGGGCGACCTCCAGGAGCGCGGGCTGCTGGATGACACGCTGATTGTGTGGGGCGGGGAGTTCGGCCGCACGCCGATGCAGGAAAATCGCGGCGGCGAGGAAATGAAATATGTCGGCCGCGACCATCATCCCGAGGCCTTCTCCATGTGGCTGGCGGGAGGCGGCATCAAGAAAGGCATCAGTCACGGCGCCACCGACGATCTGGGCTATGACATTGTTCGCGATCCCGTCGAAGTGCGCGACCTGCATGCCACCATGCTTTATCTGCTGGGATTCGACTACCGCACCTTCAGCTATCCCTATCAGGGCCTCGACCAGAAGCTCACCGGCGTCAAACCGGCACGCGTTGTTTCGGAAATCCTGGCATAGAGGCGATGTCATCAAGGCCGCGCGTATTCCGACACTTGTCCGCTCCCACCTATTTCGCCTGCGTCGCGCTGGTGACAGGATTGGGCGTGGCAGGTGCCATGGCGATCCGCCCTGCCTTTGCGCACCGGGTGCTGGAGCTTGCCGGATTGGAGGCGATGCCGCAGGCCATGCCCGGCTCCTTCTATGCGCTGCGAGTGGCGCCGCCTCTCGCGGAGCATTGCATCAGCTGTCACGGCGAAAATCGCGCGAAAGCCGAGCTGCGCCTCGACAGTTATGCCTTTGCCATGCGTGGCAGCCGCCACGGCGCGGTGATTGTCCCCGGCAATCCCAAGGCAAGCGAATTGATGACGCGCATCGCCTTGCCCGCTGGCGATGACCGCGCGATGCCGCCCGAAGGCAAAACGCCTCTTTCCCCGGACGAAGTGACGGTGATCCGGCTGTGGATCGCAGCCGGCGCGTCGCCCACGATGAAGCCCTCTTCCATCAAGGGCGCACCGCGCCTGGTGGCGGAGGTGAAATTCCCGGAATTGAACCCGTCCGCGGCGCGACGATTGCGCGCGTCGTTGGCGGGCGAAGTCGCGCGGATTTCGGCCCGCTATCCCGGTCTTGTCGGTTATGAATCGCGCAATTCCGCCGATCTGGAATTGAATGCCGCACTTCGCGGGACTGCTTTCACCGATGCCGACCTCAAGGCCTTTCTGCCGCTGCGCAGCCACATATCGCGCATCGATCTTTCCGGCACCTCCGTCACCGATGCCTCCGCACAGACCCTCGCGCAGATGACCACCCTGAAGACGCTGCGCCTGGCCAATACCAGGACGGGCGACGCGACGCTATCTGCGCTGTCGGAATTGAAATCGCTGAAGTCGCTGACCGTCACGGGAACGCACGCGACAAAATCCGCGCTGGCACCCCTTACAAGAAACGACGTGGAGATTCACGGGGACGGCATTGCAGACTGACCGCAGCATGTCCACTCCTGGAGCCGATCAACGTGTTCGCGTGTGGGACGCGCCGACGCGCCTGTTCCATTGGAGCGTGGTCATCCTGATTTTCGTCTCCTGGTTGAGCGCGGACCAGGGCTATATGACGGTACATCTCTGGTCCGGCCTGAGCCTTCTGGCGCTGCTGCTGTTCCGACTCGGCTGGGGCTTGATGGGGACAACGACCGCGCGCTTCAGCGATTTCCTGCATCCGCCGCGCAACGTGCTTGCCTATCTGCGGATGCAAGCCCGAGGCGGAAGGCCACTGCATGCCGGTCACAATCCGGCCGGTGGCCTGATGGTGATGGTGCTGCTGGCGGCGCTGGCATCCCAGGTTGCGACCGGCCTGTTCGCCAATGACGGGCTGAGATTCGGCGGACCGCTTGCGCTGTTTGTCAGTGATGACGCCTCGGACCGGCTGACCAGGGTCCATGGCATCATCTTCAACGTCATCCTGGCGCTGATCTGGCTGCATGTTGTCGCGGTGGGTTTCTACTATTTCGTCAAAGGCGAAAATCTGGTCGGCCCGATGGTGAGCGGACGCAAACACCGGGCGCATGTGCCCGAAGACGCCAACATCATCTTCGCCCATCCGGCGCTTGCGCTTGGACTGCTCCTGGCTTCCGCCGCCGTCGCGGCCTGGATACTGTTCTAACACTTTGAAAATACAGTGATTATGAAACCTGCCCAACCGCATTGACAACGTTGTGAACTGACCCGGTATCGCGTCCATGAACGGCCACACACTGCCGCGATTTGCGCTATCCTGCCTTCAAACAGAAGCCCCGCACCAAGAGGTAAGAAAATGCGCTCTGTTCTTTTTC
>DATKEP010000114.1:0-8607 GCA_035512055.1 Rhizomicrobium sp.
TAAAGACGGGAATGTCTGGCTGGGCGGCAATGGCGCCTACCAGCCCGGACCGGCGCCGGGCAGTGCCGAGCAGTTTGCGCCCCGGCCCAATGCACCCGCACCCGCGCCCTTCCGCGAAGGCGGCGGCGAGGTCGGCATCTATCACGACAGCTTCATCCTGAAATTCACCCCGGACGGGAAATTCCTGGGCGAGATCGGCAAGGCCAATGGCAGCAAGGGAAGCCTGGACACCGACAATGTGAGGGGCGTCGCCCAGATCCGCATTATCCCCGAAACCAACGAACTGGTGCTGGCCGACGGCTATGGCAACAAGCGCGTCTCGGTCTGGGATGCGGCAACCATGAAGTTCAAGCGAATGTGGGGTGCCTATGGCAAGAAGCCGGACGACACGCCCATTCCGCATTATGACGTGAACTCGCCGCAATTCGGCAATCCGGTGCATTGTGCCCAGCCGTCCAATGACGGGCTGATCTATGTCTGCGACCGCACCAACGATCGCATCCAGGTGTTCAAGACCGACGGCACATTCATCAAGCAGTATGTGGTCAAGCCCGATACCAAGGGCGACGGCTCGGTGTGGGAAATCGCCTTCTCGCGCGATCCGCAGCAGAAGTTCCTCTACATCTCCGACGGCGCCAACGAGAACATCCATGTCTACGACCGCCAGAGCATGAAGGAGCTCTACTGGTTCGGCGGCGGCGGCCGTCAGCCCGGCCAGTTCTATGCCGTGCATTCGATCGTCACCGACAGCCATGGCGACATCTACACGACAGAGACCTATCGCGGGCAGCGGGTGCAGAAGTTCGTCTATAAGGGGTTGATCAAGCTCAGCGATCTGATCAAGAAGCACCAGGTCGGCGGTAGTCTGATCAATCCGTAACACTCCTCCGCGGGCGCGCTTGGCCGCACGCCCGTCCTTCTGACCCCACAAGGGAAAAGGAAGACCAAACCATTCGCCGAGCCCAAGTGCGTTGCGGCTGAAGCACTCAAGCTGTTCGGGCTCCATGCCAAGCTGGCCGCCCATTTTATGGAGTAAGCTGCGGCGCGCGGAGCGCCTATGAGCTGATCCTCGGCCGCAAGGGGAGGAATTTATTCAATCATTTGTTAGATCGTTGAATTTGCCTGCGAAACGGGCAGGATAATTCTGTCAACATTGTTCCGTACAATCGGCCCCATTGGGAGTAATCTTCGACCGCGGAAGGGGAGTGGCGATGGATACCATCGCGGCACCCGATCACAAGCATGAAGTCAATCCGGGACACCGCTTCGAGGCGCTGCTTCTGGCTTCCGCCTCCATTGTCTGGTGGACAGACGTTGGCCGCGAAATTGTCGAGCGCCAGCCGCATTGGGAAGCCTATACCGGACAGGCCTGGGAGGATTATCGCGGCGCGCGCTGGATTTCGGCCGTTCATCCGGATGACAGGGAGGCGGTGAAGGCCGACTGGACCGCGGCCCTTTCGTCGGGCGCCACCTGTTTCGCCCAGGGCCGCATCTGGTCCGCGAAACATCGGGCGTGGCGCGCCTTTCAGACACGCGGCATCGCCGTTCGCGATCACCAGGGAAGGATCCTGGAGTGGCTGTTCGCGCTCACCGATGTCCAGGACACGATCCACTTGCAATATCTCCTGGATCAGAGGGATGCCGACCTGGCCCGCTCGCTCAAGGCTCTGCGCGACAGCGAGTCCGGCCTGGCCGCAAGCAAGGAGCTGGCGAGGCGGGAAGCCTCGGCGCTGCGGCGCCTGGCCGAGGCGTCCGACCATCTGTGGCAGGTGCGCGACCTCGATACCGGATTGCACGAGATATTGCTGGAGAGCATTCATCTGGTGGGTGCCGACAAGGGTAGCGTCCAGAAGCTCGATGCCCATGGCATCTTGCGCATCCGGGCGCATCACGGCTTTGACCAGGAATTTCTGGATTTCTTCCGCGAGGTGCGCGGCGATAACAATGGCTCGTCGGGCAAGGCGCTGCGCACGGGCAAACCGGTCTTCATCCCCGATATCGACCTGGATCCCGGGTATCGGCCCTATGCGGGTGCCGCGCGTCTGGCGGGTTACCGCGCCGTCCTCTGCTATCCCATCGCCTCGCCCGGCGGAAATCCTCTGGGGGTGATGTCCACCCACTTCGCCGAGCCGAAGATCATTCCGGCCGAAGCGCTGAAGGTTTTCGATCTCTATGCCAAGCTTGCCGCCTGCTTCATGGAAAGGCTGGCCCATGAGGAGCAGGTCCAGTTCCTGAGCTCCGAAGTCAATCATCGCGCCAAGAACCTGCTGACAGTGGTCAGCGCCATCGCCTATGCCACTGTTCCAGCGCCGGCGCGGAACGTCTTCAACGAAAGGCTTCGGGCAATCGCGTCCGTCCACGACCTGGTCGTCCATCGCGAGTGGAAGCAGGTCGAACTCGGGGCGCTGGCGGAAAGGCAGCTTGCAAGCTTCATGCAGCGCGGACGTATCCGACTGGAAGGTCCCGAAGTGATGCTGAATGCCGCCGATGCCCAATCGTTGGGCATGGCGCTGCATGAGCTTCTCACCAACTCCGTCAAATATGGCGCGCTGTCGAACGGGGCGGGCGAAATCTCGCTCGGCTGGTCGGTCAGTCCGCATGACGATGGCCATCAGCGCGTCAGCGTGCGCTGGGTTGAATCGGGCGGGCCGCCCGTGCATCAGCCTATTGCCAAGGGATTTGGCACCCGCATTCTGGAGCGCTTCGCGGAACATTCGCCGGAGGGACAAGCCAATCTCGAATTCGCGCCCGGAGGGCTGCGCTGGCAGGCGAGCTGGCGCAATCCTCCATTGCATGCGAAAAGCGGCATTTGATCGCCGGGCCGTTGCTAAAAGGCCGTTAAGGCTTGATGTCGATGATAGTCTCGAAATGGCCAAAATTGCCGTGTGCAAATAGGCCGGAACTGTGATGATTCCCGGGATGCGCGCATAATTTGTCGCGCGCAATTATGCTTAGGTATTGCGAGGACTTGCTTGCATCAAAGCGCGGGCCCGATTAATGGCTTGGGCGGCGCGGCCCAGTCCAGCTACATACATTGATTCCAGGGGCGTGATGCCAGGCTCAACGCCGTTTCCGGTTTGTCAGGAGTTTCATGATTAAGGGCACTGTAAAGTTCTTCAATGGCACGAAGGGATTTGGATTCATCACGCCGGACGATGGCAGCAAGGAAGTCTTTGTTCCTTCCGCCACCGTCACCGCCTCCGGCACCGGGCTGCTCAAGGCCGGCCAGCGCGTCACATTCGAGGCGGAGCAGGAGGCCAAAGGCCCCAAGGCCGTCAAGCTGACGTTGCTGGATGAACCGCTGCGGGAAGTGTCCAGAGATCCATCAAAAGGAGAGCCGTCGCGCGATCACGCGCGCGAAGCGCAGCGCCCCGGCATTACCCTCTACCACGAAGCCGATACCGATGAATCCGCCGATGTGATGGCTGCACTGGCGGAAGCAGGCTGCACGCCCCGGCAGGTGGACTATACCGCGACGCCGCCCAGCCGAGACGAACTCAAGCGCCTGGCGGCGATGCTGCGCAGCGCCAACCAGTCGCTTGCGCGCCGCTACGAGCCCTTATTCATGGAACTCCAGCTCGACGACCGCTTCATCAGCGAGAATGAATTCTGGACGGCGATTGCCGAACACCCCACCTTGATCAATGGCCCGATCCTGGTCTCGTCCAGCAAGGCGCTGATTTGCAAGAGCGCGGAAGATGTCCATGCCTTCCTGGGCAATGGCGCATCGGACGAGAAGCGGCCCAAGGGAATTTCGCCGCGGATGGCGGCGATGATGCTGGGCCGCGCGGTGCCGCCCGCACCGCCGGTGGTGGAACAAGAGACAAGGACGGTCGAGGCTCCGGCAAGACCTGCGGTGAGCGAAAAGCCCGAACCTCTGGCCAAGATCAAACTCGCGCCCCGGGCCAGGGCCGTGGAAATGCCGAAGAAAACAATTGTCGTGACCGCGAAAAAGCCTGTCGCCCCCGCCAAGCCGGTCAAGGCAAAAGCGGCAAAGCCGAAAGCGGCCGCCAAACCGGCGAAGAAGGCGAAGAAGTAGCTTTACGCTTTCTCCAGCAGCATGAGGGGGTTTGGCCGGGGCTCGGCCACTCTGACCAGCGTGTTCACATCGCGGTGGTCGAATGGCTTGCCATGCACGATCAGCGTGGTGTCCAGCACATAGCTCCAGCTGCCATCGGCATTGAACGTCACCTCGATGCGATAGGAGTCGGTGCGGAAGGCCTTTTCCAAAAAGGTTGTCGAGGCGATGCCGTATTCGGTCTCTCCGCGCGTCGCGGTCAGCACCATGCTTTTCGCATCCGGCGCGGCGTGGCCGGCCGCCAGCGCGACCTGGCCGCGCGGAATGGCGAGGCTTTGCATGACGAGCCCGGTGGCCGGTTCCCACAGCCAATAGCCGACCTGGTCGTGGAAAGTGGAGTCCTCGTCGGTGGCGAGGATGCGTGTGTGATAGCGCAGGCCATAGAAAAGCTGCGGTCCATTGGTCTGGGGATCAATGACTTCGAATTCGATCCGCTCGGTATATTCGCGGCGCTCGGGTCCTTCGGCCTTGGGATTCAGGTCTACGCCCTTCCTGCCTTCCCATGTGCCGGCGAGGCGGCGCAGCGGCCCCAGATTCTTCAGCCCATCCGGATCGGCTTCAGGTTCGGTGAAAATATCATCCGGTATCGCGCTCATGTTTCGATCCATCGCCGGTATTGGCCATTACTGGCACAAAACACGCGGTTCCGGAAAGCGGAGCAATCGACGCGGAGGGTGCCAGGCGCGCGCGCGAACTTCCCGATAAAGGGCGCCGATTCAATCACTTGTATTGGCACTTGCGCCGCGCTTTCATGCCGGTTGGGATATGCTTCAGTGCGACTGAAAAACCGGGCAACAAAAGGCGAGGGGGCAGGGCATGTTGACCAGGCGGGGATTGGCGGCGGTTTCGCTGGGCGGACTGGCCTTGTCGGTCATGCAGGCGCGGGCGCAAAGCGCGCATGCGCGTGACGCGGCGACCATCGCCGGCGTGAAGATCGGCTGCAGCACCTATACGTTTTCGCCGGCCCGTGTGGACCAGGCGATCGAGGGCATTGTCCAGGCCGGATTTGCTTCCACCGAATTGCATCCGAGCCAGATCGAGCCCGCTTTCGAGATGCGCCCCGTATTTCCCTCGGGACCGGGCAAGCCCGATGTCAGTGCAGAACACAAATATGCGCGCGAAGCGCTTCGCCAATGGCGGCTGGGCGTGCCGATGGAGCATTTCGCCAGGGCAGGGCAGAGGTTCCGCGACGCAGGCGTCACGCTCGTGGCTTATAATGTCAATTACGGCGAAGACTTCAGCGATGCCGAGATTGACCGCTCTTTCGAGATGACCAAGGCCTTGGGCACCGGCATGATAACCGCCGTGGGGCCGACAAAGACGCTGCGCCGGCTCGATCCCTTCGCCAAGTCCCACAAGTTGCGCGTCGCCTTCCACAATGAAGAGCAGATCCCCGATGTCGCGGCCTTCGAGGCGGCGGTCGAGGGCATGTCGGACTATATCGGCTTCAATCTCGATATCGGCCATTTCACGTCGACCGGCGGGGACTCGCTGGCGATGCTGAAAAAGCATGGCGGGCGCATCTGGGACATTCACCTGAAGGACCAGAAGAAGAATCTGGGACCCGTCGTCGCCTTCGGCCAGGGCGACAGCCCCATCGCCGAGACCTTGCGCTGGGTCCGCGATACCGGCTTCAAGGCGCCGATCAATATCGAGCAGGAAGCGCCGGGCTGGGACCGCGAGGCGGTTGCGCGCCAGGCCCTGGATTATTGCCGCAAAGTGCTGACGAGCTGAGGACTTGGCCATGCGTGTGTTTTTTTGGATCGCGCTTGCGGTCTGTATCGCGTGCCCCGCCGTGGCCCAGACGCCGGCGAGCTACGCCGTCACCTATATCGAGCTTAAGACCGACCAGGCTGCGGCAGGCCGTCAGGCATTGACCGATTACCTCGCCGCAAGCCGCAAGGAGAAGGGCAACCTCCAGTTCGAAGTCTTCCAGGAAAGCGCGCGCCCAAGCCGCTTCGCCATCCTGGAAGCCTGGACCAGCCGCGCGGCGCTGGACGCGCATTATCACAATGCCGCCAGCGCCAGCATGCTCAACCGGCTCTCACCCTTGCGCAGCGCGCCGGACGACAGGCGCATGTATGACGGGCTTTATGCGTCGGGGCCGGCAAACCATTCCGGCGCGGTCTTTGTCATGACCCATGTCGATGTGATGCCGCCTTATGCGGATGGCTGCGCCGGTTTGCTGAAGGTAATGCGAGCCGAGACGCCGCGCGACCATGGCAACATCGCCTACAATGTTCTCAGGCAGGAGCATGAGCCCAACCATTTCACGGTCGCGGAAGTGTGGGCCAGCGCCAAGGACCAGGAGGCCCATCTCGGCGCCGGCCACACGGTGTCGTTCCGGCAGAAGCTGTTGCCCATGACCGGCGCGCTTTATGACGAGCGAATTTTTACCCAGGTGCGCTGACCGCGCCTCAGTCCCGTTTAACCATCCTGACGATGAACACAAGGATCACCGCGCCGACGGTCGCGGTGATGACGGAGGCGATAAGTCCGGTGCCGATGCTGATGTGGAGCACGCCAGCCAGCCAACCGCCGATAAAGGCACCGATGATGCCAACAACGACGTCACCGACGAAACCAAAGCCGCCGCCCCTCATGAGCTTGCCGGCGAGCCAGCCGGCCAGCGTACCGATCACAATCCATGCAATGATGCCGTGAAGCCCCATGATCCGTCCTCCCTTTTTGTTGTTTGGTCCCCGGTGTGCGACAGCCCAACTGGCAAGGCCAAGTTTGTGCCCGCAGCGGGCCCGGCGTCAATAAAGGGGGGGCAGGGAGCAGGGCGCCGTTGCTCAGGCCTTGGGGCTCTTCCTTGTCTCAGTATCGAAGGCCAACACGTCCCCAGGCTGGCAGTCGAGCGCCTCGCAGATCGCGGCTAGGGTGGAGAAGCGGATCGCCTTGGCCTTGCCGGTCTTGAGGATCGACAGGTTGGCGAGCGTGATGCCAACCTTGTCGGCCAGTTCGGTCAAGGTCATGCGCCGGTCATGGAGCAGGTCGTCCAGCTTGACGATGATCTCCATCGCTCACACGGTCCCTTCCAGCTCGGCGCGCATCTCGCTGCCGCGCCGGAAGATCTGCGCCAGCACGAAGATCAGCAGCACCGCCAAGATGCCGGCGGCGGAGAAGCCGTCCAAGCCGACCGAGACATGATCCTTGATCTTGTCTGGCAGCATGTTCCCCGCGATGTCGGTGATAAAACCGACAAGCTGGATCGCCAGCAGCAGCCAGGCGATATGGTTCAGCCGGTCGGCATTCTCGGTGACGAATGGATCGCCGCTGCTGGCGGTGTCGATGATCCGCGCCGTCAGCAGGAGCATCCAGGCGGCGAGCGCGATGCAGATCACGCCGGCCATGATGGCCAGGGACGCGATCGTAATGATCTGACCGACCGGTATGCCGTTCAGTTCGTTCGCGGGAATGGGAATGTGCCAGGCCCCCGCCGCCGCCAGGGCCAGCGCCCCCAGCGTCAGGCTCAGCACGGCGATCAGGAACAAGGCGAACAGCGTCGCCAGCCTGAGCAGAAGCCGCGTCAGGGCAAAAAGATGATGTGTCCCAGGCATTTGGCCCTCCCATTACCGTTTCATCGAAAGACGGTAACAGGATTATCGATTATCGGCAAGTAAATTATCGAATATCGATATCAATGGACCTGGCCGCCGCCCGTCTTCCTTCCACGACCTGCCATGCTAGCAGCACCGGCGCCGCCACGAGAATGTCGCGGGCGCGGCGCAGCAATGAGACAGCGAGTCCGATTTCGGGTGGCAGGCCGAACACCGGCGCGACGGCGGCGTAACCGGCTTCCTGGACGCCGATGGCGGCGGGGATGAAGACGGTGGCGCTGCGCAGGCCTTCGACCAGCGCCTGAATGGCGACAGCTTGGCCAAGACCTGGATGCAAATCCATCACCGCCAGCACGACCCACAACCACAAGCCGCTGGCAATCCAGCCGGCGAACTGCAGCAGGATCGAAAGCGCCACGCGGGTGCGCGCAAGGTAGATCGCATGCACGGCGGCGCTGAAATTGTGCGCGTGGCTCGCGGTGGATGCGAAGAGCCTGCCGCCCAATCTCTCGGCCCAGCGGCTGCCGTTCAGTTGCAGCACGGCAAAGAGAAGACTCCCCAGCGACAGGAACAGCGCGCCGCCCAGCATGGCGCCGGCCCAGGGCGAGAGCAGCGCGTTTCGATGCAGCAGCGACAGGCTGGCCGCCACGCCCGCCAGAACATAAAGGCCTTGCGCGAATGTTTCAGTCGTGAGGTCGGCGATCACGCTGGCCGATGCCTCGAAGGCGCTCAAGCCCGCCAGCACGAAGGCGCGTGCGGCGAAGGCGACGCCGCCAAGCTGGGTGATGGGCAGCACGTCGGAAGACGAGTCGCGCAACTGACGGGCGGCGAAGATCACGCCAAGCGGCATGGGCCGCGGCAACAGCGGAATGATGCCCACCGCCAGCACAAGCTCGGCGGCGAGCCCCGCGGCGATCACCAGCGCCAGCCCGCCCAAGCCGGCGCGCTGCAGCGCACGGGCCACCA
>DATKEP010000115.1:0-3539 GCA_035512055.1 Rhizomicrobium sp.
GTTGGCATTGCCGACATGGTCCCAGTGCGAGTGTGATATGGCGAGATAAGTGATCATGGGCGCGGTGACGCCGATATTGGCGAGTTCGCCGCGCAGGGTGGTGAATTTCAGGATGCCCTCATAACCCATCATGTTCTCATAGATCGGCCGTCCGACATGACTGTCCGGCAGGCCGGTGTCGAACAGCAGCATCCCCCTGGGATGCACCACCAGGAAGCAGGGATCTGAGAAATTGGGATTGAACACATCGTCCCGGGTCAGGCCGAAACCCTCGGGCCGGTTGGAAATGATGGTGCCGCAGTCCAGCACATAGAGCCGCGCGCTGGTCAGTCTGGGCAGCGGCGGAATACCCGAGGGGGGCGAAGGCGCCTGCGCCGAAACGGCCACCCCGAAAAACATCATGCCCAGAAAAATCGCGGCAGCGCGAGCGTAGCGGATCATGGCGATGTCCCCACCCTGTGCGGCATCATAAGGTGCCGCTTTCGATTGATGCCAATCTAGAGCAAGTCAGGATCGATGCTCAAGAAAAGTCCAGCGGATAAACCGGCCGGCGGATGCGCTTGTAGGGCAGCTGTTTCAGGTCCGACGTGCAAGGTCCCCGCGTGCGCACGGTGAAGCTTGCCGAGGCAATAGGATCATAGGCCCGGCGATGTCCGACCGCAGCCTTCACCCCGATCACGCTGAGTTTCTCGGGATCGATCCCCTGGCTGCGCCACTGGCCCAGATCCATCGGCGCGAGCCTCTTGCTGGTCAGAAGTATGGTCAGGCCGCGATGCCGCACCACCGCCGTCTGGCCCATGTCGATCTTCCTGCCCAGCACCACGATCTGGCTTTTCAAGTCTTCCAGCTCAAAGCGGCCGTCACTGCGTGAAACCAGTTCGACTTCCAGCGTCACCGGCCCCAGGTCCAGCCGGCTGCCCTTGCCGCCGATCGCGATGGTGGCATGGCCGCCCACCGGCACGCGGTCAAGCGCCCTCACAGCGGCGGCATCGGCGATCACCACGCCAGCGCCGGACACGTCATACTTGAGCAGGGCTCGCATCACGTCCGTGCAATCGCCGGGAGCGCCGCCGCCGATATTGTCGGCCGGTTCCACCAGCAGCATCGGACCCTTGGGATCGCGCTTGAAATCACGCAGCACATCATCGAGATCATGCTCGTGCGGAATGCCGCCGGCCCGTTGTTGCCAAGCGATTTCCGCCAGTTCCCGCAAAGCTGCCTTGGCGCTTTCATCATCACCCTCGGTAACAATACCAAAGGCAAGACCCGCATCGCGCACATCGGCGAAGGAATAGCCGCCCACGATATTCACGACCAGGACACCCGGGACATCCCGCTCCATCCGGCGAGCGGCTTGCTCCAGCGCATGCATCGGACCATCACGCGTGCCGGTGCCGGTGGGCGGCCAGACAATGGGCGTCACCAGCACATGCTGACGCGGCCTGATGCCGGTCTTCAGACATCTTGCCAGGAGTTCGGTGGCGCGCACCGCACTGTCATAGGTATCGTCATGCGGGCATTGGCGATAACAGACCAGGCAATCGGATAGATCGCCCATCGCCTGGGTCAAAGTGGCGTGCAGGTCATAGACACCGAAGATGGGCAACCGCTCCGCGCCGGATACGGCGCGAATGCGCGCCAGCAATTCGCCATCGGGATCTTCCAGTTCGGTCGTGACCATGGCGCCGTGCAGCGACAGAAAGATGCCGTCCAGGCCACCCGCGATTGCCGCGACCAGTTCCGGGCGGATCTCGTCCCAAAAGGCCTCGAACACGGCATGGTCCACCATGCCCGATGCGCCGCACAGATAATTGGCGGCGGGCACGACGTTCCAGCCTTCACGCCTGGCCGTGGTCAGAAAACCGTCGACCTGCGAACCATCGCCGATGCGATCCAACAGTGCCTGGCCGCGATGGATGATGAAGCGATCAATGCCCGTGCGGTCGTCGGTGAAGCTGTGCGTCTCGTGGAAGATGCCAGCGAGAAAAATCCTGGTCATGGCTGCCCCCAGTCGCAAGGTTAGCGCAGGGAACCCAGATTATCCAAGTCTTTCCGGCATTTACGACGCCAAAGCCAGAAGGCACGGTTTCTGCTAGCGTTTCGGCCGGGTAATCGCGCTGACAAAGACGCGGGGACAAAGAAAGGGAGACGAAGATGAACATACAGGTGCCAACTTCCACACTCGATCGCGTGCCGGCCTCGCTCAAGAGCTGGCTCAGCAAGCCGCGCCCCATGCTGATTGACGGCAAATGGGTCGAGGCAAAGTCGGGAAAGTATTTCGATGTGTTCGATCCTGCCACCGAAATGCGGCTGGCATCGGTGGCCGAAGGCGACGCCGCCGACATCGATGCTGCCGTAAAGGCGGCACGACGCGCTTTTGAAGGCCCATGGAGCCGCATGACGCCGTCGGCGCGCGGACGTATGATTCACAAGATCGGCGACCTGATCCTGGAGCATCTCGACGAACTGGCGCAGCTGGAAAGCCTCGACAATGGCAAGCCCTTCAGTGTGGCGCGCGTGGCCGATGTGCCGCTATCGGCCGACATGTTCCATTACATGTCGGGCTGGGCGACCAAGATCGAAGGCAAGCATATTGCGCTGTCGCATCTGGTCTCGCCGGGCGACTATCTGTCCTATACGCGGCCGGAGCCGATCGGCGTGGTCGGCCAGATCATTCCCTGGAATTTCCCCCTTCTGATGGCGGCTTGGAAGCTGGCGCCGGCACTGGCCACCGGCTGCACCGTCGTGCTGAAAGTGGCCGAGGAAACGCCGCTGTCGGGCCTCAGGCTGGGCGAATTGCTCCAGGAGGCGGGTATTCCCGATGGCGTGGTCAATATCGTGCCCGGCTTTGGCGAGACTGCGGGCGCCGCACTCGCTTCCCATCCCGATGTGGAGAAAGTGGCGTTCACAGGCTCGACCGATGTGGGCCGGCTGATCGTGCAGGCAGCGTCCAAGGACCTTCGCAAAGTGAGCCTGGAGCTTGGCGGCAAATCGCCCAACATCATCCTGGATGATGCCGACATCGATGCGGCTATCGCAGGCGCCACCGCGGGCATCTTCTTCAACCATGGTCAATGCTGCAATGCCGGCTCGCGACTGTTTGTCCAGGAGAAGGTGTTCGACAGGGTCGTGGCAGGCATTTCGGCCAACGCCGAGAAGATCAAGCTTGGCCTGGGCCTGGATCCCGACACCGAGATGGGGCCCATGGTTTCGGAAGTCCAGCACGGCCGCGTGAAGGGCTATCTCAAGGCGGGCCTTGAGGAAGGGGCGCGTGCCGTCACCGGCGGCTGCGCGCCGGAGGGCCGCGGCTATTTCGTAAAGCCCACCGTGCTGGTGGACACCAAGCCCGGCATGAAGGTGGTGCGCGAGGAAATCTTCGGACCTGTCGTGGTCGCAATCCCCTTCAAGGAGGCGGACGACAGCCTGATCGCGGCTGCCAACGACACAATCTATGGCCTGGCAGGAGGAGTCTGGACGCGTGACATCGGCAAGGCGCACCGCATTGCCAATGGCCTCAGAGCGGGTTCAGTGTGGATCAA
>DATKEP010000116.1:0-53176 GCA_035512055.1 Rhizomicrobium sp.
GGCATAATCGGGCCTTCCTTTTGCCCAGGCATGACCGGAGCTTGTCGAGGCCAGCGCGTCAAATCCCAGATGCTGAAGCAACCGGGCGCTGCCCACATCCCATGGATTGGGGATAACAAAGCAGCCTTGCCCATGCAGAGCACGGAAGCGGGCGCGTTTGGCGACGGCGTCGATCATATGGGCCTCCTCGTTATGGACATGGTAGCCGGGCCGAGTACGCCCGCCATCATCCCTGCCGCACGGGCTGCCATGCGCGGGACACGCGGCTTTGGCGATGGGGTCAGGCCTGCTAGGCTTCTGACTCGCGAGGATGGCCAATGAAAATCGATCCCGAAAAATTCCGCGTCATGGAAGGCAAGAAATTCCACATCGAGAAATGGCCGACTCGGGTCAAACCGTTCTACAAATCCAAGGACGACTATCATGACATGCTCAGCGATCACATCGCGCGGCTGGACGCGCAACAACGGCTGCTCTATGCCTCGAACCGCTACGCCGTGCTGCTGATCTTTCAGGCAATGGATGCGGCGGGCAAGGATGGCGTCATTCGCCATGTGATGTCGGGCATCAATCCGCAAGGCTGCCAGGTCTTCAGTTTCAAACATCCCAGCGTCAGCGAACTGGCTCATGACTTTCTTTGGCGCACAACCCGCGATCTACCGGAACGGGGCAGGATCGGGTTATTCAACCGTTCCTATTACGAGGAAGTGCTGATCGTGCGGGTGCATCCCGAAATCCTGCGCGGCGAGAATTTGCCGAACGGGGGCGCAAAAATCTGGGAGCACCGGTTCCGGTCCATTCGCGATTTCGAGCGCCATTTGCACGCCAATGGCACTCGCATCCTCAAGTTCTTCCTACACCTTTCGAAAGAGGAGCAGCGCACGCGGTTTCTGGCCCGGATCGACGAACCGGACAAGAACTGGAAATTCGACGAGGGCGACCTGGCAGAACGCGGGTACTGGACCGACTATATGCACGCCTATCGCGAATGCCTTGAGGCCACCAGCACCGAACACGTGCCCTGGTACGCAGTGCCTGCCGACGACAAGCAGAATGCCAGGCTGATCGTGTCTCAAATCATTCTCGATACGCTGCAAGGGCTCAAAATGCGTTATCCCGAAGTCAGCAACGAGAAAAAGAAGCGGTTACAGGCCATACGCCGGCACTTGTCGAAACATGGACGTTGAGCAATCTCCCAAATCGACTTAGCTTGCCGCGCGACAAGGGGCGCGATGCATGAAATACCGGATCACCATCGTGGCGGGCCTGGTGCTGGTGGCCGCGGCCGCATGGATCGTCTGGCGCCTGGTGTCAGCGCCGACTGTCGATACCAGCGATATCGTGGAGGCGCCCACCGGTCATGCCTATCAATATATCTCTGCGCCGGACTCAGCCTGGGAGGATGATCGCGTGGCTGCCGCTCGACGAACCTGGCACGGCCGCCCCGGCTATCTTGCGACCATCGATGACGCCGCGGAGTATCAATTCGTGGTGGACCGTTTGTTCCCGCATGCCTATCCCGATGTCACCTACATGGGCGGGCGGCAAACCGCGCGCGGCGAATGGCGCTGGGTTACTGGGCCTGACGGCGACCAGGATGGCGGCAAGGGCAGATTGTTCTGGCGGGGCGATGAGCAGGGTACGGTGGTCGATGGCCGCTACGCAAATTGGATGTCCACGGCATTCCAGCATGGCGGCAAGTGGGATGTCGGGAAAGTCTGCTGTATATCGATCTTCTCCTATGGCGTACCGCAATTCTCGACATCCCTGGGTAACGGCGACCGCGACGAGCATGTCACGGGCTATATCGTGGAATTTGGCGGTTAAGCCATCGTCGGGCTGCGCCGCCATTCGTTCAGTACCAGCGCCAGTGTCAGGACATCGAACAGCGCGAAGCCCAGCAGCCAGTCCGACCATTGCTGATTGAGCCTCCAGCTCATATAGCCGATGAAACCGCCCAGGATCACGACTCCGACCGGAAAGATCCAGCGGCCGCCACCACGCAACAGAACCAGCACCAGGGCCAGTTTAAGCAGGCCATGCGCGACAAGGTAGAATTCCACGAAATGCGCACCGGTCGTGGCCAGATGTTCGGCGCCCGTTCGGATGGCATGCACGGCGGCGGCATGGCTGCCGTCATAAATTTCCGGTGCGGTGACGCGGACCACCCAGCGATATATTCGCGCCGGCCCGGTGAGAAAGATCACCAGGCCGGCCAGGATCTCCACCGCGCCGTCAAACCCCTTGACGAGCAAGGTCGCAAGATAGGCCAGGTGGATCGGGGAAGATTTTCCGGCCGCTGTCATTTCACGAAATCGGCCACGATCGAAACGGGCTGGCCGCCGGCGCGGCGGTCATGCGGCAAGGCGCGGATCACGAACATCTCGTCTTCCGGGAATGGTTCGGCCAGGTAAGTGTGGTCATCGAGAAAACCCTGATAGAATTTGATCGTGCTTTTGCGGATTTCCGATTTAAGCACGAGGTGGGTGACGAGCTCATAGCGGGGAAACCAGAGATGGGCTTCGCCTTCCCCGGTAAAGCGCATCCGCGCATCGCCGCTGGTGTCATCGAAATAGGGCTGGGCACCCATCAAAATGTCGCCGGTCACTCTGCCGCGCCAATCATAGACGGAGCGACGCTTCTGCACCGGGCTGCGATAGTCCGGCACGCTGAGGCGAAAGATGCCTCCGGGCCTGAGCACGCGGTAGATCTCGTCCAGGACAGAGGCCACCTTGTCGAATGGCAGGTGCTCAAGCACATCCTGGGCCTGGATCTTCGCGATGCTGCCATCGTCATAGGGCAGGGCCGCGGTGAGATCGTGATTTATCTCACGGTCATGCTTGGGTTGCAGGGTCAGGCCGACAAAGTTGGGTATCTGGAACTGGCGTTCGTGCGGTCCCAAGCTGCCAAAATAGAGATAGGGCTCCATGCGCCCGATTGTCCAATGCCAGGAGAGTGCCTGCAAGTCGGCACGGCCTCCCGCGGACATACCTTCGCCCTAGATGATCAAGTCCACAGGCTTGTGCAGTTGGGGATCGTCAGGTCGCTCGCCGCGCTCTTGGGCAAGTATTTCGCTCCCCTCTTGCGGCAAAGTGAAGGCAAAGCCATTCGGCGCGCTTTTCCAGGGCCTCGGCGGTCAGGAGATAAAGTGCTTGGCCGCCGCGATACAGGTCATTGTTGGCGAGCTGGCGCAGCGCCGCCGCCACGGACAACAGACTCTGCAGAGCGGTCGCCCCCTCCAATTGGTCCATGCGCAAATAACCCAAGAGTCGTGTCCGGCACAGCGCCCCGATTAAGCCTCTGGTAAAAGATGGGTAAAATCACGGTCGCAAATTTGAAGCATTGGCGAGGGCCCTGCCGCTCTTGTAATTGCTGCACCGCAACATAATATCGAGGAATGCCCAGATGTGGCGGAGATTGGTGGCCTGGATGCAGTCTGACGGATTGAAGCCTGGCGCGAGATCGACACCCCTCCAGCCGCGCCCGGTGCTGGCGAGCCCCCAGCTGACGGAAGCACCGTTCTCGCCGAACCCGGGCAACTTGCGGATGTTTCTCTATCTGCCGGAATCCTTGAAGTCAGGTGCGCCGTTGGTTGTGGTCCTGCACGGCTGCGGCCAGACAGCCAATGGCTATGGCGCCGGCGCCGGCTGGTGCGAACTCGGCCAGCAGCTGGGCTTTGCGGTGCTGGCGCCGGAACAGAAGGCGGTCAACAACCCCAACACCTGCTTTAATTGGTTCAATCCCGAAGATATCACCCGCGGGCAAGGTGAATGCGCCTCTATAGCCGCGATGATAGGCACAATGGTCGAGACGCATCGGCTCAGTAGCGCGCGCGTCTTCATCACGGGCTTATCGGCGGGCGGCGCGATGACCGCAGCGATGCTTTCAACCTACCCTGAACTGTTCGCGGGCGGTGCCATCATTGCGGGGCTTCCATTCGGCGTCGCCCAGAATGTGCGCGACGCAATGGAAGCGATGCGTAGTGCGCCGCTGAGGACACCGCAGCAATGGGGCGATCAGGTGCGTGCGGCATCCGCCCACAGCGGCCGATGGCCGAAGATCTCGATCTGGCATGGCGCGCTGGACACGACCGTCAATATCAACAATGCCCAGGCGAGCGTGGCGCAATGGGCCAACATGCATGGCCTGACGCTCGGCGCAGCAAGACAGGAACTGGTCAATGGCGCCATGCGACTGTCCTGGGACAGTCAGCTTGAGTTCTACACCTTGCCAATGCTCGGCCACGGCACGCCCATCGATTCCCTAGACGTGGGCGCGGTAGCGCCTTTCATTCTGGATGCCGGAGTTTCTTCGAGCCGGCGTATCGCGCAATTCTGGGGCCTGACGCGCGAGAGTGTTTCTGTTACCGCTGCCAGACCGGCGCCGGGGCGCGCGGCGCTGCCAGAGGAGGTTTTGACGGAAATCGAAGCCGCGCTTGCACCGCGGCAAACGCTGCAACCCCTGGCGGAGGGTCTCATTCGCCGCGCATTGAAAGCCGTCCGCCTGCTGAAGCGCTAAAGCCGGCCCGCCAATATCAAGATGATGGCGATCAGAAGCACCAGACCGAGGCCACCGGAGGGACCATAGCCCCAGCCCGTCGAATAACCCCACATTGGCACCGAACCAAAAATCGCAAGTATCAGAACCATCAGCAAAATTAGCCGAAGCATCAAGTCCTCCTTGTCATTGCGGATTTAACGCGCCAGTTCCGCCGAATTCAGGGATGACGGTTCGGTCAGGCTTTTGTACGCTTCCAAGCATGGCACAGGAACCTTCTCTGCTCGACACTCGCCGCCACCAGATGTTCCCGCATCTGGAGGAACAGGATATCGCGCGCTTGCGCCGTTTCGGCGAGGTATCAAATTTCCCGGACGGCGCCTTCATCATGAAGGCAGGCGAAGTCGCGCCCGGGCTCGCCTTTGTGCTCAAAGGCGCCATCGACGTGCGCCAGGGCGGGGCCGTCTCGCGGGGCGAATCTATCACACAGCATGGTCCCGGCGGTTTTCTGGGAGAGCTGGCGCAGCTTTCGGGCCGTCCGTCGCTGGTCGATGCAATAGCACGCGGGGATGTCGAGGCGATTGTGCTGCCGCCACGCCGGTTGCGCGATGTCCTCGTGCAGGAAGCCGTGCTCGGCGAGCGCATCATGCGTGCCTTGATCTTGCGCCGGGTCGGGTTACTGCAATTGGGGCAGGCCGGTCCTATCCTGATCGGCCCGGCCGGTTCGGGCGACATGCTGAGATTGGAGAATTTCCTCAGGCGCAATGGCCATCCTCATCGCGCCCTCGATTCGGTTAGCGACCCGTGTGCCCAGACCCTGCTCAAGCGCTTCGTCATCCAGCCGGAGCATTTGCCAATCGTTCTATGCCCGGGCGGGCAAATCTTGCGCAATCCAACCGAAAGCGAACTGGCGCGCTGCATCGGTCTCTTGAGGCCGATCGATCCCGACATGATCTATGACACTGTGATCGTTGGCGCGGGACCCGCCGGGCTTGCCGCGGCGGTTTATGCCGCGTCCGAAGGGCTTTGCACGATTGTGCTGGACTGTCGCAGTTTCGGCGGCCAAGCCGGGGCATCTTCGCGGATCGAAAACTATCTTGGTTTTCCCACCGGGATCTCGGGCCTCGCCCTGATGGCCAGGGCCTATAACCAGGCACAGAAATTCGGCGCGGAGATCTCCATTCCAGAAGAGGCCCGGCTACTGGCGGCTGGCGGCACAAATGGCGTGCGCTTCGAAGTCAGGCTGGGGAGCGGCGCGAGCGTGAAAGCCAAAACCCTGGTTCTGGCTTCCGGCGCGCAGTATCGCCGGCTCGGCATTCCCAACCTCTCGGATTTCGAGGGCACTTGCGTGCATTACTGGGCCAGCGCCATCGAGACCAAGCTTTGCGCGGGCCAGGAAGTCGCGCTCGCGGGAGCTGGCAATTCCGCGGGCCAGGCAGCGGTGTACTTGGCCGAAAAGGTCAAGAAGCTCTGGATGATCGTGCGCGGCAGAAGCCTGGAAGACACAATGTCGCAATATCTGATTGACCGCATCAGGGCGCTATCCAATATCGAGGTGGTTTTGCGCACGGAGATCTGCGGCCTCGAAGGCGGCGAATCGTCGCTCAGCCGCGTGCGCTGGAGAAATCGCGATTCCGGCGCGGAAAGCGAACATGCGATGAGCCACATCTTTTCCTTCATTGGCGCGGATCCTAACACCGACTGGCTGGAAGGCTCGGGCATAGCGCTGGATGACAAAGGATTTGTGATCACGGGCGCGGGTGGCAGTCATCTGCTTGCCACCAACTGCGACGGCATATTTGCCGTTGGTGACGTCCGCTGCGGTTCGGTCAAGCGCGTGGCTGCCGCGGTGGGCGAGGGCTCGACCGTAGTGTCGGCGATCCATGCCTATTTGGCGCGCCAGCGCGCGCGGGAAGAACAGAAAGCGGCGGCGGAGTAATGAGCGACGATTTCTGCTCCCATCTGGGCACGATCCGGAAAGTGGCGCCCAGCGCCAAAGGCTGCGAGGAGTGCCTCAAACTGGGCTGGGAGTGGTTCCATCTTCGCATCTGCCGCACCTGCGGTCATGTCGGCTGCTGCGACCAGTCACGCGGCAAGCATGCCACCAGGCACTTCCATCACACGCAGCATCCAATCATTGAGGGTTATGACCCGCCGGAAGGCTGGGGTTGGTGCTATATTGATGAGGTGATGTTTGATTTGGGTGGCCATGTCACGCCGCAACTGGGTCCCATTCCACGCTATTATTAGAGGGCGCCATGCACGAAAACATCCGCGAAGGCTTTGACGTGTTTCTGGCAGGGGGCGGCAAGTCATTCGGCGCGGTGCGCCAGGTGCGCAAAGGCGAACTTGTGGTTTATGTCGAGAATGCGGGGGATTTCGAAATTCCCTTGGCCGCGGTCAAGGATACCGAGGCTGAGAAGGTGATGCTGGATTACGCACTGCTGGCGCCCAAGCTCAGAGAGGCGATCCGCTTGGCGCATACGGGCGAAGATCCGCGCATTCCGTAAAGAAACAAGCACCATCGGGGGAAAAATGAGGAAGCTGCTTTTGGCCTGCGCGCTCATGGCGCTGGCAGTGCCGGTGGAGGCGCGCGAGCGCTGGACGCAAGCCCAAGCAAATGACTGGTACGGGCGGCAGAAATGGCTGGTGGGAAGCAATTATATCCCAGCCGACGCCATCAATCAGTTCGAGATGTGGCAGGCCGCAAGCTTCAATCCCGCCGAAATCGACCGGGAGATGGGCTGGGCGCAAAGCATGGGCATGACCACAATGCGCGTCTTCCTGCATGACGCGTTGTGGCAACAGGATGCGGCAGGCTTCAAGAAGCGCATTGGCGTCTTTCTCGATATTGCCGCCAGGCGTGGCGTCAAGCCGCTGTTCGTGTTGTTCGACAGCTGCTGGGATCCCAATCCGAAACTGGGCCCGCAGCGCCCGCCGATTCCGGGCGTGCACAATTCAGGCTGGGTGCAGGGGCCTGGCGCCCGTGCCTTGGCCGACCCGGCGCAATATCCGCGCCTCGAATCCTATGTGAAGGATGTGATGAGCAGTTTTGCCAAGGACGATCGCATTCTGGGCTGGGACCTGTGGAACGAGCCCGACAATACCAGCGCCAATTACAAGGAGCGCGATCCGCAATTGTTCCAGCATGTGGCGATGCTGTTGCCGCGCGTGTTCGACTGGGCGCGTGCGGTTGACCCGTCACAGCCTTTGACCAGCGGGATCTGGCATGATGACAACTGGAACGATCTCGATCATCTCAATGACGTGGAAAAGACCCAGCTCACCCAATCCGATGTGATCAGCTTCCACAATTACGGCTGGCCGGAGGAATTCACGGCGCGGATCAATTCGCTCACCGGCTATGGCCGTCCGGTAATCTGTACCGAATACATGGCGCGCAGCGCTGGCTCGACCATTGATACAGTGCTACCGATCGGCAAGCGGATGAATGTGGGGATGTTCAATTGGGGCTTCGTCAATGGCAAGACGCAGACCGACATGCCATGGGACAGCTGGCAGCGGCCCTATGTGCTGAGGCCCCCGGTCGTCTGGTTCCATGACCTGCTGCGTCCGGACGGCGCGCCATACCGGGCCCGCGAAATCGCCATCATCAAGGCCCTCAGCACTGCGCCAAGGGGCGTGGTGCCGGCCATGGAGTAACCACGCAGCGAACCGCTGTTTATTCCCACGCGGTAACGTGCGGGACGTCTTCCGTAGGGGCGAGCGCCGACACCGTGCCAAAATCGGCCGGCGATACGATCTCCAGATATTCCATGTCGGGTGAGTAATCGAACAGGTAATGCACCATCCCGGGCCGCTGGTGCACGACATCGCCGGCTTCCACCAGTGTGACCTTGTCTTCATACATGAACTTGGCCCAGCCTTTCATCATGACCACGATCTGGAAATCGCAGACATGGTAATGCCAGCCCGTGCCGTCGGTGGGCGGCAGATTGGCCTTCACCAGATGCGCGATCACCTTGCCCTTGGTGGCGCCGGCTATGCCCAGGTCGCGGTAAAGGAAGAAGTCACGCAGGCCGCCGCCTTTGTACTGGGTGTCGCCAGGTTTGACGTGGCTGAAGAATGTCGAAGCAGGCTCCTGACCCATGGCGAATGTCCTTCCCAACCAGATTGCTGCGACGCACCATTAAGGCACCAATCCGGGAGCTTGGAAAGGCCTTGTGAAACGGGGCCTGCATGATTGTCTCGTGGCAGGTTGCCAAAAAAATGTGCAACGCAGCAGATCAGTGGAAGAGGGGTTCGAGCCCGTTCTGCCGCCACAGTGCCGCGTTCTTGGGATCCGCCAGATAGGTGAGGAAGGCTTCCGCCTGCAGGGCATCGCTGGTGACTGACGCAATGCCGGCAGAGAAATCCACACCCGCGCCGTAAGCGGAGGGAACCGGACCGGCCAGCGCGACAGTCTTGTCATGGGCGAGTTCGGGCAGCATCTGAAGCGCGATGTCGGCGGTGCCGCTTGCCAACGCCGTCACCGCCAGACCCTGCACCGGCACGCGTTTGACGCCCTTGAACTCTGGTGCCGCCAGCATGGCGTCGATCACCTGGCCTGCGGAGGTACCTGCGGCGGGATCGGTAAAGGCCACGCCCTTGGCCGCGAGCAGCGCGGCGCGGAATTTCTCCACTGTGGAAATGTCAGGGACTTTTGCACCCGCTTTCACGGCCACTCCCACCGTAATGCGGCCAAGCGGCGTCATGCCCGTGACATTGGGCAGATCCGCCATGTCACGGGTGGGCAGAACCACGACATCAGCGGGGCCGCTTTTGAGAGCGTCGATAACCTTGGCGCGCGACCCCCCGCCCAGAGTCACGGCCGTCCCGGTGCTGGCAGCATATTGCGCCGCCAAAGGTTGAAGGCCGGCTTGAGCGGAAGCCGGCGCGAGTACAGTGATTGTTGCAGCGTCGGACTGTGAAACGAATGGGGCCAGCGGCAAAAGCAGCGCCAGCGCCACAAAAAGACTAGACCGTCGCGGGATCCACATGCAGGACATCGACCAGATATTTGAGGTTGCCCTTGATGGTCTCTTCCATGTTGCTGCCTTTGGGGATCATGGAGGCATCAAGGTCCAGCGTCACCCAGCCCTTGAAGTTTTTCTCTATCAGAAAGGCCTGGATAGCCGGAAAGTCCACGCCGCCGGAATCGGGGTGATCGACGTCGCCACCCAGATTGCGGAACCAGCCATGGCCGCCGGCTTCGGGCCCGGTCTTTGGTACTGCCAGGGTCTTGTTGCCACGCAGATGGCGGGGTGCATCTTTGTAATGGACCTCGGCCACACGCGGCCAATAATCCTTCATGATCTGCAGCGGGTCCATGCCGCCCAGAGTCAGATGCGAGGTGTCGGTGGTGAGCCAGACATAGCGCGGGTCGGTCAGCTCCATCAGCTTGCGGGTCTCATGCTCTGTCTGGATCAGCGAGCCGACATGGGGATGCGGCGCCAGCTTGATGCCGAATTTGATGGTCTCCATGCCAATGGCGTTCAGCGCATCGGCGCAGACCTTGATCTGGTCGTCGCTGACGTCATAGCCCGGTGGCCGCGGACCATTGTTCATCTTGAAGTGGTCGCAGTAGCCGAAGGGCCTGATGAAGTCGCGCGCGAGCTTGATGTGGTCCGCGATGGTCTTGGGGGTCTTGGCGGGATCGAAGAAATTGCCGGAGAAATCGGGCCCGCCGCCATTGGAGCAGGTCACCATCTGCACGCCGGCATCATCCATCAGCTTTTTGAGCGCCAGCGGCTTGTTGAGATAATTCAACACATTGTCGCGGAAGGGCTCGATCCCGGGCATCTTGAGCCGCTGGCCGACCTTGATGGCCTCCTCGATATTCGTGCCCCAGGAAATCGCGCTATAGCCATAGCGGAAGGCAAGCGGCTTGGCCGCAGCCGGGGTCAGCCCCAGACCGCCGGCTGCCAGGCCGGCGCCCAAAGCCGAGGACGTTTGCAGGAAGCAGCGGCGCGTGGGCGTGAACGTCATGGTCAAATCCTCCCCAATTTTACGCGAACGATGGCACAGGGCGAAGCCGTCTGTCTTGTCAAAAGATCGACGGGCAAAAAGATGAACCGGCAAGCCCTTTTGACCGTAGACAGGGGCGAAAATCTTCCCCAGAACTCGCCTGCATGCGCAAGTTGAAGACCCTGGCGGCGGCGGGCGTCACCACGCTGCGTCAGCACATCTCCCCGTTCGGCGTGGTCAACCTGCTGGTGCCGCGGGTCGGTTACCGCGTCCATCGGGGTCTCGCCTTCGGGCCGGAGCCGCGCCAGAAGCTCGACATCTATGTCCCTGTGGGCCTGACTCCGCCCGCGCCGGTGGTCCTGTTTTTCTATGGCGGCGGCTGGCAGGGCGGCGATCGCACCGACTACCTGGCCTTCGGTCAGGCCTTCACCAGCGCCGGCATGGTGGTGGTCGTGGCGGACTACCGGGTTTATCCGCAGGTGAAATATCCGGGCTTTGTCGAGGATGCGGCGGGCGCGCTGGCCTTTGTCCGTGCCCATGCCGCGCAATATGGCGGCGATCCAGAACGCATTTTTCTCACCGGTCATTCGGCAGGCGCCTACAATGCGGTGATGGTGGCGTCGGAGCCCAAGTTCCTCGCCGCCCGGGGGGGAAGCCTGGACTGGATCCGCGGCGTGATCGGCATCGCCGGGCCCTACAATTTCCTGCCCATGAGCGATCCCGTCTACGTGGATATGTTTCATGGCACCAACAACACCGATTCCATGCCGGTCTATCACGTCGATGGTCCGCGTCCGCCCATGCTTCTGATCAGTGGCCGCGACGATGATACGGTGAGGCTCAGCAACACAAATGACATGTCGGAAAGCCTGAAACGCTTCGGCAGTGACGTGAAGGTCATCTTTTACAAGGGCGTGGGCCATGTCGGGGTGATCCTGTCGCTGGTTCGGGGCTTTCGCAGGCTTGCGCCGCTCAGGCAAGACATGATCGATTTCATCCGCGCGCATTGATGGCCAAGAGGCACATCTTGCCGGACCGTCTGAGACCGGGTCTCAAGCTGGTCTTCTGCGGTACTGCTGCCGGCCGGCAATCGGCATTGCAACAGGCCTATTATGCCCACGGCCAGAACAAATTCTGGAAGACGCTTTATGACGTAGGTCTCACGCCAAATCTTTTTTTGCCGCACGATTACGAAAAGCTGGGGGACCTTGGCATCGGGCTCACCGACATCGCCAAATATGCTTATGGCATGGACCATCAGTTGCCCAAGGACGCGCTGGGACCCAAGGCCGTGGCGGCACTGGAAGCGCGCATCCGCAAAGTGAAGCCCGCCATCCTGGCCTTCACCAGCCTCAATGGCGGGCGCAAGGTGATGGGCGCTAACGCAGTTGCGGGCGAACAGCTGGAAGGAATAGGGATTACGCGCGTGTTCGTTCTGCCTTCGCCATCGCCGCTTGCCGCCAATCATTGGGACATCAAGCCCTGGCGGGACTTGGCCAGGGCTGTGCAAAAACTGGCTTGAGACGCTTCGTCAGCCGACCCGTCTTGCCACGGTGAGGCCTGCAATCAGCAGCACCAGGAAGATCAGCATAAAGATGAAGAAGAGCGTCTTGGCGATGGCGATAGATGCGCCTGCCACGCTGGTGAAGCCCAAGAGGCCTGCAACCAAGCCGACCACCAGAAAGATTACGGCCCATTTGAGCATTTGCCGCTCCAAATCCAGAAATCACGTCTGGAAGAAACACAGAACAGGTTGCGGCCGTTCCGCCGACTATTTTTTTAACATGGGGGAACTATTGGGGGACGCGATCTGCGCCCGCGCGGTTGGTGCCGCGGGTAGCGTCATGCAGCAACTCCTCCGCCGGTTTTCCCGGCGAAGCAGTGGACGCGGGCTGCTGGTTGACGGGGAAAGGCGCCGCGAGTGTCCAGTTGACGATTTGGATTACAGCCGCGCCCAATGCCTGCTGCAAGGCTTGGGTTGCCGCGCCCGCGCTGTTGGCAGATGCCGTTCCGGTCTGGGTCGTTGAAAAGCTGCCGACAATGTCGCGACCATGGGCGGTGGTCAGCTTGACCGTGATGACGACGCTGACCTCGGGAATCCCATCCCGCTGGCTGTAATGGGCGGCGAAATCCTTGAGCTCGACCGCCAGATTATAGTCGGCATGCAGCGCATCCTGTTCCCGCGCCACCGCGTCGATTCGGCCGGACGACTCAAAACCATCCAGAAGAACCTGCTGGACAACCGCGGGCAGGCGGTCGGGATAGTTGGCCTTGGCGTAGTAATCCATTGTGCCGTCGGGCTGGGTCAGCGAAATACGATCGGTATCGAGTCCCGCCGCCACGTCGGGTCGCAGGATGGCTAGCGCCCATTTCACCTTTTCGCCGCCGGCAGTCGCGGGCGGGAATTTGGGCGCCGCCACGTAGATCGTTGAGGCTTCGGGTGGCCCAAGTCCAAGCAAATTGCTGCCGCACGCGGAAAGTGCGAGCGAAGGGACGCCGGTTAGGAAAAGCCGCCGCGCAATTATGGAGCGTGTCATTTGGGTTCATATCCCTTGCGCCGGTCGCCAAACAGAAGTCCGGTCGGCTGGCGATTGAGCTGGTCGGAGAATTGGCTGAGATTGGCCACCAGCCTGCGGGATTCCCCGATCAGGTCGGAAAGCTGGGCCAAGCCGTCACCCTTGATAAATGCATCGGCGTCATCTGCCACCTTGCCGTATTTCTGAACCGTCAGATCCACATGCTCGATAGCCGGCTTAAAGTCCTTTGACGCCTGGTCGAAATTGGTCACGGCCTTGTTGGCGTTGTCGATGGCGGCGTCGATGTCGGCGCTGCGCCGCGCAATCACCTGGGTGGTCTCGTCAAGATTGGCCAGCACCTGGGCGATTGCCCGCCTGTTGTTGTCGTTGAGCAGGTCGTTGATACGGGAGGCCGCGATATTGAGCTTGGCAACGACCTCCGGCGCGGACTGCTCCAGCTGGGCGAAGGTGGACGGTTTGGTGCGGATCACCGGATAGCGCTGGCCGTCCTGTGTCACCAGCAGCGGTGCTTTGGTCGTGCCACCGCTGATCTCGACATAAGTTCCTCCCGTCAATCCCTGGCTTTCTATCGAGGCGACGCTGTCATTGCGAATGTTGAGGTTTGGCTGGACCTGCATGGTCACGATAACGCGCTGGGGATCGGATGGATCGAATTCCAGATTGGTGATGCGGCCCACTTCGATGCCGTTGTAACGGGTGAGCGTCCCCTTGCCGAGGCCGGTGACCGGACCTTTGAAGTAAGACTGGTAGTACGCATATTCCTGGCTGTACTGGACACCGGCCAGCCACAGGATCGTTACCACCAGTCCGATCACGCAGGCCAGCACGAATGCGCCCACCGCGACATAATTGGCCTTGGTTTCCATTATCGCGCCTCCTCTGATGCAAGCGCCGCCCGGCCTCGTACGCCGGAGAAATAATCCTGGATCCACGGATCCTTGTTGCGGCGCAGTTCGTCGATGGTGCCGATCACCAGCTTCTTGTTCACCAAGACTGCTATGCGGTCGGTAATCGCGCGCAGCGTGTCCAGGTCGTGTGTAACCAGAAAGACGGTGAGGCCCAGCACTTTCTGAAGTTGCCGGATCAATTCATCGAATTGATTGGCGGAAATGGGATCAAGCCCCGCCGTCGGTTCGTCCAGGAACAGCAGTTCGGGATCGAGCGCAAGCGCGCGGGCAAGGCCTGCGCGTTTCTTCATGCCGCCGGACAGTTCGGAGGGGAATTTGCTGCCGGCATCGGGCGCCAGACCCACCATGCCGAGCTTCATGCAGGCAATTTCGTCCATCAGTTCCTGGCTCATGCTGGTATATTCCCGCAAGGGCACTTGAATGTTTTCCGCCACCGTCTGCGAGGAGAACAGTGCGCCTTCCTGGAAAAGCACGCCCCAGCGCATTTCAAGCAGCCGCATGCCAGGACTTTCGATATCGCCGCTGATGGGATCGCCGAACACTTCCACGGTGCCCTGGCGCGGGCCGATCAGGCCGATGATGGAACGCAGCAATACCGACTTGCCCGAACCGGAGCCGCCTACGACGCCCAGTACCTCGCCCCGATAAACGTCGAGGTCGATATGGTCGTGGATGATCTTGTTGCCAAAGGCGTTGACCAGGCCGCGCACTTTGATGATGACATCTTTTTTTCCGCGGTCTGGCATCAGATCCCCAGCACGGAAAACATGACGGAAAAGGCGGCATCCAGCACGATCACCATGAAAACGCTCTCCACCACGGCTCGGGTTGTGAGTTGGCCCACGCTGGCGGCGTTGCGCTCGACCTGGAAGCCTTCATAGCAACCTACCAGCGCGATCACGAAGGCAAAGACAGGCGCCTTGATCAACCCCACCATGAGAGTGTTGACGTTCACGGCATCGTTGAGCTGGCGCATGAAGACGGGAATGGTGATGCCGAGCTGGAAATAGCACATCACCGCGCCGCCGATCAGGCCCATGACATCGGAATAGAACGTCAAAAGCGGCAGCGCGATCACCAGCCCGACGATGCGGGGCAGCACGAGCGTATCAACAGTGTTGAGGCCCATGGTCTGCATGGCGTCAATCTCTTCATTGACGCGCATGGTTCCGATATGGGCGGTGAAGGCGGAGCCGGAACGGCCCGCCACGATGATGGCGGTGATCAGCCCGCCGATCTCACGCAACACGCCCACGCCCAGGAGATTGATGGTGAAAATTTCCGCGCCGAAACGCTTCAATTGGTCCGCGCCCTGATAGGCCAGCACGATGCCAATCAGGAACGCCAGCAGTCCCACGATGGGCAGTGCGTTTATGCCGGTCTCCTCCACCTGGTGGAACATGGCGGCGACGCGGAATTTGTGCTTTGGCTTGGCGACGGCCTCGCCGGTTTCCACCGTGACGCGGCCCAGATAGCCAAGCATTGACACTGTTTGGCCATAGACATGCATGGCGCCGCGGCCGATGCGGTAAAGCCGGCCGCGAAAGCCGGCCGGAATGCGCGAGCGGATGTGCTCGACCTTGCGCTCCTGATCAAGTGTCTCCAACAGCGGCTCGTACAGTTCAGGCAGGCTGAAGCTGGAGACTTTGGCGCCGGCGGATTCCAGCGACCGGCGCGTACGCAACAGCAGCCAGGCACCAGCGCTGTCCAGGCGGGAAATCTTGCTGGCGTCGATGCTCATGTCGCCTGTGATGCGACCGGTGCCAGGACCGCCAAGCTCAAGGCCCGCCAGCTCTCGGTCCAGCCTTGCACTTTCGGCGATGGTCCAGGCCCCGCCCATCGCAAGCTTGCGGCGCTCCCGGTCCAGCTCGAACCAGGCTTGCGGCTCGTGGGCCGAGGCGCTCTCGATGGAAGTCATGAAATGGCACGGTCCTGCGCGCCCGAAATGAGGGCGTATCCCCGGGACAATGCCTGGATCGCGGGAAAAGTTCCATGAGTTCCGGCTGACCGAGGCTACTCCGCCGCCGTATAGATGGCCTTGGCGCGGTGGGGATACCGCCGCACGCCTTTGAGCATGAGTCTGACGGCCTCGTAATGGATCGCGATGACCACCTTCAAGGTCATCAGCGGATAGGTAAGCAGCATTTTCAACAGCATGCCGTCGGTCAATGGGCGGCGCTCGCCCGCGAAGCTGGCATTGAGAATGGGCAGCCCGGCTTCTTCTTCATGGATGGCCACGGCAATGTCATCGCGCGGCGGCCGGACGCGGAATTGATAGTGGCAGTCGCGCGGCAGAAACGGCGAGACATAGAAATTCTTTGGGCATCCGTGCCGCACCAGCCTGGTTTGCTCACCCACCGGCAGCACATAGGCATGCCGTTCCTCGTAGGTGTTGTGGACTTCATAGACGATGGCTTTCAGAAAGCCCTGTTCGTCGTGGCAGAACCAAACGCTGAGTGGGTTGAAGACATAGCCCATGATGCGCGGATAACAGAGCACACGTCGTGCACCCTTGGCGACGATGCCGGCATCGGCGAGAAGCGAATCGAGCCAGCGCCTGAGGTCGCGAGGTTCCCCGGCTTCGACCGGACCATGGTCGCGGTCCTGGAAACTGAACAGTCCCCCGCGATTGAATTTGAGCAGGCGAAGGCGCCGGTCCAGCGCGGGCAACTCATCGAGGTCCAGCAAGAGCGCAAAGACGCTGTATTTGAAGTGATGATGCCGGGGTCTGATCCGCCGGTGCATCACCCATCCTTCGTATATGCTGGAAGTGCCCACCATGTCCTATTTACGCCTTTTGGGCGCGGCCGGATCAAGTTATTGATCCAACGGGCTTGTTCCCTCGTAAGACGGGCTATGTTGGCTTATGCGCAGCCGGATTCCACTGCGGTCTCCCTTCCCCAAGCCCGTAATAGGGGCGTGGTTTTGCAGCTTTTCCGCGCGCGCCCCATGACACGTCCGGTCGAAGTCGCCGAAATGGATGCCCTGTTGGGCCGGGTTGCTGCGCAGCAGGACAGGGCAGCCTTTGCAACCTTGTTCGGGTATTTCGCGCCGCGGGTTAAGGCCTATCTGTTCCGGCTGGGGGCGCCTGCGGCGGTGGCAGAGGAACTGGCCCAGGAGGCGCTGCTGAACGCCTGGCGCAAGGCCCATCTGTTCGATCCGGCCAAGGCCTCGGCCGCAACCTGGCTTTTCACCATCGCGCGCAATCTGCGCATCGACGCGCTCAGGCGGGAGAAGCGCCCCGAGCTCGACCCGGACGATTTTCTGCCTGAGCCGGAGGCTGGTGCGGATGCAGGCATGATGGTGGCGGAGAAAGAAAGACGACTCAGGCTCGCACTCAAGGAACTGCCGGCTGACCAGATTCAGGTCGTGGAATTGTCCTTTTTTGCCGACAAGCCGCACAGCCAGATCGCCGAGGAGCTGGGTATTCCCCTCGGCACCGTGAAATCGCGTCTCAGGCTTGCAATGGGCCGGTTGAAGCGGGCGATGGGAGGCGACGAATGATCGCCCATCATGCCCCCCGCGATGCCGCAGGTATTGCGCATCATCCCGAAGACGCCCTGCTGCTCGCCTATGCCTCGGGCATTGCCGACGAGGCCGCCAGCCTGATCGTTGCCACCCATCTTCATTTTTGCGCGGACTGCCGCACCAAGGCGGCCGAGATGGAAACCATCGGTGGAAGTCTTCTGGATGACCTTGCGCCTCAGCCTTTGGCGGCCGGCGCATTGGAGGCCACGCTCGCGAAGCTGGATCTTGTAAAACCTTACGATCGCCCGCGGCGCACGCTCTCGCGTGACGGCACACCGGGCGTGCTGCGCAACTATCTGGGCAGTGACCTGCGCGATGTGCGCTGGCGCAGGATGGGACCGCGTCTCTCTTACGTGCCCCTGTTCCGCCGCGGTGCTGTCGCTGCCCGGCTGCTACGCGGCACCCCTGGTGCGGACAGCGGTACGCACAGCCACCAGGGCACCGAATACACGCTGGTGCTGCAGGGAGGCTATAGCGACACGACCGGCAGTTATGCTCCCGGAGACCTGCAGGTGATGGAAGCGGGCCAGCGGCACAATCCGGTGGCCGACCTGGACGAGGACTGCATCAATCTGGCGGTCACCACGGGACGGCTGAAATTCGACAGCCTGATCCAGAAGATTGCGGCGCCGCTGTTCGGCTTCTAAAAACCTCCAAGGATTTCGGAGAGCAATCGAATGGAACTGGTTCGCCTGGGCAACACCGGCCTCAAGGTTTCACGCATCTGTCTGGGCACCATGACCTATGGCGATCCCAAATGGCGCGACTGGGTGCTGGATGATCAGACTTCGCGGCCCTTTATCAAACGCGCGCTGGAAGGCGGGATCAATTTCTTCGACACCGCCGACATGTATTCACTTGGCGTGTGCGAGGAGGTGGTGGGTAGGGCGCTCAAGGATTTCGCGGACAAGCGCGAATCGTATGTTCTGGCAACCAAGGTGTTCTTTGCGCTCGACGGCCGTCATGGCGGGCTGTCGCGCAAGCACATCATCCATGCAATCGACGACTCCCTGCGTCGGCTGGGAACCGACTATGTGGACCTCTATCAGATCCACCGTTTCGACCATCACACGCCCATCGAGGAGACGGTCGAGGCGCTGCACGATGTCGTGAAATCAGGCAAGGTGCGCTATATCGGCGCCTCTTCCATGCATGCCTGGCAGTTCGCCAAATATCTTGCGACCGCCGAAAAGATGGGGATGACGAAATTCGTCTCCATGCAGAATTTCTACAATCTCGTCTATCGCGAAGAGGAGCGCGAGATGTTGCCTCTTTGCCGCGATCATGGGGTTGGCGTTATCCCCTGGAGTCCATTGGCGCGGGGCTTTCTGGGACGTTCCGCCGCCCATGCACTGGACAGGCAGTCTACTCGCGCCAAGAGCGACAATGTCCTGGATATGAAATTCGGCGATGCCGATGTCGAGACGTTGCGCCGCGTCGAAGAGACCGGCAAACGCCACGGCAGGTCGAACGCCCAGATCGCCACCGCCTGGTTGCTGGCTAAGGGTGTCACTGCGCCGATCATCGGCGCATCCAAAATGAGCCATCTGGACGACGCGATTGCAGCCGCCGACATCAAGCTGTCGGCGGATGAGGTGGCCTATCTCGACGCGCCGTATCTGCCCAAGGCGATCGCCGGCAATCTCAGATAGCGGCGGTCAGCATCGCTTGTCATCCCCTCGCATTGCTTGCGCAATGCTGGGCCGGGAATGACAAGGTTTTACTGAGCTACAGCGGCCACCAGTCGAGCTGGTTCTTATACACCGCATCCGAGGCCTTCTGCTCCCAACCGCCGCCTAGCGCATTATAGAGCGCGATGCTGGCTTCCAGCCTGCCGAGCTTGGTCTGCACCAGCGCCTGCTGGGCATTGAACAGATTCTGTTGGTTCTGGAGCAGCTGGACGATGTCGATGGTGCCCTCGCGATATTGCAGCTCGGAGATGCGGAAGGCTTCCGCATCCGCCTTGGTCTCCACCTCAAGCAGCGCTAGGGTGTCATTGGTCGACTTGACCGTGCCCAGAGCGGATTCGACGTCCTGGAAGGCGGTGAAGACGGCCTTGCGATAGGTGGCAATCAGTTGCTGCTCCTGTGCCCTGGCAAGGTCGTTCTGGGCATGGATACGGCCGCCGTCGAAGATGGTCTGCAGCACCGATGCGCCGATGCTCCAGAAGAGGCTGGCCGGAGTGAACAGCTCCGAAAGCCGTGTTACCGGGCCGGAATCAAGGCTACCGGTCAAACTCAGGGACGGAAAGTAGGTGGCGCGCGCCGCATTGACATTGGCATGGGCGGCATAAAGCTCGGCCTCAGCTTGGGCGATACCGGGATTGCGCAGAAGAAGCTCGGATGGAAGGCCGGGCTGCACGGCCGGTGACACGATACCGTCCAGATTTTGCGACTTGACGTCATAACCTTCGGGCGCCCGGCCCAGGAGGATGGCCAGTGAATAGCGCGCCTCCTTTTCCGATTCGATCAGGCCGGGCAGGGTGGATTCCTGCTGGGCCACGGTCGCTTCCTCTTCCGCCAGATCGAGATTGGAGGAAATGCCGCTGTTCACCTTGGCCTGAGTGATCGCCAGAATGCGCTTGGCGGCGGCAATGTTGGCATTGGCAATGGCAATGCGCTCGCGGAAGGACAGAACCGAGAAATATTCATCCGCCACCTGGCTCGAAACCGAAATACCGGTGACCGCAGCGGCGTAGCGCTGGGCCCGGAGGTTCTCGCGCGAGGCCTGAAGATCGAAATACTGGGTACCAAAAAAGCCCTGTTGGTAGTTGGCGGTCAGGCCGGCAGTGAAGGAATTGCGGGCCCGCGACATTGCGTTGCTGGTGCCCGTATTGAAGCTCGGAGTGTTGGAACCGGAGCGGGACGCTCCAAACGAGCTTCCCAGGGTGGGAAACAGCGCCGCCAGCGCGACGCCGTCATTGGCTTCGGCCGCCAGCACCTGGGCCGCGGCGGCGGCAATGTCGAGATTCTCCTTCTGCGCCGTTTCCTCCAGCGGGGTCAGTTCGGTGGAGCCGAAATTCGCCCACCAGCCAGCCTTGGGCCAGACGGGAGCCGCTTTGTCCATCGGCGCGGTAAAGGCCGGCGGCACGTCACCAGGCCGGCTCAGTGCCTGGGGATTGGCGGTGCAGGCGGCCAGGCCGAGAGCGAGCACACTGGCGCTCGCGCCATGTAAGAAGGCGCCACGAAATAAGGACTTCATCGAACTCTCTTTGCCAAAAAATGGGGGGCCTGGGGCCCGTTGTGATCGGTTGTATCTCCTAAGGCCCCCATACGCTCTGAAAGGCCCCGCAGGCGCAAATATGGCTGTCGCAGGCGCCGAGGCAAGCCCCGGCGCTGTAAAGCTTTGTCGCGCCGGGCAGAAAGCTTGAGGTTTTGGAGAATAATGGACGGCCGGACTGATGGCTTAACGTGGGGGGCACCTAAGCCGGTCCGACCGTCCGCGATGGCCATATATCCTTAAGGTGGAGCGCCGAACGGACACAAAGCCAAGGTGGATTTTCCTCCCGCCACCGCCCAAGGTGAAGAGTTGGAGGTGTTCTAATTTGTAACGGAGTGTCGCCGCCCCGCCCGCTGTTCAGGTCCGGCGAAACAAATTTCTGGTTCCCTGCCGGACTGCACAATTAATAGCCCGCGCGCGGGGGCGGACTCCCGTTCTGCCCAGTCGTCACAATAGTGTCATTTGTTACGTTATTTGCTCACGCCGAAGGCCACCACATGGGCGTCGTGTGTCACGACAAAGATCTTGCCCAGCGCCACAACCGGCTCGCTGAAATGCACCCAGTCGGTGAGTGACTTGCCGCTGGACCAGAGTTGTTTTCCACTCTCGGCGTCATAGGCATAGAGCACCATGTTGCTGACAGGCGTGGAGCGCAGGACCGCACTCACGTCATAGGTCATCCGCTTCTCGCCGGGGTGCGCCATGTTTTGCATCGCCTGGCCGCCGGTCGAAAGCGCATATACAACGCCGTTCGCCACCACCGGCGGGTCTGGCATGATCATGTTGGTGGACGTCCATAATGGCAGGGCCGAAATCTTGCCGCCGTCACTCTTCACCTCGAACGCCATGACCGAGCCATCATTGCGAGGTCCGTTGGTCACCGGGAAGGTGGGCGCGTCCTTGGACGGGTGGCCATAGAGCGGCAGGTAGAGATACCGGTGACCGTTATTCTCGTACGTCGCGATGGCGCCCCACACGCCGCGGCTGGGATCGGTGCCGGTCTTTTCGTCATTACCAAGTTTGGAAGACTGCCACAGGGGCGTCATGTGGTTCACACCCCCCAGATTCGAGGCATCGAGGATGCGCAGCACGGCCTCTTTCTGCGAGGCCGCGATCAGCGTCTTGCCGGCGAAGTTGAACACGACCGGCGTGGTCGAGCCGGACATGTCGTGATTCAGATTGTCCATCCAGTTGGTCGGCGTGTAGCTGTCCATCAGCCGGACCGCCTTGGGCGCCACCTTGAGGATGCTTTCGCTGAAATCGCCTGCGGCGGGATCATAGCGGCCGTCGCTTGTCTCCAGCACGATACCTCCCGGCGCGCGCGCGGCACCGCCGCGGCCCCAGGGCGCGGCCGGACGCGCACCGCTGACAAACAGATGGACAACTTGCGGATGGGCAAGATCACTGACATCGGCGGCATTCACCGCCGAAGCATCGAGCAGCGGTCCGTTGCCCGCGCGGCGCAGGCCCGAAATGGCAGCGACATATTCGAGGCTGTTCTTGTCGCCGACTTCACCACAAGCGCGCCCGGTGGTGGAATAGAGCACATTGTCGATCAGGTTCAGGCTCCAGGCACGCGCGAAGGGCGCGGTCATCGAGACGGGCGCCAGTCGCTCGGCGCCGTCGGCCAAGTTTAACCCGCGCAGCACACCGTCGCCGGTAATGAAGAAGACGATGCCGCGAGCCCTGTCGATGGTTGGCGTGTCGTTGGGTGTGCCGGGGCAAAGCCACTCCTTGGTCTTCTGGGGCGATCTCGGATTGGGATAGCTTTTCTGCCACAGGATCTGGCCACTGCCCGCGTCGAGTGCGTAGAGCATGTTGTTGGCACCCAGGATGAACACCATGTCCTTGGGCCCTGCGGAGGTGGTAACGCCGGCCGCCACGACCGGCGCGGTCATGGTGGAGAGGACATATTTGTCCACCGGCACCGAAAGCTGCGTGGACCAGATTTCCTTCAGGCGCGAGACATTCTTCGGCGACAGCGTTGTTTCGACGCGGTTCCAGCCCGTGCGCTCCTGGTCATAGCCCCAGGTCAGCCATTCGTTGGTGGCGGGCGGGATGTTGAATGTCACCGGCGCCATCGGCTCGGCAGCCACGCGGCGCGCAATCGCCGGGTCCACGCCTTCCGTCACCCCTGCCGGCGCCTGCTGTTGCGCCATGCTGGCGCCCGCGCACGCAAGCGATGCCAATGTGATGGCGGCAAAAGAAAATCGGATTTTCATGAAGACACCTTTGTCCAGCCCCGGCAGTGGATCGCTTTGACAGCGATTTTGACTCAAAAATTCGGGCCTAGCGGACAGATTGTCAACGCGGCGTTTTGGAAGGCCAAAAGCGCGCAGTCATGCCTAATCGTACTTCCGCCCATCCTTGTGAAACATGCCTTGGCCACCGATCAGATGCATGTCGACGTCGGGATAGGTGACGACATCGCCCTTCGAGCGGTCGCCAACAACCAAGAGCAGCACATCCCGGTCGCTGTGATTGAGAAAATGATGCGCATCAGCCAACCCTGCAGGAAAACCCACGCACATGCCCGCCGCCAGTGTCTGCTCGCCGGCATCGGTTTTGAGTACGGTTTCGCCTTCCAGTACCCAGATGAATTCGTCCTGGGTGGAATGGGCATGGCGGTGTGACGACTGCCCACCCGGCGCGATCCGGGTGAGCACCACGCCAAAGTTCGTCAGTCCGGCATGATCGCCCAGCCTGCGGTTGAAGCGGCGTGTCTGCGCCGCGTTGTAGGGGGCCGGATAGCCCGAGGCGTTATTCTCAGGGAGGGAGAGCGGATCGAAGGCTGCTGGTTTGGGCATTGTCTGCTCCGGGGATGGTTACGGACTGTCAACCATGTTCTCAGTCTTGGAGGTATTGATAAAGTTTGTGCCCAAGTCGCGGCCAGCGGAAACATCACCCGTTAAGTTTTGTCTTTTAGAAGCAGACCGTCCGAAATCCGGGGAACGTCATGTTTTCGCATCTGGGCGCTGTGCTGCTGGCAAGCGGCGCTTTGGTCCTCCTGAGCACCGTCCATTCCATTTCGACGCAAGCACGCCATCCCCAGGCCAGCATCATCCTGGTGCCTGCGTCCACTCCGGCATCGCGAACCCACGCAATTGCGAACGCTCCTGTTCGCGCTATCGCGATCGGCTACTGACTCTCTGCCGGCCGCTCGCCCAAGCTCGCGGCGTTCGTCTCTCGCAATGGTCCACTGGACCATTGCGTTTGCCTTTGGCGAACCGCTCCTCACCCCGAAGCAAACGGATTATCGTGAAAGCCATCCACGGGCCGCAACGCCACAGGCATGGCCGGGCGCGCGCCGATGTAAAGCTCAAGCGTCATCTGATTGGTGTCCTTGTCCCATACCATCTGTGGCGCCACTCCGCCGGGTTTCCTGAAAGTCTTGCCGTCGAAATCGAATGTTCTCGGCGTGACCTCGCTCCAGCCATTGGCCAGGTCCGCTGCCAGCTGGGCGCGCAAGGCATCGACCTGTTCGCGGCTGCCCATGGCGCTGGTGATGTCCGGCGCGCTGACCTTGACCCCGCCGCCTGGCAGAATCTCCACCCGCGCCGCCACCAGGTCGCCACCGCCTTCATAGCCGCCCTCCCATTTCCCCACGGGAGGCCGAGGCTTGGAACAGGCGCTGACCGCCAGGAGGCAGGCCAGCAGAACCGCAAACCGCATGGAATCTCCGACTCATAGGCATGTGCCTCGTCATGTTAGGCGGTTATGCACCGGGCAGCGACCGGCAACGCCGGAAATGCTCTTGCCGCGCCGCAGCGTGGTTGCTAGGGGAAGCCTCTTTCTGAAGGGTTTCCGCCATGCCGCTGCCCAAAGGGTTCCTGGCCGAATCGCTTGGCCGTATCCAGCCGTCTCCGACCATCGCGGTGACCAGCAAGGCGCGCGAGTTGAAGGCGGCCGGTCGCGACGTCATCGGCCTTGGCGCCGGCGAGCCCGATTTCGACACGCCCGACAACATCAAGCAAGCCGCGATCAAGGCGATTCACGCCGGGTACACCAAATACACCGCGGTAGAAGGTATTCCCGAGCTGCGCGCGGCCATCGCCGCCAAGTTCAAGCGCGAAAACAATCTCGACTACAAGCCGGCCCAGACGTTCGTGGCGCCGGGCGGCAAGACCATCATCTATAACGCGCTGCTGGCGACCCTCAATCCGGGCGATGAAGTGATCGTGCCGGCGCCATATTGGGTGAGCTATCCCGACATCGCGCTGCTCGGCGGCGGCAAGCCTGTGGTCATCGAAACCACCCTGGAGTCCGGCTTCCGCCTGACGCCGGAAGCGCTGGACAAGGCGATCACGCCCAAAACCAAATGGTTGATCTTCAACCAGCCTTCGAATCCCACGGGCGCCTGCTACACACGCGAACAGCTCAAGGCGCTGACCGATGTTCTGATGAAGCATCCCCACGTCTGGGTGCTGACCGACGACATGTATGAGCATCTGGTCTATGGCGGCTTCAAATTCACCACCATCCTGGAAATCGAGTCCGGGCTCTACGACCGCACGCTGACCATGAACGGCGTGTCCAAGGCGTATGCCATGACGGGCTGGCGCATCGGCTATTGCGCAGGCCCCGAGGACCTGATCAAGGCGATGGCGAAACTTCAGAGCCAGTCGGCGACCAACGCCACCTCGATCTCGCAATGGGCGGCAGTGGAAGCGCTGAACGGCCGCCAGGATTTCATCCCGAAGTTCCAGAAGATTTTCGAGGAGCGGCGCGACCTGGTCGTTTCCATGCTCAACCAGGCGACCGGCATCGAATGTCCCAAGCCCGAAGGCGCCTTTTACGTCTATCCCTCGATCAGGAAGCTGGTCGGCAAGAAGACGCCCGCAGGCAAGGTGATCGCCACCGACGGCGACTTCGCCAGCGAGCTCCTGGAGGCGACGGGTGTGGCGGTAGTGCATGGCGCGGCCTTCGGCCTGTCGCCCTTCTTCCGGATTTCCTACGCCACTTCCAATGCGGCGCTGGAGGAGGCCTGCAAACGCATCCAGGCCTTCTGCAATAGCCTGACATAAAGCAAGAGCCCGGAATTCCAGGCTTTTTGCCCAGCTGACGGCGTTATCATAAACGCAGTGTTAAGCCTGTCGTCCTATCGTGACGGCGTGCGCTTTGGCCTCGCTTTGTCGGCCATGCTTCTGGCTGGGTGCCTGGCACAGGATGCAAAGGCCTTCGACCTGACCGATGATCTTTCGATCATCGGCTATGGCGATGTGCGTGCGGTCATCGCGCCGGATGCCCAAAGCTGGCTCAATGGCGGCCTGGGTAAATTCCGCTATGGCGGCAAGCAGAAGTTCGGCACCGAAGGCGTGGCGCAGGCGGACCTGAAGCTTGCTGACGGACTCAACGCCGTGGGCCTGTTCCGCGCCGAGCCCGAGACCCGCAGCGTTGTCGATGCGCTGGAAATGTATTTGCGCTATGCGCCGGCAAGCAACGGCAGCGTTTCATGGTCGGTGAAGGCAGGCGCCTTCTTTCCCACCATCAGTCTTGAAAATGACGATGTGGGTTGGACCAGCCCCTATACGATCACACCTTCGGCCATCAACAGCTGGATCGGTGAGGAACTGCGCATTATCGGCAGCGAAGGCACGCTCCGTTGGAATACACACAGCATCGGTACTTTCTCCATGATTGGCGCGCTCTACTGCTGCAACGACGAAAACGGCGTCCTGGTCGCCGATCGCGGCTGGGCGATGGACGACAACCCCACCGGCCTGTTCGAACGTGTGCGCGAGCCCGATGCCACGCGACGCCTGTTCCATGCACCGCCCGGCAATACCGGCGAATTCAACGAGATTGACGGACGGGTCGGCTGGTATGCGGGCGCGGAGTGGCAGATACCGGAAATCGCCAAGCTCACCATCACCCGCTATGACAACCGCGCCGATCCTGCCGCGGTTTCGACTCGCGACCAGGCCTGGGCCACCAAATTCTGGGCCTTTGGCGCACGCACACAGGTGGGACCGGTGATGCTGATCGCCCAGCAATTGAGCGGTTACACGGAACTGGATTTCGGGTTTGGCGAGGATTCGATCAAGTTTCAGTCCGGCTTCCTGCTGGCGAGTTACGATTTAGACGACTTGCGTTTCAGCCTGCGCGAGGATCTTTTCCAAACCCGCCGGGTTGGTGCCGCCAACAACAATTTCAACGAGGACGGCGACGCCACGACGGGCGCGATCTCCTGGACGGGCCTGGACGGGATTCGCCTGACGACGGAGATCATCAGGATGCACAGCCGGCGCGGCCAATATGTCCCCGCCGGATTGGGACCAAGCCGCGACGACACCCAAGTCCAGTTCGACGCGCGGTTCTTTTTCTAATCCTTCACAAGCCGGTCACCGCCAGCAGGATTGAGCATCTTGCCATTGTATGAAAATTATCATACAATAGGACAATGCTCGAGGACTTCGCCGTCCAGAACAATGGCATCCCCATCTATGTCCAGCTGCGCGAGTATATCCTGGCGCTGGTCGGCCGGGGTGTGCTCAAGCCGGGCAGCCAGCTTCCCACCATGCGGCAAGTGGCGGTGACGCTGAAGATCGATCTCAATACCGTGCAGCGCGCCTATGCGGAGCTGGAGCGGGATGGCTTGCTTGCAAAGCTCCGTGGCGTGGGCACATTCGTCACCGAAACCCCGCCCGCCCCCCGCAATTCACGAAAGCAGGCCGAAGCTTTCGCTGCCCGCATCGCTGCCCAAGCAAAGGGGCAGGGCATCGACCTGGACGATCTGGCTGCGGCGCTTTTGAAATTGGCAGGCCGCGCCTGATGAACCATTTCCCCTTCCTCCTGATTTTCGCCGGGATCATGGTCGTGCTGTGGGCGCGGGCGGTTGCACGCGCTTCGTCAAAGAGGTCCCCGCAGTCGTCGCGCAAGAGCGTCTGGAGTCAGCAGGCGCCACCCGCTGTTGTCCAGGCGGCCAAGATCGAGAGTTTGGGCCTTACAGCCCTCGTCCAGCAGCGCAACGCATCCGATGCGTCCCGAAATTATAATTCCACAACGGAGGTTCACATGAATCCGGTCAGTGCAGTCATCTTCATCATCTTCATCGGCGGGGCGGTGTTGTCGCGCCTGGCCGGCATGCCCATCGGCGTCACGGTGGTGCTCGCCCTGATCGGCGTCTTTCTGGGTTACTCGGTCAAGATGGCGCAGCAATGGGAACGGGCGGTGATCCTGCGCCTGGGCAAGCTGCATGCGGTAAAGGGGCCGGGCCTCTTCATCCTGGTGCCCATCTTCGACCAGGTGGCGACCTGGATCGACCAACGTATCCGCACAACGGAGGTCAATGCCGAACAGGCGCTGACCCGGGACACCGTTCCGGTCAATGTCGATGCCATCGTCTTTTGGATGGTGCATGACGCCGAACGCGCTGCGCTGGAGATCGCCGATTACGTCAGCGCGGTGCAGCGTGTCGCCCAGACGTCCCTGCGCGAGATGATCGGTTCTTCGGTGCTGTCGGAACTCCTCTCCGATCGCAAGAGCGCCGACGCCGCCCTGAAGGAAGTGATCGGGGCGAAGACCGCGGAATGGGGTGTCACCGTCAATTCGGTCGAAATCCGCGATGTCGCCATTCCCGACAACCTGCAGGACGCCATGAGCCGCCAGGCCCAGGCCGAGCGCGAGAAGCAGGCCCGTGTCACGCTGGGCGCCGCGGAAGAGGAAGTGGCGCAGAAATTCGTCAATGCGGCGAGGCTCTACGCGACCAATCCCGAGGCATTGCAACTGCGCGCCATGAACATCATTTATGAAACCACCAAGGAACGCGGCGCCACCATCCTGATGCCGACGTCGATGGTGGATGCGATGAACCCGGGCGCCGCCGCTTTTGCCCTCAACATGGCCAGGATCGATTCCGGCAAGCAGCCGACGCCGGACGCCACACCGTCCGGCACATCGGTGCCGCAGGTGCCAAGGGCGGGAGGCTAACCAAGATTATTCTGCTTCCGCCGGAGGCGACCTGCCCGCAAAGTTCGCAGCTGCACATATTGACCATGTTCTGAACCGGCCACAATATTTGTGAGAAGCGGTCAGCCAAGGCTTGCAATGACACGCCAACGGCGCGAGCATTTCCCATCTCAGAGGGCGTGAGCCCGCGACCCGGGGACCCCCGCCCGAAGCCGTTGTTTTCAGCAATGGCGGTTTTCGAACGCGGAGGCGCACATGTCCCAGGAAAGCAACAAGGAACGTTCCACCAAAATAAAAGCCACGCCGCGCGCCATTGCGATGGTCGGCCCGCATGGCGGCGGCAAGACATCCCTCTTGGAAAGCATAGCGGTCATCACCGGCGCAATTCAGCGCAAGGGTGCCGTAGCCAATGGTTCCAGTCTGGGCGACCATTCCCCGGAATCCCGGGCCCGCCGGATGAGCGTGGAGATGAACGTCCTCACCACGCAGTATATGGATGAGGAATTCACCTTTCTCGACTTGCCAGGCTCTATCGAATTTTTGGGCGACACACTGAACGTCCTACCCGGCCTGGATGCGGCCATAGTCGTGTGCGAACCCGACCCCGACAAGGCGACCATGCTCCAGCCCTTCCTCAAGCGGCTGGCGGACGCAGGCGTCCCGCATCTTCTCTTCATCAACAAGTTCGATAAGGCGAGGGGACCCTTGCGCGCGCTGCTCGCCTCGCTGCAGGAAGTGAGCGATCGGCCGCTTCTGTTGCGCCAGATCCCGATCTGGGACCATGGCGTGGCCACGGGCTTCATCGATCTGGCGTTGGAACGCGCCTATGCCTATCGCCCCCATGCGGCAAGCGAGGTGGTGGATATCGGCGACTATGCGCGGGAGAAGGAAGCCCGCTTCCAGATGTTGGAAAAGCTCGCCGATTATGACGAGCACCTGATGGAAGAACTGCTGGGCGATATCGATCCGCAGCGCGACGAAGTATTCGGAGGGCTCAGGCGCGAGCTGGCGGAGGGCCGGGTCGTGCCGGTTCTCATCGGTTCGGCCGACGCAGACAATGGTGTGCGCCGCCTGCTCAAGGCGATGCGCCATGACGTGCCGCAAGTTGATGCGGCGGCAACCCGCGTAAATCTCGCGGGCGGCAACGACACGGTCGTGCAGGTTCTCAAGACCATGCATGGCGGGCATGGCGGCAAGCTTTCGCTGGCGCGCGTGTTTCGCGGTTCCCTGAAGGATGGCGCTGTGCTGCACGGCGAAGGCGGGCGCGAGGGCCGGATCGGCGGCATCTTTGCGCTCTGCGGCGACAAGCAGATCAAGCGCAACCACGCGCAGGCAGGCGATCTGGTGGCGCTGGCCAGGCTTGAACCATTCGCAACGGGTGAAACGCTCTCCACCGCCAAGTCCGGCGGTGGCCATGCGGCAATCGAAAAGCTGACACCGGTCTATCGACTGGCGGTGGGCGTGCAGGACCGCAAGGACGAAGTGAAACTCACTTCGGCGATCGCCAAACTGTGCGAGGAAGACCCGTCACTGCGCTTCGAACAGAATCCCGAAACCCATGACATGATCCTGGCCGGACAGGGCGAGGTACATCTCAAGGTTTCGGTGGAGAGGCTGCAAAACCGATACGGACTGAGCTTGGTCACGCGCGCCCCGCAAGTGCCTTATCGCGAGACCATCCGCAAGGCGACGACGTCTCGTGGCCGGCACAAGCGCCAGACCGGTGGACATGGCCAGTTCGGCGATGTGCTGCTGGAAATAATCCCGGCGGTGCGCGGATCAGGATTCACCTTCCACGACCGCATCAAGGGCGGCGTCGTGCCCAAGCAATGGATCGGCTCGGTGGAGAAGGGCGTCGTCGAGTTCATGAAATCGGGACCCCTGGGATTCCCGGTGGTCGACATCACCGTGGCTCTGACCGACGGTTCCTATCACACGGTCGATTCCTCCGACGCCGCCTTCCAGACGGCCGGCCGGCTCGCCATGAGCGAAGGCATGCCGGAATGTGCGCCTGTTCTGCTTGAGCCCGTGATGCGGGTGACGGTGCACGTGCCTTCCGAGGCCACCGCCAAGGTCAATGGCCTGGTCAGTGGCCGGCGTGGCGCGCCGCTGGGTTTTGACGCGCGGCCGGGCTGGCGCGGCTGGGACACGGTCAATTGCGAAATGCCGCTGTCGGAAGTGTCGGACCTGATCGTGGATCTTCGCTCCCTGACGCAAGGGGTGGGGACCTACGAGATGGAATTTGACCGGCTGGTGGAATTGAGCGGCAAGCTGGCCGACACCATCGTCGCCACCCGCAAGGCGGCATGAATTACCTGAAATGAAAAGAGCCGAAGCAGCGAATTACCGCGCTTTGGCCTGCAGCGCGGCTGAGAGGCTGCGCGGCCAGAACAAAAAGGCGGGCGAAGCTGCCTGTTAAGACGCTTCGCCCGCCAGTCGAACTTCGCTCAAGGGGGGAAAGAGCGAAGAACCGCCTCCGGGGGGAGAGGAGGCGGCGCTCACTGTAGATGGTGCGTCCTTGCGCCGTTTCAAGGGCCGGGATAAAGCCCACTGGCTGGGCACCGGGAATTTGGGAGCATGACATGCGTAGCGTTTTGGGTGCCTTGTTGGCAGCCGGTCTTCTTGTCACCGGCGTGATCGCCCAGCCGCTGACCCCTGGCAGACCTGCGGGCGTGAAGAAAGCCAGGCTACAAGCGGGCACCGAGGTCCTGATGATCGCCACTGGCGCTGCCATCATGGCCGGCGTCGGCATAGTGGTGTCCGGCGGCGCCCTGTCGGGCCCCAATACCGGCGTCCAAAAACAGAGCCAACCCCTCGTCGCACCCACGACGACCGGCTGATCCCGGCTTGGCCTAATGCTGCCAGTCTCGCGACGACTTGGTCAATCGCCGCCGCCTCTATTGCGCGGCTACCGCGGCAAGACGTTCGGGCTTGCCGTCGCCGGCTGAAGGCAGTGCATCGAAATAGGTGATGGTTTTGGCAAGGCCGTCGCGCAAGTCCGTGCTGGCGACCAGCCCAGGGCCAGCTGCGCGCGGGTGATGTCGGCTTGCGCTGGCGCAGATCACTGGTTCAATCTGGAAAATCATCCTCATGCCAAGCGCGCCTATGCCTGGTCTTCGGCGATTCGCGGCGGGGCAAAGCCGCGTTATTTCGCGGTACTGCACATGGGTCAGAGCTCCGGTCGAAGCGGACAAAGAGGCCGTTGGGGCCATTCGCCGTTGATTGCATTTGGACCGGAGAGGCCGCCTCTTGCCTACCAACCCAAATTGGGTAGAAAAACCGGCTAATACTGCCAATCCCGCGACGACTTGACCGCGAAGTCGCGGAAGGCGGCCACGCGCTTGGACTGGCGCAGCGCATCGGCATAGACCAGATGCACGTCGAACCCGGGCGCGGCCACGTCCGGCAGTACCCGCTCAAGCTCGGGATGCTGGGCGGCGACATAGTCCGGCACGACGCCGATGCCCAAGCCCGCTTCCGTCGCCTGCAGGATACCGGTGATGTTGTTGATGCGGATGACATGGCCGGTGCTTCCCGGCTTGGTGTTCTTCTTGAAGGCTTCCAGCAGCCAGTTGATGTCGCGGATCTCCGGCACCGCCAGTTCACCATAGACGATGATGGCGTGATCGGCGATTTCCTCCAGCGATTTGGGAGCGGGATGCTTCTTGAGATACGACTTGGAGGCGTACATGTGATAATGCACGGTGAAGAGCTTGCGCTGAATCAAATCTGCCTGCACCGGCGCGCGCATACGCAGCGCCAGATCGGCTTCACGCTGGGCCAGGTCCAGTTCCTTGTCGTCCATCACCAGGTGCACTTCCACATCTGGGTATTGGGCCAGAAATTCACCCAAACGCGGCAACAGCCAATAGGCGCCGATGCCGTGACTGGCGGTGATGCGAAGTGCGCCGCGGGGCGCGTCATGCACATTCTTGAGCGCCTCTTCCGCCGCCGCCAACCGTCCCAGCACATCGGTCACGGCCGTGAACAGGAGTTCGCCTTCATCGGTGAGGGTGAGGCCGCGGGCGTGGCGCTGGAACAGGGGTGTGGAGATTTCGTCCTCCAAGGCGCTGATCTGACGGCTGACCGCCGACTGCGACAGGCCCAGCGACTGGCCGGCATGGGTGAAGCTGCCCGCGGATGCCACCGCGTGAAAGATGCGAAGCTTGTCCCAGTCCATCTTGTCCCCCAGTCAGGCCGCAGTCAGCGGCAGCTCGCGCGAATGTCCGGCGGCGAGGAAACGTTCAGCCTCCAGCGCCGCCATGCAACCCATGCCCGCTGCGGTCACCGCCTGGCGGAATATCTTGTCCTTCACGTCGCCGGCCGCGAACACGCCTGCCACCGAGGTGTGGGTCGAGTCGGGCGCTGTCCTGATATAGCCGCTCTCGTCCATTTCCAATTGGCCATGGAACAGCTGTGTCGCCGGGGAATGACCGATGGCGACGAAAAGGCCGTCCACCGCCTGCTCGTGCAGTGAGCCGGTGATCGTGTTGCGCAGACGGATGCCGGTGACGCCCTTGGGCGTCTCGCTGCCCAGCACTTCGGCGATTTCGGTGTCGTAGAGAACGTCGATCTTCCGGTTGGCGGCAAGCCGCGCCTGGTTGGTCTTGTCGGCCCGCAAGCTGTCGCGGCGATGCACCAGTGTGACCTTGTCGGCGAAATTGGTGAGGAAGAGCGCTTCTTCCACGGCCGTATTGCCGCCGCCCACCACCGCGACCTTCTTGCCGCGGAAGAAGAAGCCATCGCATGTGGCGCAGGCTGAAACGCCGAAGCCCTGGAACTTGCCCTCGCTGGGCAGGCCAAGCCAGTTGGCCGAGGCGCCGGTGGCAATGATCAGCGTGTCGCAGGTATAGATGTCACCGCTGTCGCCCAGCATCGAAAAAGGCCGCCGCGACAGGTCGACCTTCGCAATCGTGTCGCTGACGAAGTTGGTACCTAAGGCCCTGGCCTGTTCCTGCATCTGATCCATCAGCCACGGCCCCTGAATGGCTTCGGCAAAGCCTGGATAGTTCTCCACTTCGGTGGTGATGGTGAGCTGGCCGCCCGGCTGGATGCCGGAAATCAGCATCGGCTCGAGCATTGCGCGCGCCGCATAGATGGCGGCGGTGCAGCCGGCGGGGCCGGTTCCCAGAATGATGACTTTGGCGTGCGTTGTGGTCATGGCGCGTTGCGGCTTTCGCGGGTCTGGCTATGTCATATCGTAATGGCAAGGTGTCTCGTCAAGACTGAACAAAAGCCGAGCCGGTGCATAAGCTTAGTGCGGCAGGGGTTCAGCGCAAACTTCTGCCCTCCAGCTGGCGATTCGAGAAATTTTATTGCTCAATGGCCAGCCCCGCGTTATTAGGAACCACACTCCCAACAACAGGACGAAGTCTTGGATACCCGCAAGCTGGACGCCATTGACCTGCGCATCCTGTCGGAACTCCAGACGGACGGACGCATCACCAATGTGGAATTGTCGCGCCGCGCCAAGATCACCGCGCCGCCCTGTCTGCGCCGGATCCGTGCGCTGGAGAAAGCCGGCTTCATCAAAGGCTATCACGCCGAGCTGGACGGCAAGGCGCTCGGCTTTGAAGTCACTGGCTTCGTCTTTGTCGGCCTGGCCAGCCAGAAGGACGCCGATCTCAAGCATTTCGAGGAAAGCGCGCGGCGCTGGCCCGAGGTACGCGAGTGTCACATGCTGTCAGGCGAGGTAGATTTCATCCTCAAATGCGTGGCCCGCGATCTTTCGGCGTTCCAATCCTTCATCACCGACACAGTGACGGCCGAGAAAAACGTCGCCAGCGTGAAAAGTTCGCTGGTGATCCATGCCTCCAAGCATGAGCCGGGCTTTCCCATCACCGTGCCGGCCTGAAGGGCGGTTTCTCCCCTTCTGCCGGTCCGGGGAAATGGCTAGGATTCAGATAACGAGAAATTCTTTAGGGAAGTGGGAAGATGAAACGCGCAACTCTGTTCCTGGCGGGCGCCGCCCTGATGTTATCGGCCGCAGCCGTTGCTGCGGCACCTGCCGTCACGGCAAGGATGAAGGCGGCCGTTGCCGATTCCGGACGTCCCGCCGCCGACACGGCCCGTGACGAGAACCGCAAGCCTGCCGAAATGATGGCCTTTGCCGGCATCACGCCCGGCAAGGTCGTCGTGGATATGCTGCCGGGCGCGGGCTATTTCACCCGTGTTTTTGCCAAGGGCGTGGAACCAGGCGGCCGTGTTTATGCCTATTTCGGCACCCAGTATGACGCCCGCCTCAAAAGCCAGAAACAGGATCCGGACAATCAATTCGCCGATCTGAAACATATCTACAAGAATCTGGGCGTGATCCACGGACCGCTGCCGCAGTTCGTGACGCCAGAGCCGGCGGACGTTGTCTGGACATCGGACAACTACCACGACATGCACAACAAGGCCTATGCAATGGACGTCAATGACGTGAACAAGGCGGTCTTCAAGTCTTTGAAGCCGGGCGGCTATTACGTCGTCATCGATCACAAGGCGCCCGAGAGCGCCGGTGACGACGTCACCGAAAGCCTGCACCGCGTCAAGGAATCGACCGTCAAGAAGGAAGTGGAAGCGGCCGGCTTCAAGCTGGTGGCGGAAGGCCACAACCTGGACAATCCCGCCGATGACGGTACCAAGCGGGTGTTCGATAACGATGTGCGGGGCAAGACCAACCAGTTCATGCTCAAATTCCAGAAGCCGCGTCATTGAAATCACGCTGGAAGTTCTTTCTGTGCTGTGCCGCGGTGTTCGCCGCGGCACAGTGTTTTTCCGCTTCCGCCCAGCCGGTGACGCGCCTCAAAGCCAGGCTCACTGCCTTTGACGGACAGGTGATGACGCTGGAGCCTGTGTCTGCGCCCCCGCCAGCCGCGTCCGGCAAGCAGCCGCCGCCGGATGTCACCGCCAAGCCTGCGCCCCTGACGGTTTCGGTCACCCCGGCCACGCGCTATGTCGGCATGAGCAAGGCAGCGTTCGCCGATATCAAGCCCGGCAACTATGCGGGCACGGCGCTAAACCCGCCGAGCGGTGACCGGCTCCGCGCCCAGGAGGTGTTTCTCTATGCCGAACCCTTGCGCGGCACCGGCGAGGGCCGTTTTCCCGAAGGCGAGCGGCTTATTATCAATGGCACGGTCAGCGCTGTGAAGCCTACCGTTCCCGATGACAAGCAGGATGGCACCTTTACGCTTCACTATCACGGTTCGGTCCTGACTGGCCTTGGCCGCGGCAAGACTGTGTGCGAGGGCAGGGCCACGCCGGCCGCTTATGCCAGCGCGCTGGCCTGCGAGGCTGATGCCGTGGTCGAGGTTTTGCCCGGTACGCCCGTCACCTCCATGAGCGAGGGCGACAAGAGCCTGCTCGTGCCCGGCAGCATGGTCACGGTCGCCATTGCCCAGGCCGCCGACGGCAAGAACACGACGCCGGGCGTGGTGGTGGAAAAGCCTGTACCCATGCCTGTGGAAAAACCGCGAACCCCGCCCTAATCTTGTCAGTGCCATCCGGAGAATAAAGCATGTCCCGTTTCCTGGCTTTCCTGTGCGGCGCTTTGCTGGCTGCCACTCCCGTACTGGCGCAGTCCGCGCCCAAGTTCGGCAAATGGGGTGTGGACCTCACCTCGCTCGACGCCTCTGTCACGCCGGGCGACAATTTCTTCCTGCATGTGAATGGCGGCTGGCTGAAGACTGCCCAGATTCCTGCTGACCGCGCCTCCACCGGCTCGTTCCAGGACCTGCAGATCCTGAGCGAGGATCGGCTCAAGACGATTGTCGCCGACCTGGAGAAGATGCCCGACCAGCGGTTGACGGCAGAGGAGCGCAAGCTGCGCAATCTCTATGATGCCTTTGTCAATACCGACGCGATCGAGGCGCGAGGGCTTGAGCCGGCAAGGGCCGATCTCGATTATCTCGAACACTTGAAGACGCTGGATGATGTCGCCCATGCCATGGGCTCGGTCCGGCTGTCCACAATGAGCGTCTACAATATCGGCATCGGCGTGGACGACAAGCATCCGGACAATTATTCGGTCAATCTCGGCCAGTCCGGCCTGGGCTTGCCCGACCGCGACTATTACCTGTCGAGCGATCCCCAGGTCGTGAAGACGCGGGAGGCCTATCGAAAATACCTGGCCGACATGATGACGCTTGCGGGCTTCAGCGATGCCGCGGCGCGAGCCGACCGCGTGCTGGCGGTTGAAACCGAAATCGCCAAAGTGTCATGGAACCGCGCCGACCGCCGTAACGAGGACAAGATCTACAATCCCATGCCGGCATCGGCATTGAAGACCCTGGCGCCCGATTTCGCCTGGGATGCCTTCCTGTCGGAGGGCCAGATTCCACTGAAGCGGCCCGATGGCAGCGAGCGCTATGTGATTGTGGCAGAAAAGACCGCGTTCGGCCCGCTCGCCACCATCTTCAAGAATACACCGGTATCGACCTGGAGCGATTATCTGGTGGTGCATTATCTGCACACCTTCTCGCCCTTCCTGCCCAAGCGCTTCGATGACCTCGACTTCTCATTCTACGGCACTGTGCTGACAGGGCGCACCCAGCAGCTCGACCGCAAGACCCGCGCCATGCATCTGCTCGACCAGCAGTTGGGCGAAGCCATGGGCAAGCTTTATGTTGCGCGCTATTTCCCGCCCGAGGCCAAGGCCAAGGCCGATCTTCTGGTCTCCAATCTGCTCAAGGCCTATGAGGCCGACATCCAAACGCTCGACTGGATGAGCCCGGTGACCCGGGCCAAGGCACTGGAAAAGCTTCGCCAGTTCACGCCCAAGATCGGCTATCCGGTCAAATGGCGGGATTATTCCGCGCTGCGCGTGGTGCGTGACGACCCGCTGGGCAATACCCAGCGCGCCGGCATGTTCGAGTGGAATCGCGACGTCACCCGCATCAACAAGCCGGTGGACAAGACCGAGTGGGGCATGACGCCATCCACCATCAACGCCTATTACAATCCGTCGTTCAACGAGATCGTCTTCCCGGCCGCCATCCTGCAGCCGCCCTTTTTCGATCCCAATGCCGACGATGCCGTGAACTATGGCGCAATCGGCGCCGTCATCGGCCATGAGATCAGCCACGGCTTCGATGACCAGGGCAGCAAATATGACGGCAAAGGCGTGTTCCAGGATTGGTGGACCAAAGAAGACCGCGCCAATTTCGATGCCCGCACCCAGGCGCTGGTGAAACAGTATGATGGCTATTTTCCGTTGCCCGAAACCGACCCCAAGCTGCACGTGATCGGAGCCAATACTTTGGGCGAGAACATCGCCGACAATGCCGGGCTCGCGATTGCGCTCAAGGCCTATCATTTGTCGCTGAACGGCAAGCCCGCGCCGGTCATGGACGGCTATACGGGCGACCAGCGCTTGTATCTATCCTTCGGCCAAGTGTGGCGTACCAAGATGCGCGAGAGTGCGATTCGGACCCAGACCATGTCGAACGAACACACGGTGGCGGAATTCCGTGTCATCGGCCCCACCCGCAACCAGGATGCCTGGTACGATAGTTTTGGCGTGAAATCTGGCGACAAATATTATCTGGCGCCGCCGGAGCGTGTTCACCTGTGGTGAACATGCCTGTCGGCGGCTGGGCATACACGGCCTTGGGGAGCGCCTCCGGCATAGCTGAACCGTGGATGAACGTCAGTGCAGCTGAGATCAATAAAAGACGGTGTAAAGCGCTGTGCCTGGGCTAGGCTCTGCCGGTTTCAAATACGGATCAGCTCATGTCTCAAGCCTTCATCAACCGGATCGCCACTGCCACCCCGCCGCACGATATCCATGATGTATTCCTGCGTTTCGGACAGCTCATGCTCGAGAATGACGGGCGCCGGCTCGCTCTGTTCAACCGCATGTCCGAGCGTAGCGGCATCGCCCATCGCTATTCCTTCCTGGAGCCGGATCCCAATGGTGAGGTGGTTGATGCAGAGCGTTTTTACCGCAAGGGCGCATTTCCGGACACCGCGACGCGGATGAAAAAATTCGAGGCATGCGCGCCAGAGTTGGCGACCGCAACGGCGGAGAAACTTCTGGCCGGGGAGGACCGCAGCCGCATCACGCATGTCATCGTCACCAGCTGCACCGGCTTTGCCGCCCCCGGCATCGACCTTGCGGTGGTCGAGCGCTGCGGGCTGCCCACGACGGTGGAGCGCACCATGGTCGGTTTCATGGGCTGCTATGCCGCGATCAATGCCCTGAAGCTTGCCCGTCATATCGTGCGCTCGCAGCCGGGCGCGCGGGTACTGGCGCTCAATCTCGAGCTTTGTACCCTGCATTTGCACGAGACCGATGACCTAGAAGAGATTCTTTCGTTCCTGCTCTTTGCCGATGGTTGCGCTGCCGCGCTGGTCAGCGCCGATCCGGTAGGCGTCGAGATCAATTCTTTCCGCGCCGCGCTGGTGCCCGACACCAAGGAGCTGATCCGATGGTACATTCGAAACCAAGGATTCGACATGGTGCTTTCGGGCGGAGTGCCTGGTGCCATCCGTCAAGCCCTGACCAGTTCGCGCGATGACATTTTGGGTGGCGCAAATGACATTGAGCTGTGGGCGGTGCATCCCGGCGGACGGACCGTGCTGGACGCAGTCGAACAGGCCTTCGCGCTCGAGCCCGCCGCACTCGCCGCCTCTCGCTCGGTGCTGAACGACTATGGCAACATGTCGTCTGGCACGGTGATGTTTGTGCTGGACCGCATCATGCGGGACGCGCAAAAGGGCCAGCGCGGCTGTGCCATGTCCTTCGGTCCCGGCCTTGTAGCCGAAACCATGATGTTCCGCGCGGCGGCCTGACCTTTCATGGGTCGGGTCCTTACATCCGAAATTTTGGACGTCCTTTCACCGGACGACCCCAGGGCACAACGATCGCGCCGCGACATGGCGCTGATCAATACCGTGATGTGCCAGAGCCGGATCATGGCTGACGCGCTGTCGGCTTTCCCGGCGCCCAAGCTCATTGTCGATCTTGGTGGCGGCGACGGGCGATTCATGCTGCGGGTGGCCAGGCGCCTGGCCAAGCGCTGGCCGGGTGTGACGGTCATGATCGCCGACCGCCGCGCGATCGTCAGCGCGGAGACACGGGCCTGTTTCGCGCGCCTGGGCTGGGCTTGCGAAAACCTCAGCGGCGACGTGCTGGAGACCATGCCGCTGATCGGGCCCGATATCGTTACTGCCAATCTGTTCCTGCACCACCTCGATGATACCAACCTCGCGCGATTGCTGGCACTGGTGGCGCGCCAAGCAGCAGGCTTTGTCGCCTGCGAGCCGCGGCGCTCAACCTTGGGGCTTGTGGGCGCGCGCATGGTATTTGCGCTGGGTGCCAATGACGTGAGCCGCCACGATGCGGTGGCCAGCGTGCGCGCAGGCTTTCGGGGGCGCGAAATATCCGATCTCTGGCCTGAAGGCCAGCCGGGCTGGCGGCTGAGCGAGCGTGGCGCTTTTGCCTTTACCCATCTGTTTCAAGCCGTCGCGTCAAGCGACCGGACAGCAAGCCAGAAAAATGCAACATGACGCAGCGATAGTAGGCGCCGGCCCTGCCGGTTCTGCGGCGGCCGAGCTTCTGGCCCAGGCAGGCTGGTCCGTCGCGCTGGTGGAAAAAGCGGAATTTCCGCGGCGCAAGGTCTGCGGCGAGTTCATTTCCGCCACCACCATGCCGGTGCTGAGAGCCTGTGGCGTCGCTGCACCTTTCGTTGCCGCTGCCGGCCCTGCGGTGACACGGGTGGGTGTCTATGCAGGCGACGCGATGCTGTGCGCGTCCCACGAACTTGTGTGGGGCCGGGCGCTGGGACGGGAGCATCTCGATAAGATGCTGCGCGATGCGGCGGCGGCGGCGGGCGCCCGCCTGATGCAGCCCGCCGAGGTGACGGCGATCGAGCGTCAGGACGGAGGCTTTGTCTGTGAGCTGGATAATGGCGGCAAGCTCGCGGCGCGCATCGTGATCGTGGCCTGCGGGTCTTGGAATATAAAAGGCATTTTTGCGCTGCCATCGACCCATCCCCGGCCATCCGATCTTTTTGCCTTCAAGGCGCATTTCACACAAAGCCGGCTGCCGCCAGGATTGATGCCGCTGCTGGCTTTTCCCGGCGGATATGGCGGCATGGTGCAAACCGATGGCGGCCGCGTGTCGCTGTCCTGCTGCATCCGCCGGGACGCGCTGGCCCGTGTGCGCCAGCGCCATGGCGGCAAGGCGGCCGCTGCCGTGCTGGCCCATATCATCGAAACGACCAGAGGTGCGAGACTGGCGCTCGAGAATGCCGAGCTGGAGGGCCATTTTCTCTCCACCGGGCCAATTCATCCTGGCATTCGCGCGCGCCACGACGACGGGATCTACTTCACCGGCAATATTGCGGGCGAGGCCCATCCGGTGATTGCGGAAGGCATCAGCATGGCGATCCAGTCTTCAGGTCTTCTGGCGGAGCTTTTGATTGCACACCGGGGTGAACGCTATGCGCGCGCCTGGAGGCGCCGTTTTGCGCCGCGCATCCATGCCGCCTCGGTGTTCGCCCAGCTCGCCATGCACACGCCCACCCGGACCGCCAGTCTGGCGCTGCTGCGCACCGCGCCCGGGCTTATGGGTCTGGGCGCGCGGCTCTCGGGGAAAATTCCTATTTCAGTTTAAGAAGATTCTTGCGCAACGATGGCGCGGAAGTGTTGGGCGAGAGCCAGATGCCGAAAAAGTCCCTGGCGAAGCCTTCGCCGGCGATGCTGCCGGTGGGCTCGCCATTGTGGCTGAACATCACGGGCTTGCCTGGAACATAAAGCGCCACCAGCCGGTCGCCGGATTTCACCGGCGGATAGACCTTGTCGAGTTCGGGCGTCAATTTGGCGATGTCGGCGTCGCTGAGTTCCGGATCCACATTCTTCATTTCCTTGATCGTGCGCTCGACCAGGTCGTCGGTATCGAAGCCCATGCCATAGGTGATCTCCATGGCGCAGGGCGTGTCCATGGACCAGCCCGGCGCATCCGTCCACAGCCGGGCATTGTAGGCCTTGATGAAGAGGAAATTCACATGGCCCTCGCCGAAGGGCTTTTCAGACTTGATGACACTGGCAATCTCTGGCGGCGCGGCCTGTGCCGGCACGGTCGCGGACGAGGTGAGTGCAAGCGCGAACAGCAGGATTTTCCGGTCCATTGCCTTTCAAGCCTCTATCTTTTTTGCTCTAGTAAACGAAAAAAGAGGAGACGTCATGGGCCTGAAGCACATGCTCGCAGCCGGCCTGCTGCTGGCGCCGGCGATAGCCTGGGCGCAAATTCCCGATCCGCTGAAGCCTGACCCCAAGGACTGGCTGACCTATTCCGGGCAGTATAATGCCCATCGCCATTCCAGCCTTAGGCAGATCAGCGCCGCCAACGTCTCGCGGCTCCAGGCGAAATGGGTCTATCACATGACCGGCCAGAAGGATCTCGAGGCGACCCCAATCGTCGCCAACGGCGTGATGTACGTCTCCCAATACAACCGCATCGATGCGCTGGATGCTCGCAGCGGCAATCTGATCTGGCAATATCAGCGCCAGCCCATCGCCACCGGCGCCCAGCGCGGTACCGGCTTCTGGAACAACAAGCTCTATGTGACCACATCGGACAAGCATCTGCTGGCACTGGATGCGCGCAATGGCAGCGTCTTGTGGGATGTCGCGGCGCATGACGGCTTGCAGCTGGCAGGCCAGGCCCCGCTGATCGTCAAGGGCAAGCTGATTGTTTCCGGCAACCAGCCGCATGGCTTCATCCAGGCCTATGATGCAGAGACCGGCAAGTATCTGTGGAGCTGGTCGCCGGTTCCGGCCGCGGACGATCCGCAACTTGCCAGCTGGGGCGGCCAGAAACCGGACGGCATGCCGATTTGGGTTTCCGGTTCCTATGATCCCGAACTCAATTTAATTTACTACGGCACCGGTCAGCCGGAACCGCAATGGGCAGGGGAGGGCCGGAAAGGTGACAATCTCTACAGCGACTCGATCGTGGCACTTGATCCGGACACCGGTCATTTGAAATGGTGGTACCAGAACACGCCGCACGACACCCACGATTATGACTCGCTGGAAATGCCCGTGCTGGTGGATGCGATGTGGCAGGGCCGCCCACGCAAGCTGTTGCTGCAGGCCAACCGCAATGGCTTTTATTACGTCCTGGACCGCACGGACGGCGAATTCCTCCAGGCCACCCAATTCGTCAAGCGGGTGGATTGGCTGAAAGGTTGGGATGCCAAGGGCCATCCGATTCCCGATCCGGCCCGTGATCCTTCGGTGAAGGGTACGCCGACCTGTCCTTCGACGGCCGGGGCGACCAACTGGCCGTCGCCGACTTATGATCCCGCGCTGCACATGTTCTATTTCGTGGCCCAGGAAGGCTGTGGCGTGAATCTGCGCGACACCGCGCGCAATTATGCCGGCACCGGCTATCTGGAAAGCCCGGAAGAAGGCAAGAGCTGGCAGCTGTTCACGCGCGCGCTGGATGCCTTCACTGGCAAAAAAGTGTGGGATTATGAGCAGGTCACCTCGCACCATTACGGCCCGGGGCTGATGTCGACTGCAGGCGGCGTGGTATTCAGTCCGGAGGAATTCGGCCAGTTCACGGCGCTGGACTCAAAAACCGGCAAGGTGTTGTGGCATTTCAACACCGGCGATGTGATCACCGCCAGTCCGATCAGCTACAGCGTGGATGGCAGGCAGTATGTCGCTGTCGTATCCTCCAGCAATGTCTTCTCCTTCGGTTTGCCGGATGGAGGCGCCAAGTGAAACGCCTTTTCTTGATCGCGCTGTTTTCGCTGGCGGCCTCCCCGGCAAGCGCCCAAACCAATCCCTATACCAATAATGCGGCCGCCGTCGATGAAGGCTTTGGCTTGTACAACTCCACCTGTACGGGCTGCCACGGCGCAAATGGCGCGGCGGGCGAGATCGGGCCGGGTCTGGCCATTCCAGGCCGTTCCTATGCCCGCAACAGCGATGCGCAGATATTCGACGCCATCAAGAATGGCATTGCCTCCACGGTGATGCCCGCTCATGGCGGCAAGCTCACCGACGACCAGATCTGGAAGATCACGGCCTATGTGAAAGGACTGCGCGGCACTGCGATTGACGCGCCCGCACCGGGCGACGTTGCGGCAGGCGAGGCGGTGTTCTGGGGCAAGGGCGATTGCGGTTCCTGTCACATGGTGAATGGGCGCGGCGGCATCATCGGGCCCGATCTTTCGCGTTTGGCCTCCTTGCGCAAGACCAACTCCATCATTGATGCCCTAACCAAGGCACAACACCGCGTCTATGGTCCGGGCGGGGCGCAGCCGCATGTGCTGGCTCCATTGCAGATGTATCGGGTGGTGCATGTTGTAACCCAGGACGGCAAGACCGTGCGCGGCGTACTGCGCAATGAGGACAGCTTTTCGATGCAGATCATGGGGATGGACCAGCAGCTGCATCTGTTCGACCGCGGCAAGCTCAAGTCGGTTGTCTATGAACAGGGGAGCCTGATGCCGACCGACTATGACAAGAGGTTGAACAAGGACGAGTTCAACAATCTGCTTGCCTACCTCACCCGGTTGGGCACGCCGCCTGCGCCTGTGGCGCCCTCCGTCAGAATGCCAGGCGGCAGGGAGCCAGACTGATGCGCCGATTGACGCCGCTTTTATTGGCCGCGCTGCTTGCACCAGCTCCGGCCTTCGCCGCCAAATACTTCATGTATGTCGGGTCCTATACGCAAGGAACGTCAAAGGGCATCTATGGCTGGACCTTCGACAGCAAGGACGGAAGCCTGAATTCCCTGGGCTTAATGGCTGAGACGCCTCAACCGGCGCATGTATGGATCGCGCCCGATGGCAAGACGCTTTACACGGTGAACTGGGAACATGAGGGCGGCGTCAGCGCCTATCGCATCGATGCGCACACCGGCGCGCTGACGTTCCTCAACAAGACCTCCTCCCATGGCGCCGAGCCAAACCAGGTGGTGGTGGACCCGTCAGGCCGCGTGGCGGTAACGGTCAACTACACCAGCGGCACACTGGCGGCCTACAGATTGGAGCCCGACGGCAAGCTGGGCGAGGCCTTCTATGTGGACCAGCACACCGGCAAGCCGCTGTCACCCAAACAGCCGGGTCCCAAGCAGCACGGCATCCAGTTCAGCAAGGATGACAAGTTCATGTTCATTACCGACCTGGGGCTGGACCGGGTCTATAGCTATCGCTTCGACGCGGCCGCGCCGTCGATCGCGCCCTTCGATCCGCCCTATGTCTCGACCCATGCGGGCGCAGGTCCGCGCCGCATCCAGATGTCGCCGGATGGCAAGTTCCTCTATGTGGATCATGAGACCGACTCCGAGGTTGGCGTCTATTCCATCAATGGCGGCGCCTTGAAGGAAATCCAGGTGATCGGAACCGTGCCGGAAGATGCCAAGGCCCATAACACCACCGCCGAACTGGTGATCTCCCCTGACGGAAGGTTTCTCTATGTCGGCAACCGGGGCCATGACAGCGTTTCCGTCTTCGCCATCGACCGCAAGACCGGGATGCTGACCCTCAAGGAGAATGTGCCGTCCGGCGGGCGCACACCGCGCAATGTCCGCATCGATCCCACCGGCAACTGGTTCTTTGCCGCCAACGAGAATGGCGGCAATGTCACCGAGTTCCGGATCGACCACGCTACGGGCCACTTGACCCCCACCGGCGTGACTGCGCCGATCAACACGCCGGGCGGGATTTATTTTTTGAAGGTGAAGTAGGCCGCCCGCTCACCCCGGCACTTTCAAGAACTCGCCGGGCTTGAGCGCGTGCGTGGTGAAGCGCGCCTTAGCCACCGAGCCCTTGAAATAGTTCACGTGGTTCATCCGCACCCCCACCATCATGTGGCCGGGACCATGCGGCGTGAAGGCGACATCGCCTTCATTCTCCAGCACGCCATTGACGTACGAACGATAGGTCTTGCCGTCATAGGTCTGCTCGACCGCGTACCACTGGTTTATCGGATGCAGCTTTTTGGGGTCGATGAGGGCCTTGCTGCCGGCGGCGCTGTTGACGAAGGCATCCAGGTACCACTGGTCACCCACCACCCGCACTTCGAACATGAAGCGGGGATTGGGATCGGATGTGCCGCCCGGATTGGCGTCCAGCCCGGTCTTGGGGTCGGTTTCGGCGATATGCATCCAGCGCTGCTGGAAGTCGCCGCCCTCGGGGCGGAAGATCGCCTCGATGGTGAAGGTCTTGGCGCCCACCAGCGGCCGTCCGGGGAAGAAGAGGCCGGTGTCCTTGCCGTTGAACTGCACCGCTTTGCCAACCGGAGAGTCCACCAGCTGCGGATTGCCCTCGACCTTCGGTGTCATGCCGCCGATATGCGACAGGTTGTCGAATTTCCAGACGGTCTGTTCCTGCGCCGAAGCGCCGCTGGCGGAAAAGGCAATGATGCCGAAAAGCGCGGCGACCCCGATGCTGCACCTGCTCATAGTATCTCTCCGGTCCATTGTCGTTCTGGTGACGACGTTGACGCCTCTCGCCCGCCGCTGCAATCTCCCTGGCAATAAAAAACCTCGGTGGGGAGAGACTTTATGAAAGCATTGACCGTGGCCCTGGCGGCCGTGGCTGCGAGCCTGATGGCGACCGCGGCGCTGGCGCAATATGCGGGCGAGAACGGGCCACCGCGCATCGTCTGGGCGGCGCACAAGGTCGAGGAAACACCCTATCGCGCGCCCAACAAGCCGATCTGGCACATTGCCGACATCCTGAAGGCGCACAAGGGCAAGGCGAGCTGGGACCAGCCGGTGCTTCTGACGCGCGACTATGATGGTCATTACATCTCGCTGGCGCCGGGCGAAAGGACCAAGTGCATGTTCTACGCCGACGACCGCACATTCGGCTGGATCTATAGCGGCCAGGTCAAGATCACCATCGACGGCCAGGAGCCCTTCACCGCCACCAAAGGGTTCATGTTCGACGCACCGCCGCGTCTTTCCTATTGCATGGAGAACACCGGCACCGAGCCGGTGGTGTTCTACCGCTCCACGCCGGCAGGCCAGGTGCCGACTTATCCGGAGAGCGAGACGCCGAACCCGATCAAGGGATACCGCTATGAGAAGGCGCGCATCACATCGACCGGCGGCTATGAAGGCGTCAACCAGCCCTATCTGGATTTCAACGCCTATGCCGCTGGCGGCGGCAAGAGCCGCGATTTCGCCTTTGACGGCCACACCGCGGCCCACATCATTCGCGCCAAGGGCATCGACGCACTGCCGTCCGATAAAAGCTGGGGCCATTTCCACGAGAATATGGTGGAAGCCTGGGTCGTTGTCGAAAGCAAGTTGGCCGTGCTGATTTCCGGCGTTGGTTTGGTGCATGGCGACACCGGCGATGTCATCAACGCCAACGAAGGGCGCTGGCACCGCGCGACCTGCGAGCCAGGCGCCGGTACTTGCACGCGTTGGGCGATGACCCCGCGCAACAAGGAAGGCCAGGTCCATTATTTCCAGACCGACCAGCCGCCAGGAAACTAGTTGTTCAAGCCAGAGGATTTTTGCCATGGATCGCCGTCAGCTGCTGGCCCGTCTCGGCGCAGTTTCCTGTTTCGCCCTGCCGTTCCGGGCGCACGCCCAAGCCTTGCGCAAGAAGGTCAAGATCACCGACGTCAAGGTGATGATCGTGCGTGGGCCGACCTGGGACTGGAACCTGATCAAGATCGAAACCGATGCCGGGGTCCATGGCATTGGCGAGGCCTATTGGGGTCCGGGCGTGAAGGACATGATCCTCAAGCGGCTCAAGGACGATCTGATCGGCGAAGACCCGCTGAACGTGGTCAAGCTCTACACCAAAAGCCTTTTGTTCAATGGCGGCTATGCCGCAATCGCAGGCGTGACGGTTCAGGCGGCGTCGGGGTTGGAGATCGCGCTATGGGACCTGGCGGGCAAGCTGATCGGCGTGCCGGTGTGCGATCTTCTGGGGGGGCGTTTTCGCGACAAGGTGCGTTTCTATCGCACCTTGTCATCGCCACCCGACAAGGACCCCGGCAATCCAGAATCCTGGCGCAAGCAGGCGCATGATGCGCTGGCCGACAATCCTTTCGGCTTCACCGCCTTCAAATTCCAGGGCGACAGTGTGGCGCCGACCGCCGATCCGACATTTTCGGAGCCGGGGCATGATCGTTACACCAACCAGCTCACCAACAAGGACATCCGGCGCCTGGTCGAACGCATGGAACTGGTGCGCAAGGAAATCGGTCCCGATATCGACATGGCCGTGGAGTGCCACTGGAAATATTCGGTCAATGACGTGATCCAGTATTGCAATGCGCTGGAGCCGATCCATCCCATGTGGGTGGAAGATCCCACGCCGCCTGAGAATGTCGAGACCATGGAGCGGGTGTCGCGCGCCACCAATGTGCCGATCTGCACCGGCGAAAATCTCTATGGCCTTTCGCAGTTCGCGCCGCTGATCTTGCGTCAGGCCTGCGCCGGCGTGCATATCGACATCCCGAAGTCGGGCGGGCTGTTCGAGGCCAAGCGCATATCGGACTTTGCCGATCTTTATGGCATCTGGACCGCCTGCCACAATCCTGCGAGCGCGGTGGGCACCATAGCCAGCGCACATGCCGCCGCTTCGGTGCGCAATTTCCGGGTTCATGAGCTCGCAGGTGGGCGCGATCCCTGGACCTTCGAGATGGTCACGCACGAAGGACCGTTCTTCAAGGACGGCAACTTCATCATCCAGGACAAGCCGGGCTTGGGCGTGGATCTGAATCCGGATGTGGTGAAGGCGCATCTGGCGCCGGGAGAACAATGGTGGGGTTAGGAGCCGCAAGCATGGGCGAGCGGAAATTCAAAGGGAGAAGAACGCTATGCGCACAATTCTGATGACCGTCTTGATGAGTGCCACAATGATGGCTCCTGCCATCGCCGCCGGCGACTACCAGTTCACACCCAAAAGCGAACAGAAGCTCACGCGCGAGCCGGGAGGACTGTACAGCACCTCGCAGCTTGCCCAGCACAGCAATGCCATGGCCTCGATCACCATGCGCGACCACAGCGGACAGGCCGAAAGCCATGCCGACTGGGAAGACCATATGTTCATCCAGGAAGGTGAGGCGACCCTAACGCTGGGCGGCACCATGCAAAACCCGCATGAAACCGCCAAGGGCGAGACCCGTGGCAGCGGTATCACGGGCGGCAAGACCGTGATGTTGCATCCCGGCGATTATGTCTTCGTACCGGTGAACACGCCGCATCGGATGGTGCTGGCGCCGGGCAAGTCGATCCGCTACGCGGTGGTCAAGACCCATCCCTAAACGGGCACCGTGTCCAAAGGAGATTCTCATGCTGAAAAAGATGAATCCCATCCTGCTGGGTTGCCTGGCGCTGACATTGGCCACGCCGTCCTTTGCGCCCGCCTTTGCCCAAGTCAGGCAAACCCGCGAGCAGATGCAGTTCTACACTTCGCAATGGAAGGGCGACCGCTTCCCGGACGGCCGCCCGAAAGTGTCCGACGACCTGCTCAAGCGCGTGCTGGATGTGTCGATCGAGGACCTTTGGGACTATCTGCGTGAGAAGGGCTACAATTGTCAGTTCGATACCGGCTTCCAGATGCTGCATCCCGACAAGCCTTTTGCCGGGCGCGCGCTGACGGCGCAATACATGCCGTTGCGCCGCGACATGTATGAAGCCATCTCCGCGGAAGGAAAGCGCGAGGGGCGGGTCAGCGGCAACAACAGCTGGCCGATTGCCGAGCTTCAGATCGGCGACATGTATATCGCCGACGGTTTCGGCAAGATCGTGGAAGGCACGCTGATCGGGTCCAATCTGGGCTCAGGCATCGCCGCCCATTCCCATACCGGCTTTGTATTTGATGCCGGTATCCGCGACGCGGAAGAAAATCGCGAGTTGGAGAACATGAACGGGCTTTACCGTGCCTATGATCCGTCCGCCTGGAAGGACATGACCCTGACGACGATCAACGCGCCGATCCGCATCGGCCGCGCCACGGTCTTGCCGGGCGACCTGGTCTTGGCCAAGCAAGACGGCGTCATTTTCATCCCTGCATTCCTTGCGGAAGACGCGGTGTCCCATGCTGAATTCATCAATCTGGAAGACGCCTTCAATTTCGATCTGAACCGCCAGGGCAAGAATGGCGGATCTTTCGAGGGCGGCTGGAACGGCCAGAAATATGATGCCTTCGTGCAATGGATCAATGCCAATCCCGGCAAGCTCAAGATGAGCCGCGCCGAGTTCGACTCCATCCTCAAGGAAAGGCGGGGCCGCGAGGAAGGCGTGCCGGGCGCGCCGGTGAAATAGGGCCCACTACTTACTCTGATCCGGGTCACGCTTTTCCCGCGTGTCCCAGTCCTGGTCGCGCGCGCCGTCAAATTCCGGCAAGAGCGCGATCAGGGCAAAGAACAGCACCAGGACCGCGACGACTTTCAGTATGTCGCGGGACGAAGGATGCGGCTGGTTCATCTCGCGCCGCGCTGCCTCGTCCGGCGGAAGCCGCCAGCCTATCGGCATGGCACCTTTGGCGTCGCAATGAACAGTGTCGCCCGCGCGCGTGAAGCAGATCGGCGCAGGGCTTGCTGGCGTCGAAAGCATTAGACCCAGGGCTAGAAGCAGCGCGCGCAGGGACATCCGCGAAGCTTGGCGCTTTGCGAGCCGGCAAGCAAGCGTGGCGCGCTCCTCGTTACTCTTCCAAAGCATAGGCGACAAAGGCAGTGCCTTTGGGGCCATGGGGATCACGGCTTCCGCTTGCGCCGATCACCACATACTGCTTGCCGCCCGCCATGTAGGTCAGCGGCGTCGAGTCGCCGGAATAGGGCAGTTCGGCATCCCACAAGAGTTTGCCGGTCTTGCTGTCGAAGGCGTGTAGCTTGTGGTCGAAGAGGGTTGCGCCGATCAGCAGCAGCCCGCTGGCGGTGGCGACGCCGCCGCCATAATTTTCGCTGCCGGTGTCTTTCATGCCCTTTGCCGCCAGTTCTGGATACTCGCCAAAGGGAATGCGCCAGGCGAACTGCCCGGTCTTGAGATCGATGGCGGTCAGGTGGCCCCAGGGCGTGGCCGTGGCGGGATAGCCGTCCGGGTCCTTGAACTTGTTATAGCCGGAAAAAGTGAAACGGGAACGCACGCCCGGCAGGACCGGTTGATCCGATCCGCTTGCCGGTCCCTTGCGATCGATCACGGCCGTGGTCCACACTACATTCTCGGTATTGACGAAGAGATATTCCAGCTTGGGGTCGAAGGTCATGCCGCCCCATTCATTGCCACCAGAAAAGCCGGGCGCCGACACCGTTTCCTGGTTGTATGCAGGCGGTGTGAAGGTGCCGTCGTTGAAGAAGGTGGCGAATTTTTCGCGTGCCCATTTGTTGGCTTCGGGCGTGCGCTGGGTGAGGTCGTTCGCGGTGACCGTCTGGTGCGACAAAGGCGGCGGCAAGCGCGGGCGGGGCTGGGTGGGCCAGGCAGTATCGCCCGGCGCTGTCGCCGCCGGGACCGGTATCTCGTCGATGGGAAACAGGCTTTGGCCGGTCTCACGATCGAAGACATAGACATAGCTGGTCTTGTTCGTGGCCGCCACGGCGTCGATCTTCTTGCCGTGCCGCGTCACCGTCACCAGCACGGGAGGCGAGGCGAAATCGTCGTCCCATTCGTCGTGATGGACCGCCTGGAAATACCAGCGCAGCTTTCCCGTTTTGGCGTCGATGGCCAGAACGCTGTCGGCATAGAGATTCTTGCCCGGCCGCCCGCCGCCATAAAAATCGTCTGCCGCCGAGCCGGTCGCCGCGAACAGGATGCCACGCTTTTCATCGATCACCATGCCCGGCCAGGCATTGGCTCCGCCGGCGGTCTTCCAGGCATCCTTGGCCCAGGTATCGCCGTTGAGTTCGCCGGGACGGGGAATGGTATGAAAGGTCCATACCAGCTTGCCGGTTTGTACGTCCCAGGCGCGGATGTCGCCGGGCGAGGCGGGTGTTTCTTCGTTGACCTCGCCGCAGGTGAAGAACAGGTCGTGCCAGACGGTCACAGCCCCGCCCATGCGGACGTAATTCTCGGACCTGTCGCCGCGCAGATTGGCGGTCAAGTCGATGCGGCCGTTGTCCCCAAAGGCCCGGTCGGGCTGGCCGGTGGCGGGATCGAGCGAGTAAACGAAATTGGCCGCCGTCACCAGCAACCGGTTGGTGTGGCCATCGCTCCACCAGCTTTCGCCGCGGGAATTGAAGGCCGAGCGGCGGCCAGGCGGCATCTCCGGCGCATAGGTCCATTTCACCTGGCCGGTTGCTGCGTCCAGCGCAAACATCTTGCCAAGGCCGGTGCCGTAAAGCGTGCCATCCACGACGATGGGGGTGTTCTCCAACTCGCTGTTTCCGCCCAAGTCGTAGCGCCAGACTTCGTGCAGGCGGTTCACGTTGCGTGGATTGATCTGCGTCAGGTTGGAATAATGCGTGCCGCCCGGATCGCCATTGTAATAGCGGTAGTCGCTGTTCTGGGCCAGGGCGAGAGGGGGGATTGCCAAAAATAGCGCGAGCGCGCAGCAACGACGTTTCAAATCTTCCCCCGGCGTTCTTTGTCTTTTGTAAGACTATAGCAGGAACGGACATGGCATAAACTGCCCCGTCGGGAGGATTCGGCATGATGCGGATTTGCATATTTACCGTTACGGGCATGTTGCTTGGTGCACTTGCGGCATCGGGCCAGACGCAATCGCCCAATTCGACCACGCTTTGCCCGGTCACGCATGATTGCCGAACCATCGGCCAGGGTGCGCAAGAAAAGCATGTAGTGCCGGCACCGCTGCCGCCCGTGGGCACCATTCAATGCCCGCCCGGCACCTACCAGGTCCCCAACACCAACAGATGCCGGGTGAAGTAGCGGGAGGATGCAAAATGACGATGACGACCGGCGCCAGCGCGAGAACCTGATCGCGGCCGGTTTTGTAATCGTGCTGGTCGTGTTCAGCATCTGGCTGCTGCACAAATATCAACAGTATCGCGATGTATCCGACTGCGTGTTGTCGGGGCGTCACAACTGCGCGCCAGCTGATGGAGGCAGCCAGTAAGGCTTGGCGGTCAGCCGCGCGCTTCTGGAGCCGCGCCTTATTGTTCCCCGTGAAACAATTTTCGCCCAGCCTGGATCATTTGGTGCAGGAGCAGTAACGATCCTTCAGGCATCCGCAAGCCCCGGACTAAATCACTGACACAACTAGAAAAACAGACAGTCCGGCACTGACAAAGGCTCGAACATCCTTGCTTGGCTGAACGAAATATTTTCATGCCGTCGCGGCTTCGACCCAGGTGGAAAAAATTTGTGCCGAGGTGATACAGCCAAACCACGCCATCGTATGGAAATTCACTTGGAAAGTATGTGATTCCTGACATTTTGTTTGTTGTCATGATACTTTGAGATTATGGACAGCGCCCTTCGGCGCCGGGGTCCAGGGGTTGGGTTTTGGGCAAGGTCGTGGCGAAGGGGCAAGCCGGCAAGCTGCGTGTTCGCGGATGCGCCCTTGCTTCTGCGAGCCTTCTGTCACTGGCGGTGATGAGCGCCGGGGCGAAGGGCCAGCCTGCGGGCGGCTCGGTGGTTTCGGGCCAAGCCCAGATTTCGGCATCCGGCGCCACCACCCTGATCAATCAGAACAGTGCGAAGGCGATCATCAACTGGCAGTCGTTTTCGGTCGGCCAGGGTGG
>DATKEP010000117.1:0-71834 GCA_035512055.1 Rhizomicrobium sp.
ACAGTTCCGCGCCCTTGAGCGCATCGGCGGCATTGCGGTCACGCACGCCCTCAAACGCAATCACCGCCTCGCCCGGTTTGGTGAGGCGAAAGGCGGTGATCTTGAGTTCGCGTCCCGATCCGGTGTGCAGGACGCCATAGCGCGGCAGGGCGTCGGGCGCGGCGGTGAAGAGCCTGGCCTTCACCTCGCCCTTCAAGCCTTGCGCGCCGATGACGGCGGCGAGGAGGACGTCATGGCCCAACTATCCAGCCTTCAGGAAGCGGCTTGGCCTGAAGCAGCAACAGCAGCAGCAGCACGCTCCTGCGCCTTCTTCTTGGGCTTGGCCTTTTGCGGATTATTGTGCACACGCGCCTTCACCACGCCGGCATTGGCCAGCATCCGGTGCACGCGGTCGGACGCCACCGCGCCCTTGCCGATCCATTCCTTGGCCACGTCCAGGTCCAGCTTCACGCGGTCGGCGTGATCCGAAGGCAGCAGGGGATTGTAGAAGCCGATCTTCTGGATGAAGCGGCCGTCGCGGGGCGAACGCGAATCCGAGATCACGATATTGTAGTGTGGGCGTTTCTTGGTGCCGCCGCGGGCAAGACGAATGCGAAGAGCCATTATTATTTCCTTTCTTGAATCAACGCCGTCCCGGAAAAATTCCGGGCGGCAATCCACCGGGCATTCCGCCCATCATTCCGGGCATTTGCGGCATGCGACCGCCCTTGCCCATCTTCTTCATCATGTCCGCCATCTGGCGGTGCATTTTGAGGAGCTTGTTGACCTCGCTGACATCCACGCCCGCGCCGGCGGCGATGCGCTTCCTGCGCGAACCATTGATCACATCCGGATCGGCGCGCTCCTTTTTGGTCATGGACTGGATGATCGCCTCCTGGCGGGTCAGGATCTTGTCGTCCAGGCCAGCCGCTTCCAGCTGGCCCTTGATCTTGCCTACGCCCGGCAGCATACCGAGCACACCCTTCATGCCGCCCAGCTTCTTCATCTGGGCCAGCTGGGAGAAAAGGTCGTTCATGTCGAACTGACCCTTTTTCATCTTGGCGGCGATCTTTTCCGCCTGTTCCTTGTCGAGAGTCTCCGCCGCCTTCTCGACCAGCGACACGACATCGCCCATGTCGAGGATGCGGGAGGCGACGCGTTCGGGATGGAACGGCTCCAGGGCGTCGAGCTTTTCCCCAGCGCCCAGGAACTTGATTGGCGCACCCGTGACGGAACGCATGGAAAGGGCCGCGCCGCCGCGGCCATCGCCGTCAACGCGGGTCAGGATGATGCCGCTGACCTTGACCCGGTCGTTGAACGCCTTGGCGATATTGACCGCGTCCTGGCCGGTCAGCGCATCGGCGACCAGCAGTGTCTCATGCGGATTGACGAGCTGCTTGACGCTGGCAACCTCGGCCATCAGCTGTTCGTCAATGTGCTGGCGGCCGGCGGTGTCGAGGATCACGGCGTCATAGCCGCCGACCTTGGCCGATGCGACGGCGCGGCGGGCAATGTCGAGCGGTCCCTGTCCAGCGATGATGGGAAGCGTCGCGATGCCCGCCTGCTCGCCCAGCACGCGCAGCTGTTCCATGGCGGCGGGGCGTGTGGTGTCCAGCGAGGCCATCAGCACCCGCTTCTTTTCCTTGGACTGCAGCAGCAGACCCAGCTTGGCCGAGGTCGTGGTCTTGCCCGAACCTTGCAGGCCCACCATCAGGATGGGCGCGGGTGGCGAGCCGATGGACAGCTTCTCATTCTCCTGGCCTAGCGTCTCGACCAGCACGTCATGGACGATCTTGATCACCTGCTGGCCGGGCGTGACCGAACGGATCACACTTTCGCCAATCGCACGCGGGCGCACCTTTTCGATGAATTCCTTGACCACCGGAAGCGCGACATCGGCCTCGATCAGGGCGGTGCGAACCTCGTCCAGAGCGGCATCGACATCGGCCTCGGTCAGGGCGCCACGGCCCCTGAGCTTGTCGAAGACGCCGGTCAGGCGGGATTGCAATGACTCAAACAAAATCTAGTCACTCCAAGCGATTAAGCCCCAGAGGGCTCACTTTACTCCAAACAGTTGCGCCCCAGGGGGCGCGACGCGCTGCCTGGGGTCGATCCCCTGCGCCGGGCGGGGGACCGGAAAGTCGTAGCGGCTTTCCGGAAAGTGCCGGGGTTTTAGGCCCCGAATGTCCCAAAAGTCAAATTCAGGCCGGTTTGACGAGTTCCCCTGGGCTCGCTGCTATGGGGCCCGAGTACAGGCCCGTGTCCGAGGGGTTGAACCATGTATGTCGCAGGACTCGTCATTCCCGTGCCGGCGGAAAAAATGGAGGCCTATCGCCGATGGGCCGAAATGAGCGCGGCGCTCTTCAGGGAATATGGCTGCCTGGAGATCGTCGAATCCTGGGAGGACAAGGTCCCCACCGGCAAATTCACCGACTTCCGCCGCGCTGTGGATGCAAAAGAGGGTGAGAAGATTGTCTTTACCTGGCAGATTTGGCCAAGCAAAGCGGACCTCGATGCCGCGGAAGTGAAAATGCACCAGGACCCGCGTTTCGAGATTTCCGGAGAAATTCCCTTCGATCCGCGCCGCATGATCCTGGGCTGTTTCAAACCGATCCACGTGATGGGTCGCGATTGACAGTACCAAGACCGGCTTTGATGCTGGCCAACAATACAAGACGGAGAGGAAAACATGTCCCTTAATCGCCGCCTTATGCTCGCGGGCGCTGCCGCCACAGTGCCCGCATTGGCGCACGCACAGGCACCCAAGCCGCAGCTGGGCACGCCGCGCTCGGTGATCACCGATCCCCCGCGGGATTACTCGCGCGGCGCCGCGCCAGCCTTCTCGCCCGATCCCGATGTGCTGCGCGTCGTGCCGGAATTCGGCGGTTTGTTGATCGGCCAGGAAGTGATCCGCCGCCTCCATACCGGCTTGCATCTGGCGGAAGGCCCCGCCTGGTCGAGTCTTGGCCAGTACGCCATCTTCAGCGACGTCAAGAACGACACGCTCTATCGCTATATCTGGGAGACTGGCGACGTCACTGTCTTCCGCCGGCCCTCTTACTCCACCAATGGCAACAGTTTCGACTTCCAGGGCCGCCAGCTTTCCACCCAGGATTTTTTCCGCCGCGTGGTGCGCTGGGAAGCCGACGGTTCGATGACAGTCGTGGCGGACAATTACAACGGCACCCCACTCAATTCGCCCAATGACCTGGCCCCGCACAAAGACGGCAGCGTCTGGTTCACCGATCCGCAGTTCGGCGGCAATCTGGCGGAAGGCCATCCCGACGACGGCAACGGACCGATGAATGGCGGCGGGGTGCGCGATCCCAATATCGGCAACAGCGGCGTTGGCATCGGCAAGGCGGGCGGCATGCATCAATCGCTGCCGATGAATGTTTATCGCGTGGACCCGAGCGGCAAGGTCGAGGTCGCGGTACCTTTTGAACAGGCAATGCCGCCCAATGGCATCTGCTTCTCGCCCGATTACACCAAGGTCTATGTCATCCGCGGCGGCGGCATTTCGGTGGGCGACATCCAGGGCACGCGGGTGGCGAATTTGCGCCCCTTCACAGACTGCATGGTGGACGGCGTGCATTGCAGTCCCGACGGCATGCGGCCGGACCGCGCCGGCAATATCTGGTGCAGTTCTGCGGCACCGCTGGGATATGCCGGCGTCACGGTGTGGAACAGCCAGGGCAAGCTGATCGGCCGCATCCGGTTGCCGGAAGGTTGCGCCAATCTCTGCTTCGCCGGCCCCAAGCGCGACCATCTGTTCATGGCCGCGACCCAGTCGATCTACATGCTGCGGGTCAACATCCAAGGGGCCAGCCCCGGTTGACAGACCCGCCCGCGCAGGCTCCCCTTGCCTCCAGAACAGAACAGCTGGGAGGTCTTTCATGACATTCGACTTGACGCGCCGCTTCATGCTCGCAGGCGCGGCCGCTTGCGTGCCGGGCTTGGCACTCGCGCAAACCAAGCCGCAATTGGCGCCGCAGAGCTCGATCCTCAATGGCCGCACTTACGGCCCCGGCGCGCCGCCCAACACCTATCCAGATCCCGACATCCTGATCCTGGATCCCAGCGCCAACGACATCTTCATTGGCCACTCATCGATCAAGCGCATCAGGACCGGCTTTGAATGGGCTGAGGGCCCGGCATGGAGCGGCGAAGGCCAGTATGTCGTGTTCAGCGACGTCTCCGCCGACATCCAGTACCGCTACATCTGGGAGACCGGCGAGGTCACGGCCTTCCGCCGCCAATCCTTCAACTCCAACGGCAACACCTTCGACTTCCAGGGCCGCCAGATTTCTGCACAGCATTTCCTGCGCCGCGTCGTGCGCTGGGAGCATGACGGGTCGATGACAATCCTGGCCGACAATTATCATGGCCAGCCGCTTAATTCGCCGAACGACATCGCGCCCCACAAGGACGGCTCGATCTGGTTCACCGATCCCTATTACGGCGCGCAATTGGCGGAAGGCCATCCCGACGACGGCGTCAGCGTTTTGAATCCCAAGGGGCTCGCCAACGGCAATCTCGGCAATGGCGGCGCCGGCATCGTCGGGTCGCACAAGCAGGTACGGCCACCCAGCATCTATCGCTGGGATCCCAGCGGACGGCTGGACGTGGTCCTGGAAGGCCATCCGGGCCTAGTGCCCAACGGAATCGCCTTCTCGCCCGACTACACCAAAGTCTATTTCGTCTGGGGCACCGGCATCGATGTCGCCGATGTGGTGGGCAACAAGATCGCCAATCAGCGCCAGTTCACCAATTGCGACGTGGACAGCGTCCATTGCGGGCCGGACGGCCACCGCGTCGACGTGGCTGGCAATGTCTGGTCCGGCTCGACCGCGGTGCCCGGCTATATGGGTGTGACGGTGTGGAACCCGGCCGGCAAATGCATCGGCCGCATCCGCCTACCGGAAACTTGCGCCAATCTTTGCTTCTGCGGGCCCAAGCGCGACTGGCTTTGGATGTGCGCCTCCCAGTCGGTTTATCTGGTCCGGACGGGCATTCAAGGGGCCGCACCTGGTTGAGGAACGGCGCCAGGCTAGTTGTTGCGGCGCAGCGGCGCCTATTTGGCATATGTGGGGTCGAAAATTCATCCGTTTACGGACGGGAGGCGGGGCCTTACGGTGGGTCGAGAAGTTCCCGCCCGAAAGCACCCTCATGCCCAAATTGCCTGATATGTCCGCCGCGGCGGTGAAGAGCCGTGAGGCCCTGACCAAGATCTACAAGGCCTCCAAACCCAAGGAGGTCCCGCTCGCGCCGCCCAAGCCACGGATGCCCAAACGCCGCTGAATCAGAAGCCCGCCTCCGATGGCGGGCTTTTTCTTTTGGCGCCGTTCGGAAAATCAGTCCTTGAGGCCCAGTTTTTCCGCCAGATAAACGAATGACAGGCCCCACATTTCCGCCGCCTGGCGATGATCGGCAGCCGCTGCGTGGCCGCCTTCGGTGTTCTCGTAGAACAACACCTCGGCGCCTAAAGCCTCCATCTTCGCCGCCATCTTGCGCGCATGCACAGGCGTCACCCGGTCGTCGCTGGTGGCAGTGACGAAGAAGACCGGCGGATAAGACACACCCGCTTTGACATTCTGATAGGGCGAATAGGTCAGGATGTAGTCGCGCTCAGCGGGGACCCTCGGGTCGCCATATTCACCGATCCAGGACGCGCCGGCACCGATATGGGTATAGGCGATCATGTCGATCAGCGGCACCTGGCATACCACCGCGCCGAACAATTCCGGCTTCTCGACCATCACGGTCGAAACCAGCAGCCCGCCATTGGAACCGCCCATGATGCCCAGTTGCTTGGGCGTGGTCAGGCCGCGTCGCACCAGGTCAGCCGCCACCGCTGCGAAATCGTCAAAGGCGTGCTGGCGCTTTGATTTCACTGCCGCGTCATGCCAGCCAGGCCCGAATTCGCCGCCGCCACGAATATTGGCAATCACATAAATGCCGCCATGTGACAGCCACAGCCGCCCGAAATTGGCGCTATAGGAAGGGGTCAGCGAAACCTCGAAGCCGCCATAGCCATAGAGAATGGTTGGCGCGGGGCCTTCCTGACTTTTCTGCCGCGTGACGAAATAAGGAATTCTGGTGCCGTCCTTGCTCGTGGCTTCGAATTGCTCGGTGACCATGCCTGACGCATCGAAACGGGCTGGCAGGGATTTGATGGCTTCCGGACTGTTCCCACCATCGTCGAAATACAGCGTGGGCGGCGTCAGATAATTCTCGAAACTGAACAGCGCCTCCGGCCCGAAATCATTGACCGAGATGATGTCCGCGGTGCCCTGGCCGGGCAACGCCAGCCGCCTGTCATTCCAGACATCGCCTTGAAGTGAAAACACATACACGGAGCCGATCACATTGTCGGTGATGGCGGCATAGATCTTGTCCCGGCCGCTGCCGACGCTTTCGATGCTCTGGCGCGGGCCCGGCGCATAGATCAGCTGCGGAGGTACGCCATCGCGGAAGGCCAGCAATGAACCCTTGGAAAAGTGCGCGCCGTCCCTTGCATAATCCTCGCGCAGGGTGGCGATCAGTCTGCCTGCGATCATGCCCTTGAGGTCGGCCGACAGCGGCAGGTTGAGCTTGAGAACCTGTGTGCCCTGAACCGCAAAATATTCGGTCTGGAAGAAGCTCACGGCGCGCTGGACCAGGGCGAAATTGCCCTCCTTTGTGTGGAAGGCCACCGGCGCGACCAGCACGTCTTCCGGCTTGCCCTCGTAAATTACCGGCGCATCCGCGACTGCGGTGCCACGCTTCCACAACCTGACCGTGCGGGCATAGCCGGAAGTGGTCTGCGGGCCGGATGCAGTGGCAAACAGCACCGTATCGTCATCCAGATAATCCATGTCGCCCTTGGCTTCCGGCAAACTGAAGCCGTCGGTGGCAAGCTTGCCTGCCTTCAAGTCAAATTCCCGCACCACGATCGCATCGCCGCCGCCGCGTGACAGCCGGACCAGGCAGCGCGTCTCGCCGGGCGAACAGCTGGCGCCCTTGAACACCCAACTCTCGCCTTCCGTCTTCGCAAGAACATCGACATCGAGAAGCACGTCCCAATGGGGAACATGCGCCTGGTAATCGGCAATAGTGGTCCGCCGCCACAGACCCTTGGGATTTTGCGCGTCTTGCCAGAAATTATAGACATGGCCGTGGCGCAGACTGCCCATGGGGATGCGGTCGGTGGCATCCATAACCTGAAGTATGGAGTCATAATTCTTCTGGTAGAGCGGATCAGACTTCAGCAGGCCGAGCGAGCGGGCATTCTGGCCGCGGACCCAATCGAGCGGCTTTGCCCCATGGACCTCTTCCAGCCAGGCATAGGGGTCGTCGCTTGCGGTGGTCACTGCAAAGGCTCCTGAGGCGAGGACGCAACCGAGCAACAGGGCAAACAGGCTCAATTTCGCGCGCATGATCTATCCCGGAATTGGGTACCAAAAGATGAGAATTTTCCCGGTCCGCGGCAATGGCAAATGCGTTCCTTGCCCCCTATAACCCCTTCCATGACGTCCTTTCTGAAAATGCACGGCCTGGGCAATGATTTCGTGGTGTTCGATGCGCGCGACAGCGCCTTTTTGATAACCCCGGAACAGGCCAAGGCCGTGGCCGACCGGCATTTCGGCGTCGGCTGCGACACAGTGGTGCTGATCCGTCCTGGCGGCGCCCAGGCCGATGCCAGCATGCTGTTCTACAATGCCGACGGCACGGAGTCGGAGTCCTGTTTCAATGCCAGCCGCTGCGTCGCGCGGCTGCTCCTGGATGAGCGGGGCCTGGCCAGGGTCAAGCTTTCCACCAAAGGTGGCATGCTGGTGTGCAGCGATGCCGGCAAAGGCCTTGTGACAGTGGACATGGGCGAGCCCCGCCTGGACTGGCAACAGGTTCCTGTGGCAAGCGCGGTCGACACCACGAACTTCCCTCTGGATATCGGCGGCACCACGATTCCGGTCAGCGCTGTCTCCATGGGTAATCCCCATTGCGTGCTGTTCGTGCCGGACGCGGATAAGGCGCCCGTCACAACACTCGGTCCAAGGATCGAAACCCTGCCCTTCTTTCCCAACCGGACCAATGTGGAATTCGCGCAGGTGCGGGACTCCGGGACCATTCGCATGCGGGTTTGGGAGCGTGGCGTGGGCGTGACGCTGGCCTGCGGCACCGGGGCCTGCGCCACCGCCGTGGCCGCCGTCAGGCGCGGTCTCGCCGGCCGGAAAGTGGATCTGGTGCTGGATGGCGGCATCCTGAAGATCGAATGGCGCGAGGAAGACGGCCATGTGCTGATGACCGGTCCCACCGCGATACCCTTCCGCGGCCGCGCGGACCTGGAAAGATTATGAACCTCGAAGTCCTCACATTCGGTTGCCGCCTCAATGCCTATGAGAGCGAGGCGATCAGGGACCGGGCTCGGGAAGCACAGCTTCGCGATTGCGTGGTCGTCAACACCTGTGCGGTGACCGCGGAAGCGGTGCGCCAATCCCGCCAGGCCATTCGCAGGCTTAAGCGCCAAAATCCGGAGCTACGCATCATCGTCACCGGCTGCGCGGCGCAAACCGAACCCGAGACCTACGCCGCCATGGCGGAAGTGGACGCGGTTCTGGGTAATCGGGAAAAACTGAGTTCCGAGGCTTATGCCGATTTCGGAACAGGTTCGGCCCTGCGCGTGCGCGTCAATGACATCATGAGCGTGCGCGAAACCGCCCCCCAAATGGTGGACCATTTTGACGGCAGGACGCGCGCCTTCCTGGAGGTACAGAATGGCTGCGACCATCGCTGCACCTTCTGCGTGATCCCTTACGGCCGGGGCAACAGCCGTAGCGTGCCGATGGGAGCGATCGTGTCGGAGGCCCGCAGGCTGACCGAGAAGGGCTTTGCCGAGATTGTGCTGACCGGTGTCGACCTAACCTCCTATGGCACGGATCTGCCGGGAAGGCCGTCACTCGGCACATTGGTGGACAAGCTGCTCAAGCTGGTACCGGAACTGAAACGGCTCAGGCTGTCCTCCATCGATTCCATCGAGGCCGGCGATGACCTGATGCGCGCCATTGCGGAGGAAGAAAGGCTGATGCCGCATTTCCATCTGTCGGCCCAGTCCGGCGACGACATGATCCTTAAACGGATGAAGCGCCGTCATGGCCGCGCCGACACGATCGCATTTTGCGAGACCGTGCGCCGCCATCGTCCCGAAGCGGCCTTCGGCGCCGATATGATCGCCGGTTTTCCCACCGAAACCGAAGCCATGTTCGAGAACAGCCTGAAACTTGTGGACGAAGCGGGGCTCTCGCAACTGCACGTCTTTCCCTTTTCGCCGCGCCCCGGAACGCCGGCCGCGAAGATGCCCCAGCTGCCGCGCGGCCTGGTCAAGGAGCGCGCGGGGCGCCTGCGCGCCAAGGGCAAGGCGGCGCGCGACCGCCGCCTAGATGGCATGAAAGGCTCGCGCCAGATCGTGTTGACGGAAAATGGCGGCCATGGCCACACGCCTTGCTTCACCCGTGTATTATTGGATGGACAGACCCGACCGGGAGAGTTTGTGCCCGTCACTGTCACCGGCCGCAGCGGTGATCACCTGACGGGTATAGCGCAATGAGAACGTTTGGCGAGGCGCCGCCGCCTCCCACTTTCTTCGACCGCCTGAAGTCCAGCCTGGCCAAGACAGGTTTGGGCGAAATCCTGGTCAAGAAGAAGCTGGATGCAGATACCATCGCAGAACTGGAAGAGGCACTGATCCGCGCCGACATGGGTACCGCCCAGGCACAGAAGCTGGCTGCGGCCGTGGGCAAGGGTCGCTATGACGCCGAAATTTCTGGCGCGGAGCTGAAATCGGTATTGGCCGGCGAAATCGCCAGCCTGCTTGCCCCAGTCCAGAAGCCGCTTACGGTGGAGGACGGGAAAAAGCCCTTTGTGATCCTGGTCGCCGGCGTCAATGGTACCGGCAAGACCACGACGATCGGCAAGCTTGCCAAGCGCCTGGCAGAGGAAGGCGCCAAGGTGACGGTGGCCGCCGGTGACACCTTCCGCGCCGCGGCAATCGAGCAACTCAAGATCTGGGCGGAACGCGCGCACGCCGAATTCGTCGCGACAAAGCCAGGTGGCGATGCGGCGGGACTGGCCTTCGAGGCGCTGGAGAAGGCGCGCGTCCATGGCAGCGACGTCCTTCTGATCGATACTGCGGGGCGATTGCACAACAAGGCGGGCTTGATGGCGGAGCTTCAGAAAATCGCCCGGGTGATCAAGAAGCTGGACCCAAGTGCCCCGCATGCCGTGCTGCTGGTGCTGGACGCCACCACCGGCCAGAATGCGCTGTCCCAGGTGGAAGCCTTCTCGGCCGTGGTGCCGGTGACAGGATTGGTGATGACCAAGCTGGACGGCACCGCCAAGGGTGGCATCCTGGTGGCGCTGGCGGGCCGTTTCGGCCTGCCGGTGCATTACATAGGAGTGGGGGAAGGCGAGGACGACCTGCAGCCATTCGTCGCTAGCGATTTTGCCCGGGCATTGGTCGGTGCCGAAGATCCCGGGAGGGCTGCATGAACCCGCAATTTCGGCGACTGGCCCTGGATCTGGGGCCGCTGCTGATTTTTTTTGCAGCTTTCAAATATTTGGGAATATTCGGCGCAACCGCCGCTTTTATTGTCGCCGTGCTGGCCGCCCTGGCGCTGAGCTATCTGATGGAACGACGACTGTCGCCCATGCCGCTATTCACGGCAGTGCTGGTCGTGATCTTTGGTGGATTGACACTTTACCTCAGAAATGACGTTTTCATTAAAATGAAACCGACTGTACTTTACGGTTTCTTCGGCGCGGTGCTGTTGGGTGGGCTCGCCTTCAACCGCTTGTTCATCAAATATGTTTTTGCGCAGGCTTTTGAGCTCGACGAACCGGGATGGAAAAAACTGACCGTGCGATGGGGTCTGTTCTTTCTTTGCCTGGCCATAGTCAACGAAACCGTCTGGCGTTTAACCTCCACGGCGACCTGGGTGTCATTCAAGGTGTGGGGCATCATCCCGCTGATTTTCCTGTTCGCGCTCGCACAGACGCCTCTGGTGATAAAACATCAGACACCGCAATCGGGTGACGGCAACGCGCAACAATGATGCGTCATTCGACGTTGCATATGGAGGGTTGCCTGTGCAATGGATCGTGATGAAGACGTATGGTGCGCGACTGTCTGCCCCATACCATTCATTGTACCCCCCAATATGCGGCATGCTCGGAAGCGGCGCCGGACACGGCGACGGCGGGCGTGGAGCACATCGGGCAGATTTTGCAAAGATGATCTGGAGAAAATTTGCGCATGGACTTCCGTGTCCAAAACCGTTTTAACTGCGCGTCCGGAGGGCGCCACTTTCCTGTAACCCGAACGCGGGACAAGATTGAAAGCCGTGCGCGATCCGTGAGAGTGCGGAAGATCAAAGGGGTTCACGGATGATGAAGGGGCAGCGCAAGCCGGGGAACGGCTTTGACCTTTCCGAAGCGCCCTCTCATCTGATCCGCCGTTGCCAACAATTCTATGGCGACCTTTACGCGCGCGAGGCCGGTGGCAAGGAACTGACCAAGCAGCAGTTCACACTGCTCAGCGCGCTGGAGCAGAATGACGGCGTCAGCCAGACCGCCTTGGTGGAGATCACCGGCATCGACAGATCGACGCTTGCGGAAATGGTCCGCCGCATGCTGGAGAAAGGTCTGTTGTCGCGCGAGCGCACCGAGGAAGACCAGCGTGCCAATGCGGTAGCGATAAGTCCTTCAGGCCGCAAGGCGCTCAGGGCCGCGCGCAACGCCGCCGACCGCGCCGAGCGCGCCCTGCTGGAGGCCCTGCCCCTCCCCGACCGCCAGAAGTTCGTCAAGGCCCTGAGCCAGATCGCCCAGGCGGCGGAGCAGCTCAATGGCGAGGGTTCAAGGCCGATCCGCCGCAATGTCCGGCGAAGGAAGATGGGTGGGTGACGAGCGGTCCGCCGCGCTTGCGCGGCGGGCAAAACGATCCAGTGGATCGCCTTGAGCAAGGAATGCCCGGAGCGTAAGCGGAGGGCCGGGCGGCGGTAGCAACAAGCTCGGACACAATGGTAAGCGAACGGCCGGGCGACGGTAGCAACAAGCTCCGGGCAGAATCCCTAAACTGTAATATCCACATGCTGGCCCAAGCGCACGGGCGTTGCCGCCTGGGTGCCTTGGGGAGCGGCTGTGGGCGTGGGTGCCTCGGCCTGCCTTAGCGGCAGCGGCGAGAATCCTTCAGTCTTTTCAAGTGCCGCCGCGAAGCCCGGCTTCTGGACCGCTTGCGGCATGGCGAGCCGAGCGCGCGCCTCTCGGGCGGCGGTTTGCGCGGCAATCAGGGTGGCACTGACCTGCATATGCCGACCCTGACGAAACATGGTTAAGAAAGCCATACCTAGGGGTTGGCCTCGGCCGCCTGGATGGCGGGCATCACCTGGCCGGTCAGCACCTCATCGGTGAGCGGCCCCACATATTTGAGGCGGATGATGCCCTTGCCATCAACGACAAAAGTCTCGGGCACGCCATAGACACCCCATTCGATGGAGGCGCGCCCGTCATCGTCGCGGGCGATGCGGGAAAAGGGATTGCCCACCTCGCTCAGGAAGGCACGAGTCGCGTCGGGCTTGTCCTTCTGGGTCATACCGTAGAGCGCAATGCCGGGCACATGGCTGAGCGCCTGGAGCTGGCCGGCCTCGGTGCGGCAGGGCGCGCACCAGGAGGCAAAGACATTGATCACGCTGACGTGCCCGCCGGCGAGATCGGCCGGGGTGAAAGCGGCGCTTTGGGCGTCCAGGTCCGGCAAGTTCAGCCGCGGAGCAGGCTTGTTGAGGAGGGCCGAGGGGATCTCGCTGGGTGCGGGCGACCACAGGCTCTTGAACAGGAAGAAAGCCAGCACAGCAAAGCCCACAACCGGCGCGAGATAGATCCAGCGGCTCATTTTATTGGCGTCATTTTTTCCAGGGCCGCCAGTTTCGCCTTGGCGCGGCGCCAGGCGGCGAGCGCCCACGCAATCGCGCCCAGTATCGCCAGCGCCGAGATTCCATAAGCAGGCCAGATATAGGCACCATAGGCACCCATGTCGAAATTCATCACGCGGCCTCGCGCATCAGCGTGCGGGCGCGCCGCTCCAGGACCGCGGTCCGGATGCGCACCATCCACAGGGTGAGAAACAACAGCGCATAGCCCAGCATCATGATCAACAGTGGCGCAAGATAGACCGTTGCGATCTTGCCACTCATGATGCTTTCGCCCTGGTGCAAGGTGTTCCACCAGTCGACCGAGAATTTGATGACCGGAATATCCGCCAAACCGATCAGCGCCAGGATGGAACAGGCGCGCGCCGCGCGGGTTTCATCCTCCATGGCATTCCACAGCGCCATATAGCCCAGATAGAGAAAGAGCAGCAGCAGGAAGCTGGTCAGCCGAGCGTCCCAGACCCAATAGGTGCCCCACATCGGCTTGCCCCACAGCGCGCCCGTGATGATGGCCAGCGCCGTGAACAGGGCGCCCAGCGGGGCCGCGGCACGTGCGGCGATATCGGCCAAGGGATGCCGCCACACCAGCGACAGAAGCGAGCAGACCGCAATGGCGCCGTAAGCCAGTTCCGCCACCACATCGGCCGGCACATGGATGAACATCAGGGTCACGGTCGTTCCCTGCTGATAGTCGGGCGGCACCGAGAAACCGAGATAGAGGCCAATGGCAAAGCACAGGGCGGTCGAGATGGCGATGAAAGGCAGAACCGCCCCCGACAGGCGCATGAATTCATGCGGGTTGGCATAGCGGAACAGGACATTCATCTGCCGGCCCCTTTTTCCTAACTGGACAGGTTGAGACGCACACTGGCTGCGGCGGCAAAAGGACTTAGCAGCACGGCGGCAACAGCAAAAGCGGCCAGAAGTCCCAGGGCGCCATTGGCTGGGGTTCCGTCCAGCACCGCCGAGACCGAGCCTGCGCCGAATATAACTGCCGGCGACAGCAATGGCAGGATGATCAGCGGCAGGATCAGCCCTCCCCGCTTGAGCGAGAGCGTCAGGCTGGCGCCGATGGCGCCGATGGCGCTGACGGCGGGCGTGCCGATCAGAAGCGAAACCAACAGAATGGCGCTGGCCGCACCGGGCAGATTGAACAACAGCGCCAGCAGCGGCGAGAGCAGGGTCAGGGGCAAGCCGGTGGAAAGCCAATGGGCGGCTATTTTGGCCAGCGCCGTCAGTTCCAGCGGCAATGGGGCCAGGGCGATCATATCCAGGCTGCCATCCTCGAAATCGCCCTGAAATAACCGGTCCAGCGAGAGCAGCGCCGCCAGCACCGCCGCCACCCATAAGACGCCGCTCGCCATGCGCGCCAAAAGCTGGAGATCCGCGCCCACGCCCAGCGGCACCAGCGTGGCGACCAGGGCAAAAAACGAGAGTGCCAGGGCCGCGCTTCCGCCGCTCCTGGCGGCGAGCTTCATGTCGCGCAAAAGAAGTGTGCCGAAGACGTTCACAGCTTCAGGCTTTCATTGCCCAGGCCAAGAGGACCGTGGGTCGCGGCGATGATCATGCCGCCCTCCCCGCAATGGCGTCCCATGACCTGTGCCGCCATGTCCTGGCCAGATGCATCCAGCGCCGCGAAGGGCTCATCCAGCAGCCACAGCGGACGCCGCGATGCAAGGAGCCGTGCCAGCGCCAGCCGCCGCTTCTGGCCGGCGCTGAGATAACGGCAGGGAAGGTCGGATTGGCGGGCGAGCCCGACCTGGGCGACCAAGCTTGGCAGGTCGGCACCTGGCACGGCATATAGCCGCGCATAGAAAGCGAGTTGTTCCTTGACCGTCAGTTGGGGCTTCAATCCGTCCAGATGCCCCAGCCAGCCCACCAGTCGGCCACGCTCCTCGGCGTCGTCGCTTTCGGTCTCGCCGGTCTTGATCACGACGCGGCCCGCGGCGGGCGCCAGGAATCCCGCGATCAGGCGCAGTAGCGAGGTCTTGCCGACGCCATTGGCGCCTTCAACCGCCAGCGCCTCTCCAGCCCGCACACGAAAATTCAGGCCTTCGAACAGCCGTCTTTCGCCGCGCAGGCAGGCGAGATTTTCCGCGGTCAGGGATGAGATCATCATAGACAAAGTAGCCTAGCGCCGAAGATTTTGCGACGTGAGCAGGAGCGCCAAGCGATGTGCACTAAAACGTGCATGAGCGTGGGCGCGACGCACTCACGGCGCACCGCCCTCGCCAGCTGCGCTGGCGCGAAGCGGGGCCAGCTTTTCTAAGCTCGCTTCACTCGCCAAGAAAAGCTAGGCCAAAGACCCGCGTCAATACATGTGTTGGCCGCCATTGATGGAGATAGTGCTTCCAGTGATGAAACCACCCTCGTCGGCCACCAGGAAGAGAACGCCGCGCGCGATTTCTGACGCCTGACCCAGCCTGCCCACTGGAATACGGGCGACGATCTTGGCCAGCACCTCGGGCGGCACCGCCGCGACCATGTCCGTGTCGATATAGCCCGGTGCAATCGCGTTGACGGTGATGCCCTTGGCCGCGCCTTCCTGGCCCAGCGCCTTGGTGAAGCCATGGATGCCGGACTTGGCCGCGGCATAATTCACCTGGCCATACTGGCCGGCCTGGCCGTTGATCGAGCCGATATTGACGATGCGGCCGAAGCCACGGGCCAGCATGCCGTCCCACGCCGCCTTGCACATGTTGTAGCAGCCGCCGAGATTTGTATCGAGCACCTCATCCCAGGCCTTGCGATTCATCTTCTTCATGGTGGCGTCGCGGGTGATGCCGGCATTGTTGACGATCACGTCCACGGGGCCCAGCTCCGCCTCGATCTGTTTCACGCCCGCCACACAACCGTCGAGATCTGCCACGTCCCATTTATAGGTCTTGATGCCGGTGCGCTTGCTGAAGGCCTTGGCGCGGTCGTCATTTCCAGCGTAATTCGCCGCCACCGTGTAACCGGCATTCTTCAGCGCCACCGAAATCGCTTCCCCGATGCCGCGCGTTCCGCCCGTCACCACTGCCACCCGTGCCATGATTTGTCCTTTTGCTTTCTCGATGGAAAAAAGCAGTTCAGCCGCATTTGCGCGGCGTTTCAACCAAAAGAAAGATGCTGCAACGCAACTAGCGTTCTACGGTCAACGCAATACCCATCCCGCCACCAATACAGAGCGTGGCGAGACCCTTTTTGGCATTGCGCCTGCCCATCTCGAACAGAAGCGTGGTGAGGATGCGCGCGCCGCTGGCGCCGATCGGATGACCGATGGCGATGGCACCACCATTGACGTTCACCTTTGCCGGGTCCCAGCCCATGTCCTTGTTGACGGCGCAGGCCTGGGCGGCGAAAGCCTCATTGGCTTCGACCAGGTCAAGATCAGCAGCCTTCCATCCGGCCTTCTGAAGTGCCGCGCGCGAGGCGGGAATGGGACCGGAGCCCATCACCCTGGGATCGACGCCGGCTTGAGCCCAGCTGGCGACACGCGCCAGAGGCGTGAGCCCGCGCGCTGATGCGTCCTTGGCACTCATCAGTACCAGGCCAGCCGCGCCGTCATTGATGCCCGATGCATTGCCGGCGGTAACGCTGCCTTCCTTGGAGAAGGCGGGCCTTAATCCTGCTACCGCTTCATAGGTCGTGCCGTCGCGGATATATTCGTCGGCTTCGACCACCGTGTCGCCCTTCTTGCCCTTGATGGTGACGGGTATGATCTCGTCCTTGAACTTGCCTGCCTTCCTGGCGGCCTCGGCCTTGTTCTGGGAAGCAACGGCGAAGCGGTCCTGTTCCTCGCGCGTGATCTGCCATTCCTTGGCGACATTCTCGGCCGTCATGCCCATGTGATAGCCGTTGAAAGCATCCCACAGACCATCGCGGATCATGGTATCGATAAAACCGATATCGCCCATCTTCTGCCCCGCGCGCAGATAAGCGGCATGGGTCGAAAGGCTCATGGATTCCTGGCCGCCTGCCACCACGATCCTGCTGTCGCCTTCGCGGATGGCTTGCGCGCCCAGCGCTACGGTGCGAAGACCCGAACCGCACACCATGTTGATGCCCCAGGCGGGTGTCGCGATGGGAATACCCGCAGCGATTGAAGCCTGGCGGGCGGGATTTTGGCCCTGGGCAGCGGTCAGGACCTGGCCGAGAATGACTTCGGATACTTCGTCGCCCGAAACCTTGGCGCGCTCCAGCGCGGCCTTGATCGCGATCTCCCCCAACTTGTGCGCGGGCAGTGTCGCAAAAGCGCCATTGAACGCCCCCACCGGCGTGCGGGCGGCTGAAACGATGACAACGTCTTCCATGAAGGGATCCTTCCGCAAACGGACTTTTGTTATTGCCACGCGCAAAATGCCGCGAACGCGAGCAATGGTAAACTGCGACGAAAATACCGTCCTGTTTCAATGGCTTAACGGCTATCTGACACATTGTCCCGTGTTGCGAATGCTAAAATGAGGCTGGACAGCGCGGCTGCGGGGTGGTGTCTTACCGCAGTTTAACGCCTTCGCGGGGGAAGGCGTGCGAGATGAGTTCGGGGACGCCAAGTGTCAGAAGAAAAAGCCAAGGGCGAGGGCCCGGTTGTCATAAAGAAATACGCCAACCGGCGGCTCTACAATACCCAGACATCCTCCTATGTGACGCTGGACCATCTGGCGGCCATGGTGAAAGAGGGCACCGAATTCGAGGTGCAGGACGCGCGCACCGGCGAGGACATCACCCGCAGTGTGCTCACCCAGATCATTTTCGAGGAAGAGGCCAAGGGCCAGTCCCTGCTGCCCATCAAGTTCCTGCGCCAGCTTATCCGCTTCTACGGCGACAGCTTGCAGACCTTTGTGCCGGGCTATCTGGACATGAGCATGGAGAGTTTCACCAAGAACCAGGGCGCCATGCGCGACCGCATTGCCGAGGCGCTGGGCGGCGGCAACCAAATGATCGAGAACATGACGCGGCAGAACCTGCAGCTGTTCGAGAATGCCATGGCCATGTTCACGCCATTCGGTGCGAATGCCGGCAAGAACGAGGCCGCCAAGGCCAAGCCTGCCCAACCCCAATCCGATGAAGTCGCCGATCTCAAGGAAGAGATGGAGGCGATGCGCAAGCAGCTGGCAGAACTGAGCCAGCGCAAGTGATCGCTCCTTTTCGGGGGCTTTCGATCCTTCTCCTTGGCATGGCGCTTGCGGGCTGCATCGCGCCCATGAGCGCGCGAGAGGCTCGCGACATCGCCCATACGCGGCTGGACAAATACTGCAAGGGCCAGTGCGGCACGCTCGCCTGGAGCAACACCCAGAAGCTCAACAAGCGCTGGCTGATCGACTTTGACGGCCAGCGCCAGAAGTTCACGGTCATCGTGGAAAATGACGGCAATGCCAGTGTGACCGTTTGGGACAAGGGCGTTTCGGCGCCTTAAGCCGAAAATCGAGGTTTCAATCCCACTGGGGATCGATGACCGGTTCGCCGAAGTGGAAGCCCTGGAAATAATCCACGCCGAAATTCTGCAACAGCGCGGCGTCCTCGTCCGAACCCACCCATTCCGCCACCGTCTTGATGTCAAAATTGCGGGCAAGCCCCACCAGCGTCCGCACAAAGACCTGGTTTTCCGGGGACTGGCTCAATTCACGGATGTAGGAGCCGTCGATCTTGACGGTATCGACATGCAGCATTTGCAGGTTGCGGAAAGACGTGTAACCGGCGCCGAAATCATCGATCGCCACGCGAACGCCCAGCTCGCGCAGCTGCGAAACGAAATGGGCATTCTCCTCGAAATGATGCAGGGCCGCGGTTTCGGTCAGTTCCACGATCAGGCGGGGCGCCGCGCCCTGTTCGGCGCGCACATAGTCCACGAAGCTCTGGAGCCAGACGGGATCCGATGCCGCAGTACCCGACACATTGACCGCCAGCGTAATGTTCGGATGGGACTTGAGCCGGGCCATGGTCGCTTCCAGCGCGAAACGGTCCACCAGATTCACAATGCCCATCTGCTCCGCGGCCGGCACAAAACTTCCCGCAGCGACGATACTGCCATCCGGCTTGACCATGCGCAGGAGGCATTCGTAGTGGGAAACCTTGCGGGTACGGGCCTGCACGATGGGCTGATAGGCCAGACACATCCGGTGTTCCTTCAGCGCACCAATCACTTCGTCGCAGATCTGCATCATGCGCAGGCGCGCGGTCTCGCGGCTGGGCGAAGGCTGGTAGGCGGCAAAACCGTCGCGGCCATTGGCGCGCGCCCGGTCCAGCGCCTGTTCGGCGCGCAGCATCGCTTCCTGGCTGGTGGAGGCGGCCTGGGGCAGCCACACCGCACCCACCGAACAGGTGGCGGCGACCAGGCCGGAGCGGGTTTCGATGCCGTTGGCGCGCACGCTGCCACGCAGCCTTGACGCCACCACCGCGATCTCGCGTTCACGGCAGTTCCTGAGGATGACGCCGAACTTGTTGCCAGCGATGCGGCCGATAACGTCGCTGCCGCGAAGCTTGCGGGCAAGCCTTTCGCCCACGCCCATGATCACTTCCTCGCCGGCATCGAAGCCAAAACCGTCATTGATCATGGCGAGCCGGTCGATCGAAGCCACCAGGAAGGCGCAGTTGCGGCCCTCCTCCTTGGCGCGTTCGATCGCCTGTGACAGTTCTTCGCGCAGCGCATTGCGGTTGAGATGGCCGGTGAGCTCGTCGCGGGTGGCCAGATAGGAAAGACGGCGTACCTCACGCACGCGTTCGGTTGTTTCGCGCATCATACCGATCAGGCGCGATGTCGCCCCGCCTTCGCCGGCGATGCGGGTGCCCACCATGGTGAAGGTAAGAGCGCCCATTGCGCTGGCTATTTCGATATCGGTGAGGAAGGTCCCCGACATGCTGTCGCGCGACTCAAGAATGGCGAGGAGATTGTTGCGGCCCTCCAGCGAGACCGCCTCCACCAGATTTTGCGCAACGGCGGCGTCCAGATGCAGAGGCAAGATGTCGGTTGCGCCGTCCCAATGGATTTTGCCCGTGGCAACGTCCCAGTCGAAGGCGGCGGCGCCTGCAGCCTGTGCGGCCAGGCGCAGGCGCAACTCGTCTTCCAGCTTGTCGAGCCGGGCGACGTCTTCGCGCTTTTGCAGTGCGGCGTTCAACACAACCACCATCCTAGAGCCGGTTTTTCCGGCCTTTTGTGGATTCGGAGTATGGTGTTGTTGACTTAAAAAAACAGAAATCACGATGGTTACCAAGCGCTTGCACTGATGGCCCCGCAATTGCGTGTGACCTGGCATGCGCGCGATTGTTCCCGTTGAGATTGGTGTCGGTGGAGGCTCAAAGGTTGCGGCCTTCTCCACGCGTGCGATCGAAAAAACCAGCACGTCCAGCACCTTGGGCCGTGAGAAACCCGACACCGACAGCAGCCGGGAAAAACCTGTGCGCGAAGATCAGGCGGAACAGCTGTATCGCGATGATACGCTTCGCTTCGACCCGTTTTGGGACGGGCCGCGACTGGTTGCAGCCTTTGTCGCCCAGCTGCTCGGTCAGGTGATGCCCGAAAGGCGTGAATCCCTGATTTTGGAAACGGCCTATGGCCGTGCCGATGCGCCGCGCAAGGCGCTGCTGCTGGATCGCAAAAGCTGAGGCTTCGCGAGTCCGATCAGGGCGGCAGCACAAAATAGAAGCAGTCCGCCGCGCGCGCCCTGTTCCACGAATGCAAGACCCGATGCGATCAGTCCGGCACCAGCCAGGACCGGCATGACCGCGACGTCGTGGATCGCCGCCGCGATCACGACAAGTCCCGCAACCATGACGGGCACAAGTGCCGGCATGGCATTTCCCGAGATGGCGGCGCCAAGACCGCCGGCCTGTCCCAGCACCAAGGCGAGACATGCCGGCAGCACCGGCAGCGGCTTTGCGAACCGCGCCAGTGCCGCGATCATCAGCGCGGCCGAGGCCAAGGGCAACAGCAACAGCCCCGTGACATCGGCCATGCCCAGCGGCACCGATACGGCCAGGGCCGAGAACAGAGCCGCGGCAAAGCGCAGATAAAGACGCGCACGCAATGATAGGGGCGCCGCAAGCATCCAAGCGCCAATGGCGGCGCCGAACAGCGCCACCGCAGCAACGACGTCGAGAGACGAATCAACGGCCATCAAGCCATCATGTCATGGCCGGGCCCCCCGGTCCGCGCAAAGCGCGGCCGGAGGGTAGACTTCACGACCCGGCTATGACACGTGAAGTTACGCCGCCAATAGATTGCGCAAGACGTAGGGCAGTATTCCCCCGTTCTTGAAGTAGGCCACTTCGTCCGCCGTCATGATCATCAGAAAGAGCGGCAGTTTGAAGCTCGATCCGTCCGGGCGATGCACAATGGCCTCCATCCGCTGCCGCGGCTTGAGATCGCCCGACAATCCGGGAATATCGATCACCTCGCGGCCGGTGAAGCCATAGTCCTTGCGTGTCTTGCCGGCCTCGAAACAGAAAGGCGCAACCCCCATGCCGATCAGATTGGAACGGTGGATACGTTCGAAGCTTTCGGTGATCACCGCGCGCACGCCCTGCAGTGCCGGGCCCTTGGCAGCCCAGTCACGCGAGGAACCGGTGCCATATTCCTTGCCGCCGATCACGACCGTGGGATGGCCATCCTCCTTATAGGCTTGCGCGGCGTCGAAAATCGACATTGTTTCGCCTTCCGCATTCGGCGCCTTGTAATGGACGGTGTTGCCGCCTTCGGCGCCACCCATCATTTCATTCCTGATGCGGATATTGGCGAAGGTGCCACGCTCCATCAGTTCGAAATTGCCGCGCCGCGAGCCATAGGAGTTGAAGTCCTTCTGCGACACCTGATGGTGCGTCAGATAGAGGCCGCCCGGCGCACTGGCCTTGATATTGCCGGCCGGCGAGATGTGATCGGTTGTGATGGAATCGCCGAATACCGCCAACACGCGCGCGCCCTTGACCGCCGCCACCGGCTTGGGCTTGACGGTCATGCCTTCAAAGAAGGGCGGGTTCTTCACATAGGTCGAGGCCGGGTCCCATTGATAGGTCTGGCCCTTGACCAGCTTGACCTTCTTCCAGTTGGCGTCGCCCTTGAAAACATCGCCATAGCGCTTCTTGAAGCTCGACGGCTTGACCGCCTTGGAAATCGCCGCGGAGATCTCCTTCGGGCTGGGCCAGATATCCTTGAGATAAACCGGCTCATTCTTCTGGTCATAGCCGACCGGTTCGCGCGTGAGATCCACATTGACCGAGCCGGCCAGCGCATAGGCGACCACAAGCATGGGCGAAGCGAGGTAATTGGCGCGCACCTGCGGATGCACCCTGCCCTCGAAATTGCGGTTGCCGGAGATGACCGCCGCGGCCACCAGGTCGGCCTCGGTCACTGCCTTAGCCACTGGCTCTGGCAAGGGACCGGAATTGCCGATGCAGGTGGTACAGCCATAGCCGGCCAGCGTGAAGCCCAACTTGTCCAGCGCCTTATCCACGCCCGCCTTGGCAAGATAGTCGGTCACGACCTGAGAGCCCGGCGCGAGCGAGGTCTTGACCCAGGGGCGCACCTTCAGGCCGCGCTTGACCGCCTTCTGTGCCACCAGGCCGGCCCCGATCATCACGGAGGGATTGGAGGTATTGGTGCAGGAGGTGATGGCGGCGATTACCACGTCGCCATGGCCAATCGTGGTCTTGCTGCCCTCCAGCGTGGCCCGCTTGTTGGCTGATTCTTCCTTCTTCCAGGTCTTGATCAGATGCTCGGCGAAATTGCCGGCGATGCCCGACAGGGGCACGCGGTCCTGCGGCCGCATCGGACCCGCCATCGAAGGCTCGACCGTGTTCATGTCCAGCGACAGCGTGTCGGTGAAGACCGGGTCCGGCGACTTCGCGGTGCGCCACAGGCCTTGCGCCTTGGCATATTTCTCCACCAGGGCGACGCGGGCAGGCTTGCGAGCCGTGTTCTTGAGGAAGCGCACCGCCTCCGCATCGACCGGAAAGAAACCGCAGGTGGCGCCATATTCCGGCGCCATGTTGGCGATTGTTGCACGGTCTTCCAGCGACAATTCATCCAGGCCAGGGCCGTAATATTCGACGAACTTGCCCACTACGCCCTTTTTGCGAAGCATCTGGGTCACGGTCAACACCAGATCGGTGGCGGTCACGCCTTCCCTGAGCTTGCCTGTGAGTCTGAAGCCGACAATCTCGGGGATCAGCATGGAGATGGGCTGGCCGAGCATGGCGGCCTCCGCCTCGATGCCGCCGACGCCCCAGCCCAAGACGGCCAGGCCGTTGATCATGGTGGTGTGGCTGTCGGTACCCACGACGCTGTCGGGGAAGGCATATTCCACAGTCTTGTTCTTGGCGTCCTTGCCCTTCCTGGTCCAGACGGTCTCGGCCAGATATTCCAGATTGACCTGGTGGCAGATTCCCGTGCCGGGTGGCACCACGCGGAAATTGGCGAATGCCTGCTGGCCCCAGCGCAGGAACGTGTAGCGCTCCTTGTTGCGCTCATATTCGACGGCCACATTCTTCTTGAATGAGTCCTTTTGGCCGAAATTGTCGATCATCACGCTGTGGTCGATGACCAGGTCCACTTCGGCAAGCGGATTGATCTTTTCCGGATTGCCGCCCAACTTCTTCATCGCATCGCGCATAGCCGCCAGGTCCACCACCGCCGGCACGCCTGTCAGGTCCTGCATCAGCACACGCGCGGGCCTGAAGGCGATCTCGCGGTCGGAACTGCGCTTGCTGAGCCAGTCGACCACCGCCTTGATGTCGTCCTTGGTGACGGTCTGGCCGTCTTCATGGCGCAGCAGATTTTCCAGCAGCACCCGCATGGAATAGGGAAGTTTGGAAGCGCCCTTCAGGCCATTCTTCTCTGCCGCCGGAATGCTGAAATAGTCGTAGCTCTTGTTGCCAACTTTGAGCGTCTTGCAGCATTTGAAACTGTCCAGGCTTTGCGTCACCGGCGATCCCCTTCTCCAGCAAAGTTAATGCCGGACTCGTAGTCATAATCCGGCACAAAAGGAAGCGTTGTGGGCTTAAAATTGCCCCAAAGGGGTGCCATCTTTTCGGGCAAAGAAATAAGGGGGGATGGTGATGCCTGCCAGCCCAGGCGGAAAACCGCCCTAGGAAGCGCCGCGTGAGACATCTGTCTTTCATCATGGCCCTGTCGCTGGCAACCGCGCCGGCCGCACTGGCACAACCTGACGGCGGGCCCGGCACCCCGCCGGGCATGGCGTCCCGGCTCGCGGCAGAGCGTCTCAGCGCCATCCAGCCGGGGCTCTATACCGCAGGCGAGCGCGAGAGCTTCACGCTGGAGCCCTATGGCGCGAACAGATACCTGCTGCATTTTTCCGACAATCCGGAAATCTTCGTGATGACCATGGAGCGCAGCTCCCTGGGCGCCAAGGTCCTCAAATATGACACGGGCGCGACAGCTTTGCGCGTGTCGGTGTGGGGCGGGATGACGCTCTACACACAGGATGCGCCGCAAGGCCTGCCCGCCACCTTCCAGAATGACGCGCCCGCGCCGCAGGCACTGGCAGTCTCTGCCAATGAGCTCGCAATCGCGCTTGGCGACGAGTCCAGCCACCTGGTCTATGTGCAGAACGTCGCGCTCAAATTCTCCGCCGATCCCGCGATCATGTCAGCCGACGCGGAGACGCGCGGCCGCGCCTTTGACGCCATGATCACGGCCGCCACGGGAATCGAGCGCTACGTCGCGACCCAGCCCTCGGGCCGGCAGATTCTTGCGCGCCGCATCAACAGCGTGAAGGTGGCCGAGGGCGGCAAACCCACAGTTGCCATCTCCGGACAGACCCTGCTGGTGAGCTTTGTGCCCGGAGAGGGCCATGAGGGCCATGAATCTTCGCTGGCGATACAGCAGGAACTGACCAAGCTGCTTGCCACCTCGCCGCGAGACATGGCGATAAAATAGCTCCCTCCGGCCTGCGCATCGCAAGCGATGCTGCGGCCGTCTCCCCCATTGCAAGCGCGCTGAAGCGCGCGCGGGAGGCGGTCGGAGTTTGTTACTTGCTCATCACGGTGACGCGGCCCACGCTGGTGTCGCCGGCAATCAGATTGTCGTGGGGATCGAACACCCAATAGCTTGCCTCGGTGAACTGGCCGGTTCCGACGCCCATGCCATTGCCGACTGCGCCCAACACCTTGCCGTCGCGGTTGAGCTTGAGAAACTGGCCGTCCTGGCCCGAAGCCATCCAGGGATTGCCCTTATGGTCGAAGTTGAGGGCACAGACCAGGTTGCGCATCGAGAATGTCTTCTTGAAGCGGCCGTCGCCGGTATAGACCACGATCCGATACTGCTCGCGGTCGCCAATCCAGATATCGCCATTGGTGGGATCGATGGCAAATCCATGCGTGGAATCGAACTTGCCCTGTCCCACTTCGTCGCCGAACCATTGGCCCACGAACTTGCCGTCGGCCGTCAGGTGCAGGATGCGCGCCGCGCCGATATTGTTTGTGGGATCGTCATTGTCCACGTCATTGGGACTTTCATTGGCATGGCCTTCGGCGATATAGAGATCGCCATTGGGCGCGAAACCCACCATCACCGGCTGCCATAACAACCGCTGGCCCTTGGCCTCGTCCCAGTCGCCGCGATGACCCTTCACGCCGATCGTCATCAGCAGCTTGCCCTCGGGTGACAGCTTCATCACCGTGGCCAGGCCGTTGTCGACGATCCAGACATTGTCGTTCTTGTCCACCGCCATGCCGTGTGGCTTGTCCTGGTGGCCGATCACGCTCTCAGGCACTTCCAGGACCAGTTTGTGATCGGGATCGAATTTCATCAGCTGGACCACGCCGCCTGGCGCGCGCTTGAACACCCAGAGATAGCCCTTGGAATCCAGCGCCACCGACGGCACGCCGCCGATGCCCTTTGGCACGACATAAGGATAGGAGAATTTGTAACCCATATTCTGGTCCCACTCGACGCGGGCAAGCGCGCCTCGCGCAGCACCACCCTTGCGGCCGCAGACGATGGAATGGCTGCAGGACGGCCCGGACTCCCCGCCCGGTACGCGCGGCGCTCCCCCCATCATGGCGCGGCGTTCCTCGCGCGGGATCACATGCACGGTGCCGTCGGGATCAACCAGGGTGAATCCGGTGGGATCGGGGAAGGACGGGCCCAGATGCCAGCCCGGCGTCCCGTCACGGGCGGGCTCGGACTGGATCCCCAGCCGGTCGGGCTGGCCCAGGGCAACCGAGGTGAGTGTGCCAAGCGCAAGCGTCGCGAGCGCCAAATACCGGTTTTTCATGAAAGGTCCGTCCCTGACAGTTTTTATTGGGCGGACCATGCGCGGGGCCCGGGCATCGCGTCAATCGGCAATGCGCCACACTCCAGTGAGTGTGCGCCGCAACCTGTTGCTCACGGCTCAAATCCATCCGGCGCGAGTTCAAAGCGCTCGAAATCAAAGCCGGGTGCGACCGTGCAACCGACCAGTGTGTAATCGCCGAGGCTTCTGGCGGCCTGCCAGGCGCCGACCGGCACCACGATCTGGGGGACCTGCGCCTCGTCAATATCGGCGCCCAGGATGAAGACCTGCTTGCCGATGCGAAGTTCCAGCGGCGACCCGCGATAGAAATGCCAGACCTCCGCTGCATCCAGCCGGTGCCAGCGCGATATTTCGCCGGCCTTGAGCAGGAAGTAAATGGCGGTGGAATGGGGGCGACCCTGATCGCCGTCCCTGAATGTCTCGCGGAAATGGCCGCCTTCCGGATGCGGTTTGAGCGCCAGCAATGCGATCAGCCTGTCGGCTTCAGCGCGCATGGGGCCGGTCACGCCGCGGGCTTGAGCCAGGCACTGCGCGCGGCAATCGCTTCCATGCCGGCGGCAAGGCTTTTGACATCGTCCAGCGCATTGTGGATGCGGCCGCCAAATGGCACGCCCAGCTGCGGCCCGATCTCACAGGAATGACGGCCACGCGGGTCCACGCCCTGGAGCGCAAACCAGCCGCGCAGATCATAAAACAAAGGCAGCGGCCTCGCATTCCTGATGCCAAAAAGCCGCAGATTGTCTTCCAGCACTTTTTCATCCCGGCCGAAGGCGGCGACAGGGCCCTCTCCGGCGAAATCCAGAAAGCGCTCATAGGCAGTCCGGAAATCCACGCCCCGAGCCGAAACCTGTTCGTTCGAGATGCCCGTGAGGTTTTCGAAATAGAATGAGAGGAGCGGATTGAAGCGCGGGCGCACCAGCACCTCGAACTCCTCCTTTATGGCGAAGCTGTCGGCGTCAAGTTTCACCGCTCCGATCTGCACAACTTCGCGGAATTCGCCCGGGCCAAGCCAGGAGCGCGCCATGGAGCATTCCCAGGCGGTGTATTCCAGATCGAAGATGGTGATCTGCAGCATGCTCATGCGCCCTGATCCCACACAATGGCAATCATGTACCAGTTCCTGTTAACACATTGTTAAGCATCTGAATCCAGTTACCCGGCGCCCGACATGCGTGAAATTGCGCGCACGCAGGAGGACCGCGTCATCTCATGCTGCACTGCGCCATGCCGCCGAGAAAGGCTTGCGCCCGGCAGTATTGCGGTGACCTAATCGCAATCAGCCTGTCGCCTTGCCGTTGTAATCCTATTGATGCCCTTGGCACCCCAGAAGTGTGCCCGACGCTCCAATTCCCGAGGACATTGCCATGACCGTGATGACCGCGATCCGTTCCGCCGAAACCGAGGCCGCGCGGGAGGCGCAAAACCGGATAGCGCAAGCCCGGGCGATGTTGCCCAAGGACGACAAGCTCGCCGCGTTCTTCGATGCGCTGTACGCAAGCGCAGTGCCTGACGACGTGCTGCGGGCCCGCGCCGACCAGCTTGCCCAACTGGCCTTGGCGTTGAGTGCCGAGGCGGGCAAACGCGCCAGGGGCGAGATTCACGTCGTGGCGCTGGAGATGGGGCATGAGACGGTTCTGGTCGGCATCAATGACGATCGGCCGTTCCTGTTCGACTCCACAATGGCCGCGGCGATGGCGGGCGGCGCGCGCATCCGCGCGGCTTTCCATCCGATCATGGACATCGACGGCACGCGCACCAGCGTCATCGCCCTGGTCTGCGATCAGTTGCGCGATGACGCAAGGCAGAAACTGCTGGAGTCGCTGCGCGACACTTTCGTGCAAGGCCAGCTTGCCGTGCGCGACTGGAGGCCGATGCTCGCGCGGCTGAAGGCGGCGCGCGACGACCTTGAGAGGCATCCGTCCAATATGGACATTACGGAAGACCTGGCCTTTCTCGACTGGCTTGCCGACAATCATTTCACCTTCCTGGGCGCGCGCGATTATGTGCTGGGCAAGGATGGCGCCCACGGCATGCTGGAACCGGTCAAGAGCAGCGGGCTGGGCGTTCTCTCCGACGAAGACACGCGCGTCATCCATGGCGGCAGAAGTGGTGAACGCAGCGGACTTACAGCCGAGGTGCGCGCCTTCCTGGATTCGGCCGATCCCCTAATCGTCACCAAGAGCGCGGCGCGGAGCCTGGTGCATCGCCGCGCCCATATGGATTACATCGGCATCAAGACATTCGACGCCAAGGGCATTTTTGTCGGCGAACGCCGGTTTGTCGGCCTGTTCACCTCCAATGCCTACAGCGCGCAGGCTCGCACTATTCCGATCTTGCGCCGCAAAATCGAAGCGGTGATGGCCCATGCCGGCCTCAATCCCACCAGCCATGACGGCAAGGCGCTGACGCATATCCTGGACACATTCCCGCGCGACGAGCTGTTCCAGGTTTCGGCAGACGAGCTTTATGAAATTTCGACCGGCATCATGCGTATGGGCGGCCTGCCGCGCCTGAAACTGTTCCTGCGTTTCGACCGGTTCGACCGGTTTGTTTCCGCCCTGTTGCTGGCGCCGCGTGACCATATCAATGCCAAGCTGCGCACCGATATCCACGCCCTGCTGGCCAAGACCTTCAACGGCCGCATGTCGGCCTTTGACGCGGCGCCAGACGACGGCGCCATGGTCCGCCTGCACTACATCGTCGGCCGCAACGAGGGTCCGCTGCCCAAGGTGGACGTGCGCGAATTGGAACGGCAGATCGGCCAGCTGATCACCACCTGGGACGATGGCCTGGCGGATGCGATGTGCGCCAGTCTTGGCCGCAGCGAGGGTTTTGCCAGGCTCACGGCGCTGGCTCCCAATTTCTCGCCTGGCTATCGCGACAATTTCCCCGCCCATGAGGGTGCCCGTGACCTGGGCGTGCTCGAAGATCTCTCAACCTCCGCAGACCCTCTGAAATTGCGGGCGCATGTCTGGCGCAAGGAGGGCGATGCCGCGCCCGCAATGCGGCTGAAACTATATGTATTGGGTGAGGTCCTGCCGCTATCGGCCTCGCTGCCGGTTTTTGAAAATCTCGGCCTTAAGGTGATCGCGGAGGATTCCTATCCTGTCTCGTTCCACAGCGATGGCGGCTGGCGGCAGGAAGCGGCCATTCTGGACTTCACCATGGAACGGGCCGATGGACTGCCGGTCCGGCTGCAGGACATCCGCCGACCGCTGGAAGACGCTTTCCACGCCGTGCTCAGGGGCGATGCGGAAAGCGATGGCTTCAACCGGCTGGTGATGGGCGCTGGCCTTGCCTGGCGCGATGTCACCATCCTCCGCGCGGTGGCGAAATTCCTGCGCCAGGCGGCGATCACCTTCAGCGGCAGCTATATGCAGCAGGCGTTAGGGCGCAATCCGGACGTGGCGGGTCTTCTGGTGGCGCTGTTTCATGCCCGCAACGATCCACACGCCTCTGGTGATCGCGCCACCGCCGTCCTTGAGATCAACAGGCGCATTGAGATGGCGCTGAAGGATGTGCCGTCGCTCGATGACGATCGTATTATCCGCCGCTTCAAGAATGTGATCGACGCGACATTGCGCACCAACTTTTTCCAGAAGAATGCGGATGGCAGCGCGCGGCCGGCCATGGCGATGAAATTTGATTCCAATAAGCTCGACGAACTGCCCGCGCCGCGGCCCTGGCGCGAAATATTCGTCTACGCACCTTCGGTGGAGGGCGTGCATCTTCGTTTCGGGCGCATAGCCCGTGGTGGCCTGCGCTGGTCGGACCGGCGCGAGGATTTCCGCACCGAGATATTGGGCCTGGTCAAGGCGCAACAGGTGAAAAATGCCGTGATCGTGCCGGTGGGGGCCAAGGGCGGCTTTTTCCCCAAGCTGATGCCGGCCGCCCCCACGCGCGAGCAGTTCATGGAAGCCGGCATTGCCGCCTACAAGACCTTCGTCAACGCGCTGCTCGACGTCACCGACAATCTGGATGGAAGTGGCCAGGTCGTGCCGCCACCCGATGTGCTGAAGCCCGATGGCGACGATCCCTATCTGGTGGTGGCGGCCGACAAGGGTACCGCCACCTTCTCCGACATCGCCAATTCCATCGCGCTCGAGCGCGGTTTTTGGCTGGGCGACGCCTTCGCCTCCGGTGGAAGCGTCGGCTATGACCACAAGAAGATGGGCATCACCGCCCGCGGCGCCTGGGAAGCGGTGAAGCGGCATTTCCGCGAGCTCGGTACCGACATCCAGTTCACCGATTTTACCGTCGTGGGCGTGGGCGACATGTCGGGCGACGTGTTCGGCAACGGGATGCTGCTCTCCAAGCATATTCGCCTGGTGGCGGCATTCGATCATCGCCACATTTTCCTGGATCCCAATGCCGACGCAGCCACCGGTTTTGCCGAGCGCGAGCGGCTGTTCAACCTGGCCCGTTCGAGCTGGGACGATTACAACAAGGCGCTGATCGGAAATGGCGGCGGGGTCTTCGCCCGCACGCTCAAGGAGATCGCGCTCACGCCCGAAGTGAAGGCATTGATCGGCACCCAAGCCGACAGCCTGTCGCCGCCGGCCCTGATCAAAGCTCTGCTGAAGGCTGAGGCCGATCTGTTATGGTTCGGCGGCATCGGCACCTATATCAAGGCAAATTCGCAATCCAATCTGGAGGTGGGCGACCGCGCCAATGACGCCGTGCGCATCAATGGCGGCGAGATACGTGCCAAGGTTGTGGGCGAAGGCGCCAATCTGGGCGTGACCCAGCTCGGCCGCATCGAATATGCCAGGCTGGGCGGGCGCATCGATACGGATGCGGTCGACAATTCCGCCGGCGTGGACACCTCGGATCATGAGGTGAACCTGAAAATTCTTTTGGGTGGACCGGTGATGCGCGGCGAGCTCGGCCAGGACAAGCGCAATGCCCTGCTGGCATCGATGACTGACGATGTCGCGGCCCATGTGCTGGCCGACAATTACAACCAGACGCTGGCCCTGTCGGTGGCGCAGATGCGCGGGCTCGCCGACCTGGATGCCCATGCCCGCATGATGCGCGACCTGGAAGCGCGGGGGCGCCTGGACAGGGCGGTGGAATTCCTGCCCACCGACACCCAGCTCAAAGCGCTTGCCAAGGAAGGCAAGGGGCTGACGCGGCCGGAACTATGCGTGCTTCTGGCCTATGCCAAGCTCGACCTCGATGCGGAAGTCCTGGCCAGCGCCCTGCCGGACGATCCCACCTTCGCATCATTGCTGGCGGGCTATTTTCCGTCCGCGGCCGTCGCCGCCTTCCCCGCGGAGCCGGAGCGGCATCGCCTGAAGCGGGAGATCGTATCCACCGTGTTGATCAATGCCATCGTCAACCTGGCGGGACCGGTCTTCGTGCTGCGCACGCGTGAAGTCTCCGGACTGGACGGTGCACAGTCGGCGCGCGGTTTTGTCCTCAGCGATGGCGCATTCGGCCTTTCGGCGCTCAAGACCCGGATCGACGCGCTGGATCTGAAAGTCGACGCCGCTCTCCAGACCCGGCTCTACAGCGACATTGCCGACCAGTTCCGGCGAGCCGCCGGCTGGTTTCTTGCGCATGTGCCGCTGGATGCGCCGATCGCCGAAACCGTGGCGCAATACCGCGCGGGCGTGGAAGCGCTCAGGCAAGGCTATAGCCTGACGGCCGAGGACAATGTCCGAATCGCGGAACTTGTGAAGGCCGGCGTGCCCGAGGAGCTTGCGCGCGACATGGCACTGCTTGCTCCGCTGGCGATGGCGCTGGATGTGGCGCTCCTCGCCCATGATGCCGGCAAGGATACGGCCAAGGTTGCGACGCTCTATTTCGCTCTCGGCGAAAAACTGGGGCTGGACCGGCTGCGCGATCTGGCGGGCCGTTACCAGCCGCCGGACCATTGGGACCGGCTGGCGCTGAGGCGGCTGCTGGATGATCTCTCCCAATCGCAGCGCGGCATCGCCAGAAAGCTTCTGGCCAGTGACACAAGCGTCGAGCATTGGGCGCTGGCCCAAAGCGGCGCCCTGGAACGGACCCGCAGCTTCCTCGGCACGCTGGAAGCCAGTGGCGAGATCAGCGTGGCGAAACTGATGTTGGCCTCGAGCCAGATTCAGAATCTCAGCTGAAAGCTGGCACCGCCAACTTTCCGTTCCCACCCCGCGCAATCTGTCTTAGGATGTCGCAAAAGCTGCGTATCCTGGAGAAACCCGAGAATTGGGGGACGGCATTTTGGGGGGATCGCCGGTCCTGTCTGGCGCGCTGGTCGCATGGCAGGGCCTATTCAGCGATGTGGAACTCGACGCCATCGTCAAGCTTGGCGACAACCTGGCTTTGGAAAATGCCGAACTTTCTGTCGGCGGCCAGGGCTATGAGAATATCCGGCGCACGCTTGTGGCCTGGGTGGAGCGCACGCCGGAAACCGAGATGCTGTACCGCCGCTTGGAAGACGCGGTGCTGGCGCTCAATGCGCGCTATTTCCGCTTTGACCTCTCGGGCATGGCCACCTTTCAATATGCTCTTTATGGCGGGCCGGAAGGCGGACATTTCGAATGGCACAAGGATTATGGCCGCGATCCCAACGATCCCGCGCGCGAGCCGCGTAAGCTGACGCTGAGTCTTCAGCTGAGCGATCCGTCCGACTATGAGGGTTGCGAATTGCAGGCGCGTGCCGGAAACAAGATCGATGTCGCGCCAAAGGCGCGCGGCACTTTGGTCGCCTTCCCCGCCAATGTCCTGCACCAGGTCACGCCGATCTTGTCAGGCGTGCGCAAGGCACTTGTCGTGTGGGCGGTGGGGCCGGAGTTTCGCTGAAGCTAGAAAGAGCGGACCAGGTTGATCTGGGGCACCGGCTGTTCGCCGGTCTTCTCCTGGCCGACAAACTCGATGCCGATGCCATTGGCATGATGACGGGCAACACGGCCCGCAATCTGGGCAATGAGGACGAATTCGCCGATCGGCGGTTTCACATTGGTCTTGAGTGAAACGCCACCGACGGAAATATCCATCACTTCGCACTGGATGATCTGGCCGTCGGCGCGGGTGAATTTTGCGAAGCCCTTCTGGTTGGAGCGTTCATGGCGGCGCAGGACCGAGTCGTCGACCAGCGTCTTATTGAGGAACAGGATCAGCTGCTCGGCAATGCGTTCGCGCTTGGAAGACGTGCAGGCAAAGGCGACGCCGAAGCTCTCGGCGCCGCGGCGAGCCACGGTACCCTCGAAGCGACCGAAATTATCGACATAGAGAATTACGGGCGTGCCGCTTTCCGGCACGGTATCACAGGCAATCGCCGCCCCGCCGGGTGACAGGTCCAAGACCGTGCAGCGCGCCTCATGGTTGTCGGCGGGGATGAACAGGCGCCCCGGAAGGTTCACCGGCACGCGGCGAAAGCGCCGGCGTTCGGCGCCTGCCTTGACCGAGACCGGTTCGGCATCCTTCATTTCCATCGCCAAGCCCTGCATGGGCTTGTCCCAATTGTTAAAAGCCTCACCCATTTGTAACCTTGATCCGGTCAACGGAAAGTTACCGGCGGGACCCCAAGATCGACCAAATTGGCCATTTTCCGCCGGGGACCATGCCTAAAATGGGCTCCGGAACCCGCAACCGTTTTGAAACAAGGGCCTTTTTCGTGTCTTTGGGCCGCGCTATAGGAAGACTGGTAAATCGCGGTGTTGGCAGGGCTGGGGCCCGGCGATCAACCCGCCAGTGGGGAATTACAGACATGCGCACTATTGCAGCCTCGAGCGGCAAGGGCCGCCTTGCCATGCTCGCCGCCGCGGCCATTGTGGCCCTCGGTCTAGCCGCCTGCTCCAGCGACGACGACACCACCGCGGGTTCGGGCTTCACCCAGGCGTTGCAAAAAGACTATTCCGACCTCTCCAGTCAGGCGTCCGCCCTCCCGGCCGAACCCGGCAGCGAGCCCTCATTCTTCGATTCCCTCAATCCCTTTTCCAGCAGCGACACCTCCAGTGACACGCTGGCCAAGGCTTTCTCGGCCAAGGCAGACCTTGCTGGCGAGGGCACCGAGCCTGAGGCCGAGGCCGCCAACGGCCCGGCCCAGACCACCATCCGCGCCCGCCTGGTGCGCGCGGTCGCGGCCGGCAAGGACCAGTTTCCCGAACAGGCCGCCCGCGCCCAGGCCGATTATGATTGCTGGGTAATCTACGCCACCGTGTCCAGCGCCGCTCCGGCAAGCCAGGCCTGCAAGACCGCGCTGGATTCCTCGCTGCTGCGCCTGGAAACGTCTGCGCGTCCGGCACCGCCACCTGTACCGGCGCCTGCGCCCGCTCCCATTCCGGCGCCCGTGCCCGCACCCGCACCGGCTCCTGCCGCCCAGACCAACAATGTCTTCACTGTCTATTTTGACTGGAATTCCTGGAAGCTGACGGCAGAGCAGCTCAAGGTTCTGACCGATGTGATCAACTCCGCGCGTGCCGGCGGCCAGACCAACATCATCATCGTCGGCCATACCGATACCTCGGGCTCGGCAGATTACAATCAGAAGCTCTCGGTCCGGCGCGCCAATGTCGTGGTCGAAGCGCTGGTGGACATGGGCGCGCGGCGCGCGGCACTGCATGCCAGTGGCGTTGGTGAAACCGACCTTGCGGTTCAGACCGGCGACAATGTGAGGGAAGCCAAGAACCGCCGCACTGTCGTCACGCTCGAACCCTAGTAAATTTTCAGAAAGCACAAATGGCCTCGCATCCTTGTGGATGCGAGGCCATTTCTTTTGCGGCCGGTGTCACCTTTTTGCGCCTATCGCGGGGGCAACAAAGGGCCTAGATTCGCGTTATGAACATGATGGCACATCGCATTCTCGCAAGCGCAGCGCTTGCGGCAGCAAGCATGATGCCAGCCTCCCTTATGCCAGCCTGGGGCCAGGCCATTCGCGGCGGCAATTATCCAGTCCAGGAAATGAACTTCGATATCTGGTGTCAGGAAGAGGCAGAACTTCCTGCCGAGCGCTGCGACAAACGCATAGACCAGGACGAGGCGGCGTTCGAAGCCTATCGCGCCAAGGTGGAAGCTTACGAGATCCCGTATTTGCAGCAGAAGAGCAATGCAGTCCGGCTGGATACCGACATCATGCGCAACGATCCGGTGGACCGTCCGGTAACCCAGAACCCTCCGCAAACCAGGCCGGATAGCGACACGCCTGCCACGACGGTTCCGCCCAGGCCGTAAGCGCAATCCGTAAACAGAGACGAACGGCCCCGCGTCAGATAAAGCGGCTGGTGTCTTGGCTGTTGGCGGCGTGCCAGCGCCCAAGCACGTCGAACATCTTCTGGAGGATATCTCCAGCCCCGAAATGCAGCACGGCGGGATTATCCTGCGACACGACGAGCCTGAGATAGGGCGCCTTGGGATGGGCGCGTAATGACGGCGGCGGCGGCGGAGGAGGCTGGTTTTGGTCGAAACCTGCTATCGGTTCCTCTTCCTCGATCAGTTGCGAGCCGATCAGCCTCTCATAGGCGATGTAGCGGCCCAGCAGGGGCGCGGGATCGGTCAGCATCTGCACCATGCCGAAAAAGCGCACCGGTTCGCCGCCATTGAAGGAGACAGGAGTGAGAATGGTTTCCAGCTCCGCCATGCCGTTGTCGGCCGTGACGGCAATGGAGGTGAGGCAGGCGGGCTGGCGGAGCTTAATCGCCTGGCGCAGCAGCAAGGACAGGGCAAGACCGGATTGGGCCTCCCAATGGCCCAGAAAGCTGGTGCCCTTGAGTTCAAAACCGAAGCGTTCGCAAAGCGCGGTGCCGGCAAGACGGTACAACGGGCGCTCCGGATTCTCGCAGTCGAGAATGAAGGTATAGGACAGAAGCCGCTTGATGGCGCGGGGATCGATGTCGGTCTGGTCCGGTACGTCGCGTCCCTTGCGCAGCCGGCTCCAATAGCCAACCAGCAGGTGGGAATTTTTATGTTTCATGGCCCCGTTTCATCCTAATGCACTTCGCCAGGCAGCATCGGGATGACCCGTAACGGAACGTCCGGCACTGCTCTGTCAGTCAACAGAGCGAAAGCCGTGCCAGACACGGCGGCCCCGCGAGATCGGACTTGGCCGTTAATAAGAGAGAATGCGGCGCGCACGGCGGCGGTTATCCCGAAATGATGCGTTCCGGTTTGCGGATCGGTCCCGCCTTTGCACCTCACCCAACCCGACGCTGTTCTATTTTGGCACACTTGTTGCGACGCATCTCCTAGCTGGCATGGATCATGAAGCGTTGCAGCTGACCAATCACGCCCTGGCCGGCGAAGGAAAGCCAAGATGTCCGTCAAGTCCCTGATGTTTCTCACTTCTGCGCTGGTTTCCGCCGGCCTGGTGATCGAACCTGTGGCGGCCGCGGCCAATGGATTGAGCCAGCTTGAGACATGGGGTGCGCCGCAGGGTTCGGGCAAAGCTGTGTCAAATCTGCGCTGTGACGGGGTGCCGGGCAGCAACATCCTGCAGATGAATGTGCCGCATGTGCCGGTCTTCTCCGGCAACAACAGCGCCTTCCACCCCAGCATTAGCGCTGGCATCAATGCCGCAGGCACGGGCGGCCTGGGCCACCCGCTGAATGTCTTCAACCACAATGGTGAAAATCCCGGCGCGAATATCGACACGGGCCACAGCATCGATGCGGGCGGCCACGGCTATTTCGGCAAGACGCTCAATGTCTATGGCAATGCGGGCCAGGCCAATGCCCCGGCCGCGATGGAGAATGGCAACAGCCGGGGCAATCGCCTCTTCGGCCTGAGCCACCATCACGCCAATGCCGAACAGCCGATTGCGCCCACTGGCAGCGGACTCCCGACCGTCAACACCACGCCGCCGGTAAACAATTCGAACCTATTTGGCGGCACGAGCGGCAGCGCGCCGTCCAACCACCAGGTCTTCAGCCCCAGCCATGGCAGTTATGGAGGCGGGTCGAGCGGCAGCCCGGCGGGCTGGTCGAAGGGCGGTCAGGCTGGCGATGGCGGCGGCCAGAAGATCGACGTCAACAGCAATATCAGCTTCATCAAGAATATTGACGCGTCGAAGACCGTCAATATCTACAAGCCGGTGACGATCAACAACAACATTGACGCATCCAAGACCATCACGATCAACAAGCCGGTATCGATCTACAAGCCGGTGACGATCACCAACAATATCGACGCGTCCAAGACCATCAACATCACCAAGAATATCGACGCGTCGAAGAACATCACGATCAACAAGTCGATCGATATTCAGAAGACCAATGTCTTCAATTTCGGCAACTCACACGGTCATGGCGGGGGCAGCAACAACAATAACAATAACAGTAACAACAATAACAATAACAATAACAACAACAACAACAACAACAACAGCAACAACAACAGCAACAACAACTCGACGACGGTGAACAACAGCAGCGTGTCTGATGCCGCCGCGCTGGCGCTGGCGGCCGCCATCGCGCAACTGAATGCCACCATCAAGAACAACAACAGTAGCAGTTCGAGTTCACAGGGCGGCAGCGCCAACAACACCGGCGGCACTACCAACATCACGGTGATCGGCGCCACCGGCGGTTCCGCTACGTCAACTTCGGAAGGCGGCGCGGGCGGTGTCGGTAACGGGGGCGCCGGCGGTGTCGGCAATGGCGGTTCCAGCCAGGTGGATGTCACGGCAGAAGGCGGTGCGGGCGGCGCCGGTGGCAATGGCGGCAACGCGTCGGGTGGCAGCGCCAGCGCCGACAATTCCAGCACGGTCACGACGACGGGCGGCAGCGCAAACACCACGGGTGGCAGCGCCAACGCCACCGGCGGCTCGGCAACCGGCGCCACGCAAACTCTGACCCAGACAGCGACGAATACGCCGACCAACAGCTTCGCGCCCAACTTGAGCTACACGCCCAGCAACAGCTATTCGCCGAACCAGACCGCGCAAGGCGGCCAGGGCGGCTCGTCGACCGTCTATATCGTCAACGAGGGTTCGGGCAGCGGAGGCGGATCGAGTACGCCGATCGACCTCACCGTGTCGCAGACGACGGGCGACACCACCGCGACCGGGGGCAGCAATACCAACAGCCAGTCGAGCGACCAGAGCAACAGCAACACCGCGGCCGGCGGCAACGGCACTGCGAGCAATGGCAACCAGACCCAGACGGGTACGTTGACAGGTACGTTGACGGGCACGGTGACGGGCTCGGTCACTGGTACAGTCACCGGTACAGTCACTGGCACCAACACCGGAACCAACACCAACACAGCGAACCCGGCCAACACGGTCACGGCTGAAGGCGGTGCGGGTGGATCGAGTGGCGGCAACACATTCGGCGCCAATCCGACCATCACCAATACCAGCACCTCCAGCCCGACGCAGACCAACACCCAGACCCAGACGGCCAACCCGACCACGACCGTCTATGTCGTCGGCGATACCGGCGGCTCGACAACTCCGCCCACGCTGAACCTGACGATCGACAATTCGGCCAACAATTCCAACACGACCGGAGACAATACACTGACCGGCGGCAACAGCAGCGCCACCGGCGGCAGCAATGGCGACCAGACCCAGACCGTGAGCAACAGCGCGAACGCCACAGATACCGGCCAGGGCGGGAACGCGACCGGTGGCAGCGCGAACAATGGCGATGTCACGGGCACCAACAACGCCACTGGCGGCAATGGGACTGGCGGCAATGGGACTGGCGGCAATGCCACCGGTGGCAATGGCGGCAATGCCACTTCCAACAGTGGCGGCAACAGCCTTACGGCCAACCCGACACTGACCTCGAACCCGACCCAAACCAACAGTCAGACTGCCACGCCTACGGCGACCGTGTACGTCACCGGCGGCAGCGGCAGCAATTCGAACCCGCCGATCAACCTGACGGTGGACAATTCCTCCGACAATTCCAGCACCAACAGCGCGACCGGCGGCAGCAATGGCAATCAGACCCAGACCGCCAGCCTGAACACCGGCGATGTCTCCAACACTGCCCAAGGCGGCAACAGCGGCGGCAACACGCTCACCGCGACCGGCGGCACGGGCGGCAATGCAACATCGGACAACAGCTCGACCATCAGCCCGAACGTCAGCATCGCGCCAATCACCAGCATCGCGCCCACCATCACCGCAGAAGGTGGAGCCGGCGGCGAAGGCTTCGGTACCGGCGGCACCAACAGTGCGACGGCCAGCCCTACCATCACCACCAGTAGCGAGGGCGGGTCCGGTGGCTCAGCCACGGCCGCGGGCGGCAGTTCGACCAACACGCTGGACAACAGCTCAGCCTCGACTGCGACCGGTGGTTCAGCGACAGGCGGATCGGCAGCGGGCGGCTCGGCCACCGGTGGCAGTGCCACTGGCGGCAGCGCGACCAACAGCAACACGCTGAACAACAGCTCGGCTTCAACCGCGGCCGGGGGCAATGCCACCAACAGCAACACGCTGGACAACAGCTCGACCTCGACGGCGACGGGCACAGGCGGGACGGGTAGCGGCACGGCCAACGCGACAGGCAACGGCGGCAACGCGACCAACAACAATAGCAGCACCAACACCAATACGTCCGGCGCGACGGCGACCGGCACCGGTACTGGTACTGGCACTGGTACGGGCAACGGCACTGGCACTGGCACTGGTACTGGCACCGGCAATAGCAACGGTTCAGGCAGCGGCAACGGCACGCCCGGCAACAGCACGGTCACTGTCAACAACAGTCAGGGCCAGACCCAGAGCCAGGCGCAGAACCAGTTCAACAATCAGAATCAGAACAATTTCAGCAGCAACAATTTCAACACCGGCAACAATGCCAACACCGGCTTCAACAACAATTTCGCCACCAACTATTCCAACTTTGCGAACAATAACGCTCCGATGGGCGCTCCTGGCCCAGTCAACCGCGGCGCTTACGGCTACTACCAGCCCGGCGGCCCCATGGGCGCCTATGGCTATGCGCGTCCCGTGCTGCCTGCGACCGTTGTGGCACAAGGTTCGGGCGCCGTCGTGGCCCAAGGCGCGGCAAGCGGCTATGCCGGCGCCGGCGGTCAGTGCCACTTCATCGATACGACGGTCGTCAAGGCCATCCATGCCATCTGCATCTCTGCCGACAGCCACGAATTCCCCGCCGCGCACATGACCCCCGACACCTGGATCAATTCGGGCTATGAGGGCGAAATCGCCCGCTGCCTGCCGGGCTCAGTCCTGAAGGTGATGGTCGCTTCCGTGATGATGAGCGATCAGGGCCTGGCCGTGTCATTGAACGATGCCCAGGTCCTGTCCTGCGGCGCAGGGCTGGCAGTGCGCCACTTCAAGGACGGCATGCTCAAATGCACGATCGCCCAGAAAGTGCCGGACTGCACCGAGCGCACCAACCTGCGCAAGTGGGGCACCGGCGACATGTTCTTCACCTATGTGACGCGCGTCTGCCTGGAGCTGAAACGCGAAATGGCGGGCGGCCAGAGCCGGGTCTCGGCGAATTATAGCTCTACCATGACCGAAGAGCAGCGGAACTTGGCCGCTGCCGCCGCGGCCGCCAAGGCCCGCGAACTGCACCTGTCAGGCTTGAGCATGAATGGCGGCGTCGGCCGGGGTTACTACTGACGCCATCAGGATTTCTTGCCCCAGAGCCATGGATGGTCAGGAAAAGCGTCTCACGAAATCGGTGAGGCGCCTTTTCATATAGGATAAAGACGGGCCATTCGCCGCGTTGCGCACGCGCCTTGCCCTGCTATTGTGCGCCCCGCTTTCCCTTCCCTTTTTCGGGGCTAACTCCATGAATATCCATGAATATCAGGCCAAGGACGTGCTGCGCGGATTCGGTGTGCCGGTACCCAAAGGCAAGCCCGCCTTCACGGTGGCGGAAGCGGTCAAAGCGGCCGAGGAGTTGGGCGGGCCGGTCTGGGTGGTCAAGGCGCAGATTCATGCGGGCGGCCGCGGCAAGGGCGGCGGCGTCAAGGTGGTGAAGTCCATCGAGGATGTGACGAAGGAAGCCGAGCGCATGCTGGGCATGACGCTTGTCACGCATCAGACCGGTCCGCAGGGCCGGGTGGTAAAGCGGCTTTATATCGAGGACGGTTCGGCTATCGCGCGCGAGCTCTATCTCTCCGCGCTGGTGGACCGCGCCACCAGCCGCATCGCCTTCATCGTCTCCACCGAAGGCGGCATGGACATCGAGCAAGTGGCACACAACACGCCGGAGAAAATCCACACCTTCCAGATCGAACCGGCTGCGGGCTATTCGCCTTATGTCGGCAACGAGATTGCCGTGGCGCTGGCGCTGAAGGGCGACCAGGCCAAGCAGATCGGCCAGGTGGTCAAGAACCTCTATGCGGCATTCCTGGCCAAGGACATGAGCCTGCTCGAAATCAATCCGCTGGTCGTCACCAAGGACGGCAACATCATCTGCCTGGATGCCAAGCTGAACTTCGACGACAATTCCCTATACCGCCACAAGGACATCCAGGAGCTGCGCGACCTGGACGAGGAAGATCCGGCGGAAGTGGAAGCCAGCAAATACGATCTTTCCTATATCAAGCTCGATGGCGAGATCGGCTGCATGGTCAATGGCGCAGGCCTGGCCATGGCGACCATGGACATCATCAAGCTTTATGGCAGCGAGCCTGCCAACTTCCTGGACGTGGGTGGCGGCGCCTCGAAGGAAAAAGTCACGGCGGCCTTCAAGATCATCGTGCGCGATCCCCATGTGAAGGGCATCCTGGTCAACATCTTCGGCGGCATCATGAAATGCGACATCATTGCCGAAGGCATCGTCGCCGCGGCGCGCGAGATTTCGCTCTCCGTGCCGCTGGTGGTGCGGCTGGAAGGCACCAATGTCGAGCTGGGCAAGAAGATCCTGGCGGAATCGGGCCTTGCCATTACCAGCGCCGACAATCTCGCCGACGCCGCCGAAAAGGTGGTCAAGGCCGTGAAGGGTTCGAAATAATGTCCATCCTCGTCGACAAGAACACGCGCGTCATCTGCCAGGGCTTCACCGGCAACCAGGGCACCTTCCATTCGCAAGCTGCTATCGCCTATGGAACGAGAATGGTTGGCGGCACTACGCCGGGCAAGGGCGGCACAATCCATCTGGACCTGCCGGTATTCGACACCGTGCGCGAAGCCAGGGAAAAGGTCGGCGCCGACGCGTCGGCGATTTATGTGCCGCCGCCCTTTGCCGCCGATGCCATACTGGAAGCGATCGATGCGGAAGTGCCGCTGATTGTCTGTATCACCGAAGGCATTCCGGTGCTGGATATGGTGAAGGTCAAGCGCGCACTGTCGGGCTCCAAGTCGCGGCTGATCGGCCCCAATTGTCCCGGCGTGATCACGCCCGACGAATGCAAGATCGGCATCATGCCCGGCCATATCCACAAGCGCGGCAGCGTGGGCATTGTCTCGCGTTCCGGCACGCTCACTTACGAAGCGGTGTGGCAGACCACCAATGTCGGCCTGGGCCAGACAACCTGCGTGGGCATTGGCGGCGATCCGGTGAAGGGCACCGAGCATATCGATGTGCTGGAGATGCTGCTCGCTGACCCCGAGACCAAGTCGGTCATCATGATCGGCGAGATCGGCGGCAGCGCCGAGGAAGACGCCGCCGATTTCATCAAGCACTCCAAGGTGAAGAAGCCCATGGTCGGTTTCATCGCCGGTGTCACCGCCCCGCCGGGCCGGCGCATGGGCCATGCCGGCGCCATCATTTCGGGCGGCAAGGGCGGCGCAGACTCCAAGATCGAAGCGATGAAGGCGGCCGGCATTCGTGTTTCGCCCAATCCGGCGGCTTTGGGCACCACCATGCTGGACCTGCTCAACGGGAAGTAAGGCATTTCAGCCGGGGCACACAGCCATGTGCCTCCTTTTTCGCCATCATCAAAGCGTCACCAACCGGCCCAAAAATCGGGCCAGCGGGCATGCAGCAATGGCCTGTCCGTTGCCCTGATTTTGCCGTGCAAATGGAGCCTGTTGAGCCCATATTTACCTTGTTCGTCGTTGAATCGGCCCGAAGAAGGCGCTACCACCCACCCCCCACGCGAAAAACGCTGCACAGCGCGGCACCAGGAAGGGGCAGGCCCAACAAGCCGCCCTATAAGCGTTTCAAATGACTGAACAATCCCCGGCAGACAAGCTAAATCGGGCCTCGAATGCGATTTTTGAGGCGACCTCGTTCCTCAACGGAACCAATGCCGCCTATGTCGAGCAGATATATGCCGCCTGGCAGGCGGACCCGAATTCGGTGGACGAGAGCTGGCGCGCCTATTTTTCGCAACAGGGCGAACAGGGATTGTCCCCCACGCAACTCGGCCGCGGCCCCGTCTGGAAGCGCGATGTCAGACCGCCAGTTGCTGCCAGCGACCTGATCGCGGCGCTGACAGGCCAGGAGCCGCCTTCGCCGAAGGCTCCGGCGGCCAAGGCTGCCAAGCAGGCTGCTCCCGCAGCCGATTCCGAAGCGGCCAAGCATTCCATCCATGCCGTCCAGATGATCCGTGCCTATCGCATGAACGGGCATCTGGAAGCCGATCTCGATCCCTTGCGGATCACCCCGCGCAATCCCCTGCCGACGCTCGATCCCAAGCTCTATCAGTTCGAAGGCCCGACACTCGAACTGCCCATCTATGTCGACGGCATTCTGGGTTTTGACAGCGCCACGCCCCGGCAGTTGCTCGAAAAGCTGCGCGGCATCTATTGCCACCATATCGGCTATGAATTCATGCACATCAACGATGCGGAGCAGAGGGTCTGGCTGCAGCGCCGCATTGAGGGCGATGCGGTCAATTTCACGCCCGAGGGCAAAAAGGCCATCCTCAACAAGCTGATCGAGGCCGAAGGTTTCGAGAAGTTCGCCTCCAATCGTTTTGTCGGCACCAAGCGTTTCGGCCTGGACGGCGCGGAATCCACCATTCCGGCGCTGGAACAGATCATCAAGCGCGGCGGCCAGCTGGGGGTCAGCGAGATCGTGCTGGGCATGGCCCATCGCGGCCGGTTGAACGTGCTGGTCAACGTGATGGGCAAGCCCTACCGCCAGCTGTTCCACGAATTCCAGGGTGGCGGCGCCAATCCCGACGATGTCGAGGGCTCGGGCGATGTGAAGTACCATCTGGGCGCGTCGTCGGATCGCGAGTTCGACGGCCACAAGGTTCATCTCTCGCTCACACCCAACCCGTCGCATCTGGAGATCGTGGATCCGGTCGTGCTGGGCAAGGCACGCGCAAAACAGTGGCAGTTGCGCGATATCGACGCCCGCACCAGCGTCCTGCCTGTGCTGATCCATGGAGACGCCGCCTTTGCCGGCCAGGGCGTGGTGGCGGAATGCTTCGCCATGTCGGGCATCAAGGGCTTCCGCACCGGCGGCACCATCCATTTCGTGATCAACAACCAGATCGGCTTCACCACAGCGCCGATCTTCTTGCGCTCGTCACCCTATTGCACCGACATCGCGCTGATGGTGCAGGCCCCGATCTTCCACGTGAACGGCGACGATCCCGAAGCGGTGGTCCATGCCACCCACATCGCCATCGAGTTCCGCCAGAAGTTCAAGAAGGACGTTGTGCTCGACATGATCTGCTATCGCAGATTCGGGCATAACGAGACCGACGAGCCGAGCTTCACTCAGCCGCAGATGTACCGGGTGATCAAGGACCATCCCACTGCCCTGCAGCTCTACACCAGCAGGCTGGTGAATGACGGCACCATCGCGCAGCCCGAAGCGGACGCCATGGCGGAGGCTTTCAACAAGCGGCTGGACGAGGAATTCTCTGTCTCGAAGGCGCACCATCCCAACCGCGCCGACTGGCTGGATGGCCGCTGGCAGGGCCTGGAAGTGGCGCCAAAGAACAGCGACAGGCGCGGGGAGACTTCGGTCGCCGAAAACGAATTGCGGAAAATCGGCAAGGCGCTGGTGACGGTGCCGAAGGGTTTCAACCTGCACAAGACCATCGCGCGTCAGCTGGAAGCCAAGTCAAAGATGTTCGAGACCGGCGACGGTTTCGACTGGGCGACCTGCGAGGCACTGGCCTTCGGCACGCTGCTGGACGAAGGCTATTACGTCCGCCTGTCTGGTCAGGATTCGCAGCGCGGCACCTTCAGCCAGCGCCATGCCGCGCTGGTGGACCAGCAGAGCGAGGAACGTTTCTATCCGCTGCAGCATATCAGCGAGAAGCAGGGTTTCTTCGAAGTGATCGACTCGCTTCTGTCAGAGGAAGCGGTGCTGGGCTTCGAATATGGCTATTCCACCGCCGAGCCCAGGGCATTGGTGTTGTGGGAAGCCCAGTTCGGCGACTTCGCCAATGGCGCGCAGGTCGTGATGGACCAGTTCATAGCCAGCGGCGAGATGAAATGGCTGCGCATGTCGGGCCTCACGCTTCTTTTGCCCCACGGCTATGAGGGCCAGGGGCCGGAGCACAGCTCCGCGCGACTGGAGCGCTATCTGCAGCTCTGCGCCCAGGACAATATGCAGGTCTGCGTGCCCACCACGCCGGCCAATTATTTCCACATCCTGCGCCGGCAGATGCATCGCAGCTTCCGGAAGCCGCTGATCGTGCTGACGCCAAAATCGCTGTTGCGCAACAAGAAGTGCACCAGCTTCCTCACCGACATGCTGCCCGGCACCTCCTTCCATCGCGTGCTGCGCGACCAGGCGGAAGTGGTTCCGGGCGCCACCGCCATCCAGCTGGTGCCCGACGACCAGATCAAGCGCGTCGTGCTGTGCACCGGCAAGGTTTATTTCGACCTGATGGAAGAGCGCGAAAAGCGCGGCGAGAACCGCATCCAGATCCTGCGCATCGAGCAGCTTTATCCCTTCCCGGAAAATGTGCTGGCCCAGGAGCTGAACCGCTTCCCCAAGTCCGAGCTGGTCTGGTGCCAGGAAGAGCCGCAGAACCAGGGCGCCTGGCATTTCATCAAGCCGCGCATCGAGGCCGCTGTCGCCAAGCTGGGCGGCAATGCCAGCCCCCGTTACACCGGCCGCCCCGAATATGCCTCCACCGCCGCCGGCCTGATGAAGCAGCACCTGGCCGAACTTGCGGCCTTCCTCAACGACGCCCTTTCACTGTAAGAGCCCGAAATGACCATCGAAATCAAAGTGCCCGCGATGGGCGAGTCCGTCACGGAAGCCACCATCTCCAAATGGTTCAAGAAGGAAGGCGATGTGGTCAAGCGCGACGAGCCGCTGCTCGAGCTTGAGACCGACAAGGTCACGGTGGAGGTGCCCTCGCCCGCCGATGGCGCGATCGAATCCATCAGCGTGCAGGCCGGCGCCACCGTTCAGGTAGGCGCGCTGTTGGGCGCCATTGCCGAGGGCAGAGCCGGCGTCGCACCCGCAAAAGCGGTGAGCCCGAAAGCCGAAACGACCAAACCCGCCGCGCCTGCGCCGGCGCCCGCCCCACCCAAAGCCGATGCGCCTGCGATGCCGTCGGCCAGACGCATATCCGAAGAATCGGGCATTGCCCTGTCTTCGGTTCCCGGCACCGGCAAGGACGGTCGCGTCACCAAGGGCGACATGCTGGAGGCGCTCGCCGTCCGTTCCAGCACGCCCCAGCCCGTGGCCGCCCAGGCCCCGTCCGGCCCCCGCGCCAACGAGGCGCGCGAGGAACGGGTGCCGATGACGCGCCTGCGCAAGACGATTGCGCTGCGCCTGAAGGAATCCCAGAACACCGCCGCCCAGCTCACAACCTTCAACGAAGTGGACATGACGACAGTCATGGGCCTGCGCGCGACCTACAAGGACACGTTTGAGAAGAAACACGGCGTCAAGCTGGGCTTCATGGGCTTTTTCACCAAGGCCGTGGTCACGGCGCTGAAGGAGCTGCCCAACGTCAATGCCGAGATCGAAGGCGACAATATCGTCTACAAGAATTATTACGACATCGGCATCGCGGTCTCGACCGAGCGCGGCCTGGTCGTGCCGGTCGTGCGCGACGCCGATCACCTGTCATTGGCCGGGATCGAGAAGGCGATCACGGATTTCGGTACCCGCGCGCGCGACAACAAGATCAAGCTGGAAGAACTGCAGGGCGGCACGTTCTCCATCACTAATGGCGGCGTGTTCGGCTCGCTGATGTCGACGCCGATCCTGAACTCGCCCCAGTCCGGCATCCTGGGCATGCACAAGATCCAGCCGCGCCCGATGGCGATCGGCGACAAGATCGAGATCCGCCCCATGATGTATCTGGCGCTTTCCTACGACCACCGCATCGTGGATGGCCGCGAGGCCGTCACCTTCCTGGTCAAGGTCAAGGAGAATCTGGAAGACCCGCAGCGCATGTTGCTCGACGTTTGAGATTCTAGGCTGTCATGCCTGCGTGCGCGGAAATGACAATTGGTACCTAAGCCGTGCGCTGGTCCAGGGTTTCGAGCTTCGCCAGCTCGACATAGGCGCGTAGTTCGATCTGGTCGAGCACGTCCTGCAGCTTGGGATCGGCGAAAACTTCGTGACGCCGGGTCACCGCGGCTGCAAGTTTGTTCAAGGTGGCGCGTGGAATCTCTCCCGCGAGAAGCCCGTCGCGCACGGAATCCAGTAGATCGAGCAGCTGTTCGCCATGGGCGAGCGCCTTGGACTTGCCTTGCGTGGAATCGTCCATGCCCTGCAGCATCAGGATGGAATCCAGCGCGGCGATCGGGCCCGGGCCGGCCACGATCTGGGCATGTGCGTCGGGAATTTCAGACACGGTGAAGCTGCCGGCGGCAGCACTGGCTGGCCCCTTGCGCTTGATGGCCGACGTTTCGATCCGACCTGTGCCTTTGATTTCCAAGAGGCGCTGTCCCACTGCGACACGCCAGCATTACCCATCATGGTTAAGGAATGGTTTCGCGTACCGGCGCGGAACGAAAAGGCCAGCATATGATTGGCAAGAGGCTTGAATGAAAATGCACGCAATTGCCGCGCGAAAAGGACCGCCATGCACGGCGAGCGCAACAAATCTTTGAGTACCATGCTGGTGATCATGGTGGTGCTGGCGATTCTGGGCGTGGCCTGGTGGAAGCTTAGCCGCCCCGTGCTTGGACCTTATGGCGCCATCGCCGTCTCGGATGCTTCGCTCTCCTATAGCGGTTCCTGGGGTTATAGCGATCCGAATGCAGCGTCCAAGCGTTCCATCGACGAATGCAACAAGGTCTCCGGTGGCAATGATTGCGTGGTCAAGGTCAGGCTGAAGGACAATTGCGGCGTGCTGGCGATCAGCCTGCAGAAGGAAGCGTCCTTCTTCGCCCAGGACCGCAACCATGTGGTTGCCAAGTCTGCCGCCATGGCCCGGTGCTGGGCAAGCGGCGCCTCCGACTGCGCCATTCACGAGAATATCTGCACGAGCGCTTCCTGAAGCTCGTCAGGCCCTGTGATAGGGATGTCCCGCCAGGATTGTCAGCGCGCGATAAATCTGCTCGCTGAGCAGGGCCCGCGCCAAAAGATGCGGCCAGGTCTGAGGACCAAAGGCAAGGCCGCGTCCGGCCTTCTTGCCAGGCAGCGGTAACAGACCATCGGGCCCGCCGATCACGAAGGCCAGGTCCTTCGTGCCCACATCCCGCAGCGAGCCCAGCATTTCGGCGAAATCCTCGGACGTCATGCCCTTGCCGCGCGCATCGAGCAGGACCAGATGCGCGCCATCCGGGAGTCGCGCCGACAGCCTTTCGGCTTCGTCCTTCATGCGGGCGTGCGCCTCGCGGTGTTTGGAGACAGGGAGTTCCTCCAGCGACACCGCCGCGAAGCCCATGTTGCGGCCCATCTTGCGGGCGCGGTCGCAGAAATCCTCGCACAACTCGCCTTCCGGCGTGCCCCGCATATTGCCGATGGCATAAATCCAGAGTCTCACGCGCCACCCGCCATTATTTGCGGCTGCTGACCGACCACATGCCTTCCAAGTCGTAATAATCGCGCACTTCCGGGCGGAACAGATGCACAATTACGTCGCCGGCATCGACCAGCACCCAGTCACCCTGGGTCTGGCCGTTGACCGGCCGCGTGCCATAGCCGCTTTCCTTCAGCCGCCGCGCCAGGTGTTCCGCCATAGCACTGACATGGCGCGAGGAACGTCCGGATGCGATCACGGCTGCATCGCACAGCGCCGAGCGGCCTTCGAGGTTGATGGTGACCACATTCTCGGCCTTGTCGTCATCCAGCGAGGCGAGAATCCGTTTGAGCAGATCGCTCGGCCGCGCGGGCTTGGCGGCGATTGCGGCCGCCTTCTTGGCCTTGGTTTTCTTGGCGGATTTTGCGGCGGTCTTTCCGCCGGTCTTTCGGAAGATGGCCTTTTTGGTCGGGGCCTTCGCCTTGGGCTTGGCTTTTTTGGTAGGCTTCTTGGTGGCTTTCAGGGGCACGGTTCCTTTGCGGTCAGGGAGTCAGGTTTATCATGGCCTCGGTGGCGGCACCAAGAGGCTGCACTCTCAGCACGGTTGAACTTTCCCAATTGCGGCGTCCGTCCAGTATCACCAGCGAGGGCGCGCCGCCCAGGTGCCGCGCCACGCCAAGCCGGCGGGCCAGCGGCGCATGCAGCGGCGCCAGCACCGATCCCGGCCGGCGCACGACCGCGATGGGAATGATCCGCGCGATCTGTTGCCATCGCCGCCAGCGTGCGAATTGCACCAGATTGTCGCTGCCCATCAGCCAGACGAAACGGGTATGCGGGAAGCGGCGCCTGAGCGCCTTGATCGTGTCGATCGTGTAGCGCGTGCCCAGCCGGCTTTCGATGTCGGTAACACGAATAAAGCGATGGTGCCTGGCGGCGATGCGGGCCTGCGAAAGCCGCAATTCGAATGCGCCAGGCTCGGGCTTGAGCGGATTGCCGGGGGACACCAGCCACCAGACATAATCCAGCTTCAGAACTTTTCGCGCGATTTCGCTGACATAAAGATGGCCCGCATGGGCAGGATCGAAGCTTCCACCCAACAGGCCGATTCGCGAACTCTCGCCGGCAGGGCCGGGCGCGGTGATCCAGTGGGGCCGGTGTTTCAGCGGTCTCGTCCCGTCACGGCAGCGTCATCATGGACGCGCCATCATGGGCGCGTCTGGCCGGTGCCGCGCACCACATATTTGAATGTGGTGAGCTGCTCGGCCCCGACCGGCCCGCGCGCATGCATCTTGCCGGTTCCGATCCCGATTTCGGCGCCCATGCCGAACTCCCCGCCGTCCGCGAACTGGGTGGAGGCATTCCACAGCACGATGGCGCTGTCCACGCTGCCCATGAACGTCTCCGCGGCCTCCCGGTCTTCGGTGACGATGGAATCGGTATGATGCGAACCGTAATGCTCGATGTGCCGGATGGCCTCTTCAAGGCCGTCGACAACCTTCACGGCGATGATCGCGTCGAGATACTCGGTCTTCCAGTCCTCTTCGGTCGCAGGCTTTGCGGCAGGATAGGTGGCGCGCACCGCCTCGTCGCCGCGGATTTCACAACCGGCACCGGCAAGGTCTTCCAGAATGGGCAAGCCGTGGGATTTCAGGATGGCGCGATCCAGCAGAAGTGTTTCGGCAGCACCGCAGATTGAAGTGCGCCGCATCTTTGCATTCAGCGTGATGCGGCGCGCCTTTTCCAGATCGGCCATGGCATGAACGTAGACATGGCAAAGCCCTTCCAGATGGGCCAGAACCGGCACGCGCGCCTCATTGATCACGCGGCCCGTCAGCCCCTTGCCGCCACGCGGAATGATCAGGTCCAAAGTGCCGTTCAGGCCTTCCAGCATCATACCGACGGCGGCGCGATCGGTTGACGCGACAAGCTGGATGGCCGTTTCGGGCAAGCCCGCCGCCTCCAATCCTTCCGCCATGGCCTTGCGGATCTCGCCGGACGAGCGGATGGAATCCGATCCGCCACGCAGGATGGCGACATTGCCAGATTTGAGCGCCAGGGCGCCCGCGTCGGCCGTCACGTTCGGGCGGCTTTCATAAATAATGCCGATGACGCCGATGGGTGTCGCGACCCGGGCGATATCGAGCCCATTGGGCCTTGTCCACCGCGCCAGCTCGCGGCCCGCCGGATCGGGCAGCGCCGCAACCTCTTCCACACCTCTGGCCATGGCCTCAATGCGCGCATCATTGAGCGTCAACCGTTCCACCATAGGCGCGGCCATGTTGGCGGCCTTTGCGGCCTCGATGTCGGCAGCATTGGCGGCCAGGATTTCGGAGACGCGGCGCCTGATTGCGGCGGCTGCGACCGTCAGCGCTTTTGTCTTTGCCTCATTGCTGGCTTCTCGCATGGCGCGCGCGGCATCACGGGCGGCCGCGCCGATGGCCATCATCTCGGCGGCAAGATTGCCCAGCTGGGCGTCACCGGTCTTGTGGACCGTCATGTTCCGTGTCCCGTCAGGATCAGGTCGTCGCGATGGATCATTTCGTCCCGGCCACGATAGCCCAGAATGGCCTCGATTTCGACGGTGCGTTTACCGGCGATCCGCTCTGCATCGGACGCATTATAGGCCGCCAGCCCGCGGGCAATTTCGCGTCCTTCCCGGTCCTTGACCAGCACGGCATCGCCGCGCTCGAACCGGCCGTCAATCTGGCGGACGCCCGCGGGCAACAGGCTCTTGCCATCTTTCAGCGCCCGCACTGCCCCCTCGTCTATCATCAGCGCTCCTTCGGGGCGCAGCACGCCCGCGATCCAGCGTTTGCGGGCGGCGGCAGGGGTCGTGGAGGCGCGGAACAAGGTGTGGCGCGCGCCCTGGTTCAAGGAGGTCAGCGGAGAGAGGGTTTCTCCCTTGGACAGGATCACATCACAGCCCGCGCCCATCGCGATCTTGGCGGCGATCAACTTGGAGGTCATGCCACCCCGGCCGAAACCGGAGATGGTATCGCCCGCCATGGCCTCGATCTCAGGCGTGATGACGCTGACCTCGGGAATATGCCTGGCAGTCGGTTCGCGCGCGGGATCGGCGCTATAGAGCCCATCCACATCGGAGAGCAGTACCAGCCTGTCCGCACTCATCATCGAGGCGACCCGGGCGGCCAGGCGGTCATTGTCGCCGAACTTGATTTCGGCGGTGGCCACCGTGTCGTTTTCGTTGATCACCGGCACGGCGCCCAGGCTTACAAGCGTGCCAAGGGTGGCGCGGGCATTGAGATAGCGGCGGCGCTCTTCGGTGTCGCCAAAGGTCAACAGAACCTGGGCCGCGACGATGCCGCGGCTGGCAAGCATGTCGGCATAGGCTTCCGCCAACCGCACCTGTCCAGCAGCGGCCGCAGCCTGGCTTTCCTCCAGCCTGAGTTCGATGGATTGCAGCTTAAGCAAACGCCGCCCCAAGGCGATGGAACCGGATGACACCAGCACGACCGCGATGCTCTGTTTCTTCAGCGCGGCGACGTCATCGCACAGGGATGCCAGCCAGTCGCGGCGCAACTCGCCCTTGCCGCCATCGACGAGCAGCGCCGAGCCAACCTTCACCACCACCAGTTTGCTGCCGGCAAATATATTACTCATGTCCGCTTCTTCGTTTTCGTCTTGGCCTTGCTTTGGGGCCGGACCGCCTTCTTCACATTCGCAGGCTTCCTGATTGTGGCTATTGCGGGCTTCCCGCCCTTGGTTTGGGGCACCACGGGTGCCTTAAAATTTGCGGCCTGGCGCCGGGCGCGGGTCCGGGAATGAGACACGGGCGCATCGGCGCGGTCTTCGGCCCGCTCCATGCGGCGGTTGTTGATCTCCTTCGCCATGGCCCGCAGCACCGATGTGATGCCCTCGCCGGTCACGCCGGAAATTACATGCACCTTGTGGCCGCAAGCATTCTCCAGCGCCACGCGCTTCTTGGCGAGCTGCGCTTGGGGAATGGCGTCGGCCTTGTTGAGGGCAACGATCTCGGGCTTTTCATCCAACCCATTGCCATAGGCCTCAAGCTCGGCCCGGATCATTCTGTAGGATTTGGCGACTGCATCGGCGGTGCCGTCGATCAGATGCAGGATCGAGGCGCAGCGCTCTGCATGGCCCAGGAACCGGTCACCAAGACCGACGCCTTCATGCGCGCCCTCGATCAGCCCCGGCAGGTCGGCCAGCACGAAATCGGTTTCGTCGATCTTGACCACGCCCAGCTGGGGTTCCAGCGTGGTGAAGGGATAATCCGCGATCTTGGGACGGGCCGCGGAAACCCGCGAAAGGAACGTCGATTTGCCGGCATTGGGCATTCCGATCAGGCCCGCATCGGCGATCAGTTTCAGCTTTAAGATGAAGACTTTTTCCTCGGAGGGCTGGCCGGGCAGCGCGAATTCGGGCGCCTGGTTGGTGGCGCTCTTGAAATGATAATTGCCGAAGCCGCCATTGCCACCCTTGAGCAGGCGATAGCGCATGCCGGGCGTGTCCATGTCGACGATCAGGGATTCGCCGTCATCCTCATAGATCTGGGTTCCGACCGGCACCTTCATGATGGCGCTTTCGCCATTGGCACCGGTCATCACCTTGCCCTTGCCGCCCTCGCCGTTCTTCGCCTTCACATGCTGCTGAAAGCGGTAGTCGATCAAGGTGTTGAGATTTTCGACCGCCTCGGCGATCACATCGCCGCCGCGCCCGCCATCGCCGCCGTAAGGCCCGCCATATTCGATGAACTTCTCGCGCCGAAAAGCGACGCAGCCATTGCCCCCGGCTCCACTGACAGCATAGACCTTTGCGACGTCGAGAAAGCGCATTTCCAAGCCCTTTTACGCGGCCTGTTTTCGCAGGAAATCGGCCCGCGTCAACAGCATGTCATGGCAGAGGACCTTGGCGCCTCGGGCGCGGCAATCCCTGAGGTGCGAACCGTTATGGCGCGCGCCGAGTTTGGCCAAGACATGGCCCGATGCCGGATTGTCGTAGAACCATCCGGCATGAAGGCTTTCCAGGTCCAGCGCTTCGAAGGCGTATTCCGCCAGCCGCCGCGCGGCTTCGGTGGCGTAGCCCTGCCCCCAGAAAGGCTTGCCCAGCCAATAGCCAAACTCGCAGGACTGTTCGGGATGCAGCCCCGCCATGCCCAGGAAAACACCGGCCTGCTTGTGTTCGATCACGAAACAGTGCGGCTCACCCGCGGCAATGAACGCCTCCGCATCACTTTCGCCGTAAGGATGCGGCACGCGCGCCGTCATGCGCGCCACATCATAATCGCCCAGCCACACCGTCATGCTCTGAACGTCCGAGGGCCGTGGCGGCCTCAAAAACAATCTCTCACTCTGCAAGATACACATGACATCCCCCGCTGTTCCTTTCGGTTCGCGAGGGAAGAAAAAAGGGAGATGGCGGACCATCTCCCTCGCATCACGTATGGGCCGCCGATTGGTTGGCGGCCTATGTCTTCAGCCGCCTATTGTGCCGCGATCTTTACCGCCGGATTCATGTCGGAACCTTGGGCCGCAATCACGGACACGAAGGTGCGGCGCTTATAGCCGGTCTTGAACGAAACCCGGCCGTCGCGAAGCGCAAAAAGGGTATGGTCCTTGCCGATGCCCACGCCTTCGCCTGGCCAGAATTTGGTGCCGCGCTGGCGCACGATCACGTTGCCGCCCACCACGGCTTCGCCGCCGAACAGTTTCACGCCCAGCATCTTGGGATTGGAATCGCGCCCGTTGCGCGAGGAACCGCCGGCTTTCTTGTGCGCCATGACTTACTCCTTGCCGGCCTTGATGCCGAGCACCTTCACCGTCGTGAAATGCTGACGGTGACCGCGCTTGCGGTGAGTGTTCTTGCGGCGCTTCTTCTTGAAGGCGATGACCTTCTCGCCCTGGCCGTGCGCCAGGATCTCGCACTGGACCGAGGCGCCCTTGACCAACGGCGTGCCGATCTTGGGGGTGTCCCCACCCAGCATCAGGACTTCCAGGTCCAGCTTGGCGCCAACGTCGCCTGCAAGGCTTTCGACCTTTAGGACGGTGTCCTTGGCCACCTTATATTGTTTTCCGCCGGTGCGGACGACCGCGTACATGGCCTAAATCCTTGAAAATACAGGGTTTCCGGAGGAACCGAGTCCCCCGGGGAGCGGCGGAATATACGCAATGACGCCTTTCGGTCAAGTATCAGGGTGCCGAGTGACCTTTTGACCGCGTGCCGCGTGGGACGGCAGCCCGGCCCACGACCGTCCCCAAGCGAGAGGATCAGCCGGGCACTCGATTGTGGTAATCCCAATTCATGCGAAACGCCCCAGCCCGAACCGTTGGCGACATTCTCTACAACTTCCATTGGGTCGTGCCGGGCGAGGCGGCGCGCGCCATGCAGGCCTGGGCCGGTCACCTCAAGCCCTTTCTCAAGAACCGCGGCATCCGCGCCATCATCAATCTGCGCGGCCGCAATGACGACTTGAACTGGTGGAAGAAGGAAACCCGCGAGGCCAACGAGCTTGGCATCGCCCACCTCGACGCCATGCTGGATTCGCGCAAGCTTCCGACGCGCGCCATGCTGGTGACGTTGATCGACAGTTTCGACGCCGCGCCCAAGCCCTTCCTGCTCAAATGCTCCGGCGGCCAGGACCGCACCAGCTTTGCCGCCGCGCTGTACCTGATCCACCGCGATGGCTGGGGCGCGATGGAGCGGGCGATGGCCCAGTTCGCGCGCTTGCCCTATCTGCATTTTCCCAAATCCCAGCAGCGCTGGCTGAAGCTTTTTCCGGATTTCGCACAGCAGGACAGCCATGGCCAGCCGCTGGCGCAATGGATCTCGCAAAGCTACACGCCGGAAAAGCTCAAGGCGTGGCTGGATGCCAATGGCATGCAGGCCAGCTATTCCGCAATTTTCAGCAGGCCCACGCGTTCTCCGAGACAATGGTAGCCATAACCAAGACCCCCTCCGCCCTTCGCAACTCAAGCGTTGCTACGGGCACCTCCCCCTCCAGCGCGCTGACGCGCGCGAGGGGAAGGATTGGTGTTGCGCCGGGCGTGTTTCTGTGGCGCGAGAGATTTTCCCCGCTTGAACAGAAGGCATTGCTGGAAGACATGCTGGCGCGCCTGAAACAGGCGCCGCTCTATCGCCCGACGATGCCCAAGACCGGCAAGCCATTCTCGGCCCAGGAAAGCAATTTCGGCGTCCTGGGTTGGGTCGCCGACAAAAGCGGCTACCGTTACCAGGCCAACCATCCGGTAACAGGCCAGCTCTGGCCGGCCATTCCGGACCTCCTGCTTTGCCTATGGGCCGAGATCAATGACGGGCCGCCGCCCGAATGCTGCCTGGTCAATTTCTACCGCCCGGGCGCCAAAATGGGCCTGCACCAGGACCTCGACGAAAAGGACACCAGCGCCGCCGTGATCGCAGTGTCATTGGGCGACGAGGCACTCTTTCGCATCGGCGAGCCTGCACGCAGCGGCAAGACCCTAAGCTTGGCGCTCTTATCCGGAGACGTCATCGCCTTTGGCGGGCCTGCACGCCTTGCCTATCACGGCATAGACCGGATCCGGGCCGGAACCTCTCGGCTGGTTCCCGGCGGTGGACGGTTCAGCTTGACCCTGCGCCGGGTTGTCCGATAACCGGATAAAAAAAACCCCCGGCCGGGGGGCCGGGGGCAAATGCGCTAAAATGCGCGAGGAGCAACCGGGAGGGGATGACCGGCGGCCCCAGCGAAGGCGGAAGCTGAAAGCGAGCGGGGGGCAGTGCCAACAGCTCAAGCCGTCTTCGGTTATTAAACTATGCAAAGATGCAACAGGTTTCAAGAAAATTCGGTCTCCTGACAGAATTATAATGACAGTGCTATTTCTGTCATAATAGCGGCAGGCCAAATCGCCCCGTTTTCGGCCCGATTCCGGCTCCGGCTTTCCCGGATTTCCCGCCCCTCTTCAAGATGCGTGTAATGACAACGCCTTACCAAAACCCCGGAAAATCGCGCGGTCCAGAGGGTTTTGCTGATGCGCCCATTCCGGATGCCATTGCACGCCAAGGACAAAGGCTTTTGCACCCGGCATGGAGACCGCCTCGATCTGGCCGTCGGGTGCGAGTGCCTCGGCAGAGAGTTGCGGCGCCAACCGGTCCACACCTTGGCTGTGCAGTGAATTGACCATCGCCTCGCTGAGACCTGAAAGACGGGCGAGAACCCCGCCGGGTGAAAGCGTGACGGCATGGGCCGGCGCATATTCGGCGTCACGCGAGGGCGCGTCCCGCGGTTCGCGGTGATCCAGGCGCCCCGGCAACTCATGCACATGCTGGTGAAGCGTGCCGCCCAAGGCCACGTTCAGTTCCTGAAAGCCACGGCAGATCGCCAGCACCGGTTTTCCCGCCGCAATGGCAGCGCGCAAGAGTGGCAAGGTCGTGGCATCGCGCAGCTCATCGAGTTCGGTGCCGGCCCGAGCCCGCGCACCGTAATGCGGGGGCGCGACATTGGACGGCGCGCCGCTGAGAAGCAGACCGTCCACTGCTGCAAGCACCTCGGCGACCGGCAAAGCCGTGTCGCTCGAAGGAATCAACAGCGGCAATGCGCCGGAGCCGTCGCGCACCGCGGTGACATATTCGTCATTGGCCTGATGCACCGGCATGCCGTCGAAGCTGCGGCGGTCGCAGACAAGGCCGACAATCGGCATCAGTTGCGGCTCTGGACCGGTCTGGGGTCCTTCACAGGGACGGTGAAGTCGGCGGGATCGAGCTTGGCGCCGATCTCAAGATTTCCCAGGGCCACGGTGGTATTGCCGCCCTGATTGTCCTTGACGATCCACTGGCGCAGCTCCAGCGCCGGCAAGGAGAAGACCAGCGTGATATTGGACTTGCTCTGGTTCAGCGCGGAGCGCGCCTGCACGATCAGCGCGCCATTCTGCTCAAAGACGCCCAACACCGAACGATTGTTCTTAAGGTCCAAGTCCTGGTTCAGGAGCAGGCCCAGCGGTGTGTCGGAAAGGTCGTAATGGTCCACCGTGTTGAGCCGCGAATTCTTGACATAGATTTCGCCGCCCGTGGCCACGATCTGCATGGGACTTGGCGGACGGAAAGCAAATCGCATCTGGCCAGGCTTCTGGATATCGAGTTCGCCCTGGGCTACCCCACCATCGGGCCCGATCTGGATGAAATCCGCTTTCAGGCTGTGAATAGCATTTAGATAGGCGCTGACCTTGTCGAGATCGCCCTTTTGCTGCTCGGTATAGATGGCGCGCAAGACCGCGGGCTGGCCCGCACCCGAGAACAGAACCATCAAGAACGGCAAGAGGAACAGGTGTGCACGGCGCATCAGAGAGGCTCGCAGGACATCATGGAGAAATTCGGGCAGGGGGTTTGCGTGCAACTGGGGGCAAGATAGGGTCAAAGCCCGAATAAGCAACCTTGCCATCAATGACCAGCTCTTTTTCCAAGATCGCCGTCCTCGGCGCCGGCGCCTGGGGCACCGCACTTGCCATGGCGGCTCGCACCGCAGGGCGCAATGTTACCCTTTGGGTGAGGGAGGACGATGTCCTGGCCGATATTCGCGCCGGGCGCGAAAACCGCTTTTTGCCGGGCGTGGCGATACCGAAGGATTTGACCGTCACTGGCGACCTGACGGAGACGGCAAAAGCCGATGCCGTGCTGCTGGCCGTGCCGGCACAGATACTTCATCGCTTTACCGAGATTGTCAGGCCACATCTGGCAAACGGCCAGCCGGTGGTGATTTGCGCCAAGGGAATCGAGAAAGGCAGCGGCAAGCTGGTGACCGAAGTCGCAGCCGAAACACTGCCAGGCACGCCCCTGGCGATCCTGTCGGGCCCTTCCTTCGCGCGCGATGTGGCGCGCGGGCTTCCCACCGCCGTTACCATTGCCGCCCGGAATGGGTTGGCCGAGCAGCTGCAGACGGCCCTAGGCAGCGCCACCTTCCGCCCCTATGCCAGCGATGACATCACCGGCGTCGCATTGGGCGGCGCCGCCAAGAATGTCTATGCCATAGCCTGCGGCGTTGTGGAGGGCATGGGGTTGGGCGAAAATGCACGTGCCGCCCTTCTGGCCAGGAGCTTTGCGGAATTGGCGCGCCTGGGCGAGAGCCTTGGCGCCAGACGCGAGACGCTGATGGGCCTGTCGGGGCTGGGCGATCTGGTGCTAACCGCCACAAGTCCGTCCTCGCGCAATTTCTCCTTTGGAATGGAATTGGGGCGGGGCCAGGCGATCAGCGAATTATCCGCCCCCGGCCGTCCGCTGGCCGAAGGCGTGGCGACAGCGCCGGCGCTGGTGGCGCGCGCCAAGGTGGCGGATGTCGAGATGCCGATTGCCGAAGCCATGGCGGACCTGCTCAGCGGTACTCTGCCGCTGGGCGAAGCGATGATACGGCTGATGAGCCGCAAGCTCACGACCGAATAAGGAATGCTTCCCGTGAAACATTGGCTGTTCAAGAGCGAGCCCGAGACCTGGTCTTGGGAGATGCAAAAGAACAAAGGCGCCAAGGGTGAGCCCTGGAGCGGCGTGCGCAACCATACCGCCAAGCTGAACATGATGGCGATGAAGAGGGGCGATCTCGGCTTTTTCTACCATTCCGGCGCGGAGAAGGCCGTGGTCGGCATTGTGGAAGTGATCGGGGAATTCCGGCCCGATCCGACGGACGAGAAGGGACTCTTTGGACTGGTGATCGTGAAGGCGGTGAAGGACATGCCCAGGCCGGTGACCCTGGCGGAATGCAAGGCCAACCCCAAACTGAAGGATATGAGTCTGGTCACCAGCTTCCGCCTTTCGGTGCAGCCGGTCACCGAGGCGGAGTGGAAAGAAGTCTGCAAAATGGGTGGACTGAAATAGCTACTTGCCAGCGAATTTTCCCGCGAAGAAATCGTCCTTGTTCCAGGATGGCTTGGCGTCACCATCCGCCAATTCGCGGGTGATGGCGTAATTCAGGCGCGCGAATTTGGCGCCCATGTCGTAGCGGATCGGTTGGCTAAGATCGTCGCTGGGCTTGTGATAGTGGTTTTTCAGGAAGAACCTGGTCGCCGCCTCGCCGCCATTGGCGAAGCCGGTGGCGAGAAACACCGCCGGAATGCCCTGCTCGACAAAGCGGTAGTGATCGGAACGGGTAAAGATGCCTTCATCCGGCATCGGATCGGGCGAGAGCTTGACATCCATGCCGGCGGCGGCATGGCGGACGGATGGCCCGATGCTGGACCTGCCGGCGCCAAAGGCGACCACATCGGTGAATTCATAAGTGAGGATCGGCATGTCCAGATCCACATCGGCCACCATGCCGGCCCGCGGCACGGTCGGGTTGTGGGCGAAATATTCCGCCCCGATCAGGCCCTTCTCCTCGGCCGTATCGATCAGGAACAGCACCGAACGCCGTGCCGGTTTGCCGGCAAAAAGCCGCGCCGCTTCCAGAGTTGTCGCCACGCCCGACGCGTTATCGAGGGCCCCATTGTTGATGGAATCGCCGTTCACCGGCGGAGTGATGCCGATATGATCCAGATGCGCCGAGAGAACGACATACTGGTCTTTCAATTTCGGATCGCTGCCGGGTAAAAGTCCGACGATATTTTCGCTTTCGGCCTTTTTGATCTCGCTATGCACTTGCGCCTTGAGCGACCAGGGCAAGGCAAAGCCCTTCACCGCGCCAGCCTTGGTCTCGGCCTCGGCGAGAATTCTGTCGGCATCAGGGCCGAGCAGTTTGTGCGCACCCGCGACGCTGATGCCGGCCAGTTCCGGCACATTGACCGCAAAGAAGGGCGAACCGTTTGGCGTGATCCAGGTCATGTCCCAGCTTTGGTACCGGCGCACGCTATTGGCGAAAGGATGGAGGCGCTCGCCGGTCAAGGTACCGATCGAGACATAGCCGGCCGCGCCATGCGCCAGAGCCGCGGCGAGCTTGACGTGGCCGCTGCGATAATAGGCGCGTTCCTCGCTTTCGAGGAATTTGGGTGCACCCGACAACGCCACCACGATCTTGCCCCTCACATCCAGCCCGGCATAATCGTCGCGGCCATGTTCGGGCGCGATCAGCCCATAGCCGACAAACACGAGCGGCGCGTCCATTTTCAAGTTGGGGGACTGGCCATAACCGCTCACCACATAATCCGCGCCGAACACCAACGGCACGACGTGTCCGTTTTTGTCGTGAAGGACCATGCTGCCAGGATCGGTGGCGCGATAGGCAAGCAGCGGCACATGCTGGAAATAGCCGCCCCCAGGATTGTCGGAGCCGCCTTTCGGGACAAGGCCGATCAGTTTCATGCGGTCGGCGACATAACGCGCCGCCATGTCATATTCGGGCGTTCCCGCCTCGCGGCCCTTGAGCTTGTCGCTGGCCAAATAGGCCATGTCGGCCTTGATATCGGCAGCGGCCCGATCCGGCTGGGCCGGTGCCGGGCTTGCGAGCAGCAGGGCGCAAAGTGGGAGCAAGCGCTTCACAGATATCTCCGCAGGGTTATGCCATAAGCGGAGTAACCGGCTCCTTCGTAGGAGCGGGTGGCACGCGCGTTCTTGGCCAGCACGCCCACCTGGAGCAGCTTGTGGCCTCGCGCCCTGGCCCAGGCTTCGCAGCCTTCGATCAGGGCTCGGCCAATGCCCTTGCCGCGTGCCTCGGGCACGACATAGAGCTCGGCCAGATAGCCGTGGTGGCGCTCGGGTTCGACCACAAAAAGTTCGGCATTCTGGTCATGGGCGAAGGCCCAGCCCACGGCTTTGCTGCCATCCTCGGCAATCAGCATGATGCCGTGCTTTTCCGCGCAACGGTGCTGCAGATCGCGCCAGTGCTCGACGGCGAAGCCGGAATCGCGTCTGCGGTCGGGCTCGAACACGGCCTCGTATTCCTGCAGGCCGTTGATGAAGGACAGGATCGCAGGTTCGTCGGCGGGCAGACGTGCTTCTCTTATGTTCATGGTCGCATTTCCGCGGAAACCGCTTCGCTCCTTTCCAGGAAATGCTCCGGGGCGCTAATGGTCCAATGCCTTGACGATTTCTTCCGTCACCTTCTTGGCGTCGCCGAACAGCATCATAGTGTTGTCTTTGAAGAACAGCTCGTTCTCCACGCCGGCATAGCCAGCGCCCATGCCGCGCTTGACGAACAGCACGGTCTTGGCCTTTTCCACATCCAGGATCGGCATGCCGAAAATCGGAGACTTGGGATCGGTCTTGGCGGACGGATTGGTGACGTCATTGGCGCCGATCACATAGGCTACGTCGGCTTGTGGGAACTGGCTGTTGATGTCCTCGAGCTCGAACACTTCATCGTAGGGAACATTGGCTTCAGCCAGGAGCACATTCATGTGGCCCGGCATGCGGCCTGCCACGGGATGGATGGCATAGGAGATCTTGACGCCTTCGGCCTTGAGCTTGTCGGCCATTTCGCGCAGCGCATGCTGGGCCTGGGCGACCGCCATGCCATAGCCGGGCACGACAATGACACTGGCGGCGTTCTTCATGATGAAGGCGGCATCGTCGGCCGAGCCCTGCTTGACCGGACGCTGCTCCTTGGCGCCGCCTGCCGCTGCCGCCGAGGTATCGCCGCCAAAGCCACCCATGATGACGCTGACGAAGCTGCGGTTCATGCCCTTGCACATGATGTAGGACAGGATCGCGCCCGACGATCCGACAAGCGCGCCGGTGATGATCAGGGCCGTATTTTCTAAGGTGAAACCGATGCCAGCGGCCGCCCAGCCCGAATAGGAATTCAGCATCGAGATCACTACCGGCATGTCGGCGCCCCCGATGGGAATGATCAGGGTGATGCCGAAGACGAAGGCGAGACCCGTGATGGCCCAGAAGGTCCAGGCCTGCTGCGCCACGACGAAATAGACGATCAGGCCCACGATCGACAGCGCCATGGTCAGGTTTAGCAGATGGCGGGCCGGCAGAAGAATCGGTGCGCCTTTCATGTTGCCGTTCAACTTGGCAAAGGCGATCAGCGAACCGGCGAAGGTGATGATACCGATGGCGACACCGAGGCTCATCTCAATCAGCGACTGGGTGCGGATCGCGCCTGCCGTGCCGATGCCGAAGGCATCCGGCGAATAGAAGGCGGCGGCGGCCGTCAGCACGGCGGCAAGACCCACCAGGGAGTGGAAGGCCGCGACCAGCTGCGGCATCGCCGTCATGGCAATGCGCTTGGCGATGACCGTGCCAATCGCCCCGCCGACCGCCAGCCCCAGGACGATCAGGCCGATGGTGAGGCCGTCGGCCACATTCGCCACCCACAGCGTGGTTGCGATGGCCAGTGCCATGCCGAGCATGCCATTGCGGTTGCCCGCCTGGCTGGAGGCGGGAGATGACAGGCCCTTGAGCGCGAGGATGAAGAGAACGCCGGAGGCGAGATAAAGAAGCGCAGCGATATCGGCCTTCATCTATTTCGCCTTCTTCTTGTACATCGCCAGCATGCGGGCGGTGACCAGGAAGCCGCCGAAAATGTTCACGCTGGCCATTGCCAGCGCTGCGACGCCAAGTGTCTTGGAAATCCATGATGCGGAGGAAATCTCCGGCACCGCCACCGCCACCAGCGCGCCCACCACGATCACCGAGGAGATCGCATTGGTCACCGACATCAACGGCGTGTGCAGCGCGGGCGTGACGCCCCACACCACGAAATAACCCACAAAGATCGCCAGCACGAAAATCGACAGGCGAAAGACGAAGGGATCGATCATTTCCATGTTTGCCCCCTGGGGTCCTAGCTGCGCGCCACCGGCGCACCATCCTTGGTGACAGCCGAGCCTTTGACGATCTCGTCATTCCAGTCGAGGTTGAGCGCGCCCGTCTTCTTGTCCACGATCAGGGAGACGAAGTTGAACAGGTTGCGGGCATAGAGGGCGGACGAATCTACCGCCAGCGCGCCCGGCAGGTTGGTATGGCCCATGATGGTGACTCCATGGACTTCCACCACCTGATCGGGCCGGGAGAGCGGCGTGTTGCCGCCTGCGCCCGCCGCCAGGTCCACGATCACCGAGCCCGGTTTCATGGACTTGATCATCTCCTCGCTCACCAGGATTGGCGCCTTGCGGCCCGGGATCAGGGCGGTGGTGATGACGATGTCCTGCTTCTTGATGGTCTCGGCGATGAGCGCCGCCTGCTTCTTCTGATATTCCTCGCTCATCGGCTTGGCATAGCCCGCCGCGGTCTGGGCGTTCTTGAACTCTTCGTCCATCACCGCGATGAATGTACCGCCCAGGCTTTCGACCTGTTCCTTGGTCGCGGGACGCACGTCGGTGGCCGAGACGATGGCGCCCATGCGTTTGGCCGTGGCGATGGCCTGAAGGCCCGCGACGCCCACGCCCATCACCAGTACGCGAGCCGGCGCGATAGTGCCGGCCGCTGTCATCATCATCGGCATGGCGCGGCCGAAGTTTGCGGCAGCGTCGACAACCGCCTTGTAGCCTGCCAGATTGGCCTGGGATGACAGCACGTCCATGGCCTGGGCGCGGGAAATGCGCGGCAGGAATTCCATGGCGAAGGCAACCACGCCCTGGCTCGCTAGCGATTGGATCGCCGCCTGTTCTGTCGAGGGCGACAGAAGCGCCACCAGCACCGCGCCGTTCTTCAACTGGGCGATTTCACCGGCTTCCGGCCCGCGGACCTTCAGGACAATGTCTGCATCCTTGACGGTCGAGGCCGCATCGGGCGCGATCGACGCACCAGCCGCAGTGTAGTCGGCATCGGCAATCTTGGCGCCGGCGCCGGCACCCATCTGGACCACCACGTCCAGCCCGAGGCCTTTGAACTTTTTGACAGACTCGGGGGTCGCGGCAACACGCGTTTCCCCATCTCGAATTTCCTTCGGGACCGCGAGGCGCATGGGCAGCCTTTAGGGCTTAGCCGTGGGTACGGAAAACAGCGAGCAGGGCCATGGCGAGCATGATGAACCCGAAGGTCCATTTCGCGCCGCTCAGAAAGCCGCGATAGGCCTTCACATGCGCGCTGATATCCATGCTTCCCGGCTGATAGTCGGTTTCGTGTGCCATCAAGGCCCCCTGCCATTCTTTGAAAGTGGCGGAACTATAGCAAAGGCCGCTCTCCCGGCAATGCGCTTTATAAGACCTTTCCGCATGCAGGGTTTGATGGCGTTTTCGCCGCATTTCCGCGGGTTTGGAGCGGTCCTTCAGACTTTCTTAAGTGTGGGGGAACCCTATTCGTTCTGTGCCGCAAAGAAACAGACTTAAACGCCACATTTACCTGTGCCCTGCGAGACTTCGCCCGGTTTCGAGGCTGGTTTTGGACCTCTTTTCGGAGATGCTACTCATGGCACAGACCATACTTGTCGTGGACGATGATCCGGTGCAGCGGCGGCTGCTGGAAACGGCGATCACACGTTCGGGCATGCAAGTGGTCACTGCGCCTGGCGGACAGCCGGCGCTGGACCTGATCAACGGTCCGCGCGGCGAGCAGATCACCCTGATACTGCTCGACCTGGTCATGCCGGACATGGGCGGGCTCGAAGTGCTGGCCAAACTGCGCCCCACCAATGCCGAACTGCCGGTCATCGTGCTCACCGCCAAGGGCGGCATCGATTCGGCCGTGGAAGCGATGCGCGCGGGCGCAAACGACTTCCTCGTCAAGCCGGCCAGCCCCGAACGCATCACGGTCTCGATCCGCAACCAGCTCAAGATCGGTACCCTGTCGGGCGAAGTAAAGCAGCTCAAGAAGAAACAGGACAACAGACTCTCCTTCGACGACCTGATCGCCCAGTCGCCCGAGATGAAGCAGGTGTTTCGCCTGGGCACGCGGGCCGCGCAAAGCGATATCCCCGTCCTGATCGAGGGCGAATCCGGCGCCGGCAAAGAATTGATCGCCCGCGCCATCCAGGGCACTTCGGCGCGCGCCGGCAAGCCCTTTGTCACCGTCAATTGCGGCGCCATCCCCGAGAACCTGATCGAATCCATCCTGTTCGGCCACGAGAAAGGCTCGTTCACCGGCGCCAGCGACAAGCATCTGGGCAAATTCCAGGAGGCCGATGGCGGCACCTTGTTCCTGGACGAAATTGGCGAATTGCGGCTGGACATGCAGGTCAAGCTTCTGCGCGCGCTCCAGGAAAACGAAGTGGATCCGGTCGGCTCCAAGCGTCCCGTGAAGGTTGATGTGCGCATCATCGCCGCCACCAACCGCGACCTGGGGACCATGGCGCGCGATGGAACGTTCCGCGAGGACCTGTATTACCGCCTGAACGTCTATCCTGTCACAGTGCCAGCACTGCGCGACCGCGCAGGCGACATCCTGCCGCTCGCCCGTCATTTCATCGACCGTTTCGCGGCCGAGGAAAACAAGGCGGTTTCGGGGCTGACCCCGCAGGCCAGCCAGCTGCTGGAACGCTTCAACTGGCCGGGCAATGTGCGCCAGCTCGAAAATACGATTTTCCGGGCCGTCGTGCTCTGCGACGGCAATCTGCTGGACGTCTGCGACTTCCCGCAAATCGCCGCGGCCATGGGAATGGAAGCGGTACAACGCCAGAATCCGATTTCTGCCGCCGCGGCCGTGGAGGGCGAGATTCCTTCGCAGCCCGCGCCCTCGCCATACGCGCTCCATGTCACTGACGCGTCCGACCATGTCCGCAAATTCGAGGAGATGGAATCGGAAATTATCCGCATGGCCATCAACCGCTATGACGGGCACATGTCGGAAGTGGCGCGCAGGCTCGGCATCGGCCGCTCGACGCTTTACCGCAAGCTCAAGGAATACGGGCTGGAAGGCCATGTCGGCGACAATGGCGACGAGGGCGCTATCGAGGACGCCATCAAGAAAGCCATGTGACGAACGCCAAGTTCGGCAATGAAATCGGGCCCCTGTTGCAAGACAGGGGCCTTTTTCATGGCTTGGCTTGAGACATGATACCCAGAGGCCGTCCGTCATTGTCCTTGAAAAAGGCCATCCACTCTTCGGTCCCATCTTCGTGGCGGTGGATCATGTGCGGCGCATGGGTGAACTCGACGCCGCGTGCCGCCAGTTCCGCATGGGCGGCGCGGATGTCCGGCACTCGGAAATAGAGAATGGATTCCCCTTCCGCATTCTCGTCCTGCGAAAGGAAAAGACGTGTGCCGCCGCAGTCAAAGAAGGCCAGGTCGCCAAAGGAATAGAGATGCTTCAGCCCCAGCGTGTTGCCATACCAGGTTCGGGCCGCCGCAATGTCCCGCACCTTTCGCGCGACCTGGCCGATGTAGCCCACTGTAAGTGTCTCGCCCATGTTCGTCTCCATGGAAAAAAGAGCCGTGTTCCGTGCCACGCCGTCCCAGCGCCTGAGGTCGCCACGGCTTTTAAATCCCAACTTCTCCAGTGCATTGGCGACATGGAATTTGACTGCATCCAGGCTGATCCCTCGCCGGCTGGCGATTTCGCGGTTGCCGAGGCCGTGGCGCACCGCCTCCACTACCCGCCACTCGCCCGGCGTCAAGAGGTCATCATGGGGCGGGCGGCCACGTCTTGACATGCCGCAACACTAGCAAGGCATGTGGGGAATTACCCTCCCCTATATGCCGATGCCCGCCCTGGGCTTGTTGATCCGGACATAGTCAGTGTCCTGCACAGGCGCGCCGTCACATTCCAGCATGATGGTGGTGACCGGCCCGTCCGGGGCGGCGGCGGGCAGGCCGGTGACATGGGTGCGGAAGCCGTCCTGGCTCACCGTCGCACTCTGGCCGGTCTTGAGGATCTTGGCCGACAGCACTTTTTGCTTCAGGCCCGAGATCGAGACATCCGTGCCCGGCCAGAAATGCACATGCATGTAGAGCGTGTTGCCCTTGCGCGTGAAGTTCGCATAGGCGCTGCGCGACACCTGGCAGGGATCGGCGGCATAGATGGTCTGGCCCCCGGTCTTCATCCAATCGCCCACCTGGCTTAGGATGCGCACGCTTTCGGGCGGTATCGAACCGTCAGGCTCCGGCCCGATATTGAGCAGATAATTGCCGCCGTCGCGGGCGCAGCTGATCAGATTGCGGATCACGGTACGCGGCGTTTTCCAATTATCGTCGGCGCGCTGAAAGCCCCATGAGTCATTGAGGGTCATGCAGCTTTCCCAGGCCCGGCCGCCCGTTTCGGCCTTGATGGTCTGTTCCGGCGTTGAGAAATCGCCAGGCAGGTGGTTGCGGTTGTTGACGATGATATCGGGCTGCAGGCCGAACACCATCTGGTTCATCTTTTCGGATTCCCAGCCTTCAGCATCCAGCGGCCAGGACACATCGTACCAGAGAATGTCGATCTTGCCGTAATTGGTCATCAGCTCGCGGACGAGCCCGTGGGTGTAATCCACAAAACGACGCCGGGCGGCCGGATCGGTCTGGCAGCGTGCGCCATCGGGATGATGCCAATCCATCAGCGAATAGTAGAAGCCCAGGTGCAGGCCCTCGGCGCGTGCCGCCTCGACATATTCGCGGATCACATCGCGCTTGGGACCGAAATTGACCGCATTATAATTGGTGAGCTTGGTGTCCCAGATGCAGAAGCCTTCATGGTGCTTGGAGGTCAGCACCATGTATTTCATGCCGGCAGCCTTCGCGAGCTGCGCCCATTTGCGGGGAGTGCCCGGGGCGGGATTGAAGCCAGCGGTGAACGCCTGATATTCGGCGACCGGGATCGCCTCCATCTCCATCGCCCATTCATGGCGGCCATGCGCCGCATAAAGCCCGAAATGAATGAACATCCCGAACTTGGCATCATGCCACCATTTCATGCGGCGCTGCTGGTCGGGCGTGGGCGCGTCGCCGCTCGGATCACGGCCGGGCGGGGGTTGGGCAATTGCAGGCTGTGCGGCGGCAAGCATGGGCGCAGCAGCCGCGGCCATCAATGCCCCGCGGCGGTCAACGGAAAAATCAGGCATTGGTCCCTCCCAAGAACGCGGGTCTTGGCGCCCGCGCTGGGGGAACTCTAGCGCAAGTTAAGGTCCGCGCGAGGGATTTTGGCAGGCATCACTCCGAAAAAGCAGATTGTCATGCCCGCGAAGGCGGCCATCCAACTTCATCTTCCCGCAATTTGGGGACAGGTTGGATTCCCGCGTGCGCGGGAATGACAAGATTCCGCGGTCAGCGCATGTCCATCGCGGTCAAGTACAGGTCTAGAATAGCCTCTTGCTCCTGGAAGTCCGCCTTGTCGAGCTTACGCATGCGGATCACCTGGCGCATGATCTTGGTTTCGAAGCCGGTGCCCTTGGCCTCGCTATAGACCTCGCGGATGTCGGCGGAGAGCGCCGCGCGTTCTTCCTCCAGCCGCTCGATGCGGTTGATGAAGGACTTGAGCTGGTCTTTTGCGAAGCCGGATTTGGCCATGGAAGTGCCTTGGAATTTCAAAAGCCGCGGAAACTAGCCCGTGAGGCCCATGTGGAGCAATGCGTTTGATTATTTCTAGCTGTGCATATCGAGCAGAGCAGCATCCAGTATGGGCTTCAGCCTTAGCGCAAACTCTTGTGCCTGCTCATCGGTGCCGACCAAATCTTGCCGCATTTCGATCAGCACATGCGGCAAGCCGCGGCAAGTGCCATGACGCCAGAGCGTGTCACCTTCCAAGGCCCCGCTATAGGGCTCATTGTCGCCGACTGTGAATCCGGCCTCGGCCAGCCGCATCATCAGCGGCTGGGCAAGCCGCCGGTCACGGTCATAGAGAACACCAACTTCCCAGTGGCGCCGGCGTCCCTTCCAGGATGGCGTGAAACTGTGCATCGAGACCAGCACGGCGTCGGGGCCGATCCGATCCAAGTGGCCGGCAATCGCGGCATGATAGGGCGCGTGAAACCGTGCGATGCGCCGCGCAACCTCGGCGGCATCGACACCGGCATTACCGGGAATGATGCTGCCATCCGAGAGTTTCATCACCAATGTCGGATCGTCGGGCCCACGGTTGAGGTCGATCAGAAGCCGTGACCAACAACCCAGGACTGCCGGTGCGCAATAGACCCGGGCCAGCGCGCGGGTCGCGGCCGCCGCCCCGATGTCATAGGCGATGTGGGTGGAAAGGAGCGCAGGTTCCAGCCCCAGGCCGCCGGGCGGCAAGGCATTGGAGGCGTGGTCACACAGCAGCAGCAGAGGGCCGTTTCCGGCAATGGCTTCGAAGGCGTTTTCCGTCATATGCTCAGGGTATAGATTCGGAACCCGTTGACGGCCAAGCCCTTTCCCGCCAAACCGGACAAACGATGCGGAACGCGACCTTGACCTGCGCAATTTCGATGAGTCTCTTGGGGTTTGCCTGCTCGGCCGGGCCTGCGATGGCGGATTTCAGCGTCTGCAACAAGACGGGTCAACCGGTGCGCGCGGCCATTGGCCGGTTCGATGGCACAAACTGGACCTCCGAGGGCTGGTGGACCGTCAAGGCGGGTGGCTGCATGGCCCTGCTCAACGGCCCCTTGCAGGGACGTTACTATTATCTCTATGCCACGGATGGCGCCGCCGGGATCTGGGACGGCAAGACCCGTTTCTGCGTCGCGCCTGACAAGCGATTCCGGTCGGTGGGGCGCGCCGGCTGCGCCAAGCGCGGTTTCGACCGTCGCGGCTTTTTCGAAGTGGACACCGGCAAGAAGCCGGATTGGACACAGACCCTTTCCAATTAACGCGAGTTGTTTATGCGCCGCCGCCGCAAGACGAAAATCGTCGCCACCCTTGGCCCGGCTTCCAACACGTCAGAGAAGATGCGCCAGCTTTTCGAGGCCGGCGTGGATGTGTTCCGCATCAATATGAGCCACACCAGCCATGACACGCTTGGCAAGATGGTTGGCGATCTGCGCGCGCTCTCGGATGAAGTGGGCCGCCCGATCGGCATACTCTGCGATCTGCAGGGCCCCAAGATCCGCCTGGGAAAGCTGACCGGCGGTCCGCGCATGCTCCAGGAGGGCGAGCGCATCAAGTTGGTGCTGGGGGAGACCAGCGAGAAGCCGGAAGACATACCCATTCCGCATCCGGAAATCTTCCAGGCCATCAAGCAAAAACACGCGCTGTTGATCGATGACGGCAAGGTGCGGCTCAGGCTGCTGCGCAAGGCCGACACCTTTGCCGAGGCGATTGTGGAAGTGGCGGGCGAGATCAAGGACCGCAAGGGCGTCAACATGCCCGACACGCTGCTGCCCCTGTCGGCGATGACACCCAAGGACCGCGCCGACCTGGATGCCGCGCTGGAGTTGGGCGTGGACTGGATTGCGCTCTCCTTTGTGCAGCGTCCCGAAGATGTGGCGGAACTGAAGAAAGTCGTGCAAGGACGCGCTGGCGTGCTGGCCAAGATCGAGAAGCCCAAGGCGCTGGCTTCGCTGCACGGCATCCTGGAACTGGCCGACGCGCTGATGGTGGCGCGCGGCGATCTGGGCGTGGAAATGCCGCTAGAACGGGTCCCGGGCCTGCAGAAACAGATTACGCGTGCCGCGCGCAAGGCCGGAAAGCCGGTGGTGGTGGCGACCCAGATGCTGGAATCCATGATCCAGTCGCCCATGCCCACCCGCGCCGAGGTATCCGATGTGGCGACCGCGGTGTTCGATGGCGCCGATGCGGTGATGCTGTCAGCGGAATCGGCCAGCGGCACCTATCCCGTAGAGGCGGTCCAGACCATGGACCGCATCGCCTGCGCGGTCGAAGAGGACGAGCTTTATCACTCCACGATCGAGGCCCAGCGTGGCGCGCCGGAAAAGACCACGCCCGACGCCATCATGGCGGCCGTGCACGAAGTGACGGAAACCATCGAGGCCCGCGCCATTGTCTGCTGGACCAAGTCGGGTATCACTGCGATGCGTGCGGCGCGCGAGCGGTCCTGCGCGCCCATCATCGCGCCAACCCCTTCCGTCGATACGGCGCGGCGGCTGACCCTGGTCTGGGGCACCCATAGTGTCACAACGGAAGATATCCGCGATTTCGATGACATGGTGAAGCGCGCCAGCCAGATCGCCCGCCAGGAAGGCTTTGCCCAGGCCGGCGAGCGCATCGTGATCACCGCGGGCGTGCCGCTGGGCACAAGCGGCGCCACCAACATGGTGCGCGTGGCGTTCGTCACGGATGAAGATTAGTCAGTTCGGATTTGACCTCAAAAA
>DATKEP010000118.1:0-2944 GCA_035512055.1 Rhizomicrobium sp.
GGCCCGCTCACGCAATATCCCCACGCCGTCTACTATGCGTCGCAGGATATCGGCGATGCGGAAATGGCCCTGAGCCAGGACGGCGGCTTGACCTATGAAGAAGCTCACCCCATGTACACGCTGGTGGATTGCGGCGGATTGCATGGCCACATAAAGGTGAGCTCGAGCGGCATCGTCTACGTTCCCAATAAGAGCTGCGGAAGCACCCAGGGGCTGATCGTCTCGATGGACAACGGACTCACCTTCACCGTCGAGCCGGTTACCGGCAGCACTCCCAATTCCAGCGACCCGTCCGTAGGCATCGGCTCCAAAGGACGCGTCTATTTTGGCTACGTTGGCGGCGATGGACATCCGCACATCACCGTTTCCGACGATCAGGGCCGCTCCTGGCACAATGACCTGGATGTTGGAGTGCCCTTCAGCATCCGCAATACGGTCTTTCCCGAAGTGGTCGCCGGCGACAATGACCGCGCCTCCTTCTTCTTCCTGGGCACGACTTCGGCCGGCGACGGCACGGGCGCGGACACCGGACCGACTCCTTTCAACGGCGTGTGGCACGGCTACATCGCCACCACTTACAATGGGGGCCGCACCTGGTTTACGGTGGACGCCACGCCCAATGATGCCGTGCAGCTCGGCGTGATCTGCACCCAGGGCACCACCTGCCCTAACGGCACCAGAAACCTCCTGGACTTCAATGACATTACGGTGGACAAGGTCGGTCGCGTCTTCACCGCATATACCGATGGGTGCATCACCGCCGCTTGCATCGCCCAGGGTAACAATCCCACCGCCAGCCATACGCGTCTCGATAACGATCAGGCCACCAAGGCCACCATCATCCGCCAATCCACCGGGTTGGGTCTCTTCAAGAGCCAGGATTCAACTCGCTTGCAACCATAACCATGCGGCTTGCTGGAGTGGCGCGGCTGCAAGGGCCGCGTCACTCTTCCGGCCTACATTCAGTTGACAAGGGAATGCCACAATGAGAAAAGCCGTACTTCCAGCCTTTCTCCTTTTTAGCATCATCGCTCCGTTCGCCGCCGCCAGGCAGCCGGCTCCGCAGATTCTCGGGCTCCGCCTGGGCATGTCGTATGATCAGGCGCACTCGCGCCTGAATGAGATTGGCCAATTCAAGTCCGAGGATGAAGGCCAGCAGGTTTGGACGCTTACCCACGACCGGCGCTATCAATATGTCATCATTGGATTTGACCGCGACCGTCAGGTGCGCTATGTCACCGCGCTCGCCCGCCCTGATGGCAAGCCAGTCGGCTACGCGGAGGTCGGAGATATTGCGCAAGCCACGCGCTCTGGCGGGCCGGGCAATTTCCGCTATACCTGGAAAGTCAGCGACAAAGGAGGCCGCCTCGAATACCTCGTTATCGCGAAAGGCAAAGGCCAGCGCTACCTGGATCGCTATGCCGTCAAGCGCCTTGGCGTGGAAAACGAGACGGAAGATCGGGATTAGCTGATCCTATTCCCGTTTTTCTTTTTGTACGATTGCGCACTCTTTTGCAATTTTTGGTACTTCCAGAAAACTCAACTCTTTTCCTTTCAAGCGATTCTGCACTCTTCGCCAAAAAACTACGCGGGTAATGGGATGCGCCGGGCGCTCTTGCGCTACAATGTGGCTCATTCCACACGGTAATTTTCGTCCTTCCGGAGCGTAGAAACAGTGTCCAACGACATGTCCTCGTTGAATGGGAAGAGTTCCATGGAAAATGCGCACGGCGCCCGCTACTCAGTTGTGGCTGGCTTGCTGTTATTGCTGATGGCGATGCTGGCAGGCGGCGCGGCCTTGCGCGAGTCCGTCACCATCGATGAAGTGTCGCACATCGGCGCCGGCGTAAGTTACCTGCAGAAATTCGACTTGCGGCTGAATGAAGAACATCCACCGCTGCCCAAGGTGCTGGCGGCGCTGCCCTTGGTCTTGCGCGGAACGCGCGCCGATTATTCGCATATTTCATGGACGGTCAGCGAGAAGTTCTTTCCTGCTTACATGGGGCAGTGGGTCTTCGGCGAATGGCTGCTAACAAAGTGGAACAATCCCGTGACTACGCTGGCGTGGGCCCGGCTGCCCATGCTGCTTCTAACGCTGGCGCTAGGGTGGGTTTTGTATGCATACGGACGGCGGCTGGGAGGAAACTGGGGCGGACTGCTTTGCCTGAGCGTCTATGTCAGCATGCCTGCGTTTCTGGCTTTTGGCCCGCTCGTCCATACCGATATCGCGGTCACATTGTTTTCCTTGCTGGCGTTGTGGCGCTTTGCGGAAATATGGCAGAACCCTAGCCGAAAGAACGCGGTGCTATTTGGTCTAGCCCTGGCGGGCGCGCTTCTTTCGAAGTTCACGGCGGGTATTTTATTTTTTGCCTTCGTGGCATTTGCGCTAAGCACGCGCTGGCGCGCGGTGCCCGGCCAGCCCGTTGCCAAACCTGAGGCGCGCGCCTGGCGCCGTCTGCGATGGCGAGTTACTCTACAGGGAATTCTGTGGGCCGCCGTTGCGGTCTACGTGTTTTATTTTGTCTTTTCCCTGAATCAGACTACCGACGTGCTTTACCGTCTCGGCCATGGCTCTGCCGCAGTGCCGCTGCGCCGGCTGCTGATGCCGCCCTGGCTGTACCTGAGGGGCGTGTTGATGGTTCTGATCAGCGCGAGCCGGCCGACGTTCATCCTGGGTCACTCCTATCCCCACGGCGTGTGGTTCTACTTTCCGGTTGTCTTCGCACTGAAATCGGCGTTGGGATTTCTCGGGTTGCTGTTTCTAGCTGGAGTAACGGGAGTCGGAAGGAAACTACGAGGCGAAACCCGCACTGCGATTATTCCCGCCCAAGTTGCAGCGCATTGGCGAATTCTCTGGGTGAGCTTGCTGGTCTTTACCGGTGTGTGCCTGTTGAGCCCGCTGGATATCAGCATCCGGCACTTCACTGTGCCATTCGTGGTACTG
>DATKEP010000119.1:0-11089 GCA_035512055.1 Rhizomicrobium sp.
CCTCGATCAGCAAGACGATCGGGGAAACCGACCAGATCGCCAATGCCATCGCCGCGGCTGTCGAAGAGCAGGGCGCTGCCACGCAGGAAATGGCGCGCAATGTCGAGGGAGCGGCTAAGGTCACTCAGGAAGTCTCGTCCAACATCGGCGGGGTGACTGAAGCAGCCAACGGCACGGCTGCCGCCGTCCAGGTCCTGACGGCAGCCCGTGCCCTCGCCGGCCAGTCCGGCCACCTCAAGGATGTGGGAATAGGAACTTTCAGGCCGTCAAAAAAAAGGGGCGGGCTAGCCGGTTGTGCTGTTGCCGCTAAGTCCCACGGCCCTCAGCCGACCTAAGACACTCGTGCTCGGATGGCGGCCTCCAGCACGTCTTGTCTGATGGCGCCCCCCGCATTGGAACTTGAGCAACTATCGCCATTTCTTGACGTTTCCAGCACGGGGCGAGCTAACCAAGGAGAGTAAAATGAAAGGTTGCACAGGTTTGATCGGCACCGTGGCACTGTCCGCAATGGTCGCGCTGGCGGCTCCCACCCTGGCGCAAGGACGTGGAGGCGGGGTCGGAGCAAGTGCGGGCATTGGCGCCGGAGCAGCCACAAATGGCATGTCGAGTAGCCATATCAGCAGCCAGGGTTCGCTGAACACCAACGGCCCCGCCGCCGCGGATAGAGACTTCGGTCTCGACCGGGCTCAAGACCGTGCCAATGCCAACTCAAATCTAGATAGCAGTGCGAACAGCAATGGTCGGAACGCAACGGATCGCGACCATGGGCGTGATCGCGCAGAAGACCGTAAGAACAGTCATGGTGCATCCGATAGCCAGGCGTCGGCCAACACCAGCGGAAACGCTCAAGCAGGTATGGCCGCTCGGTAATCCTCCTGAAGTGCCGAGTCGGCCCGAAGCTAAGCCAAGAAACTGGCCGATGAGCGAGCTGGTCCGCAGCCAAGCGCAGTGGAAGCTCTCAGTTGGGAAACAAAAGCTTCCCTGCGTGGCTGGACCTCCTCAGAACGCGTCGAAACCAGAAGGCTCCTTTCGCCATAGCTACCGTTCGGCGTGATCTCTGGCGAATGCAAACTCTGCTGTCCCGAGGTTGCTATCTCGGTCCGGCCTCTAGGTCGCGGGAATCTGCGCCCCGTCGTTCGTCGGGCGCGAGATTCCGCTCAAGGCTTCGATGGCTTGATCGGGATCATTACTGACGGCAATGTCGCAAAGAGAGAGGATACCGACCAAACGCTTGTCGCGATTGAGAACTGGCAGGCGCCGGACCTGAATATCGGCCATGTTCGTGGTGATCTCATCGATGTCCTGGTCGACGAAGCAATATTTGACTTCGGGCGTCATCAGATCGCGCACCTTGGTATCGGGGCCTTTGCCCTCCGCCAGGCCGCGGGTGGCGATATCCCGGTCAGTGATCATGCCGACCAACCGGTCACCTTCGCCTACCGGCAGAATACCGACATCTAGATCGGCCATCAGGCGTGCCGCCTTCTGCACGGTTTGGTCGGAATTTATCATTGCGACATTGGGGGTCATTAAATCTTGGACTTTCATTGGCCTCTCCTGTTCCTGGGCTTCGTTCATTGGTGACTTATCCGCTGGTGCTAAAGTGATTGCGGCCCCAAAAGCACGATTCGATGTGGCTGTGCTAATGTGCATACGGCTCCAAACCCCTAGAGACAGAGCCCGTATCGTTGTTCCCTGCGGCCGATTGTGACCTTCGAGATGTCCTTTGGGAATCTTTGGATCACACAAATCTAACGGAGGAACTGGACATTTGTTGCGAGGGCACCAAAGGACTTTGAAGGCCTGGAAAAGGAAGGCCTGATTGCCTGCATTTTTTGAGAAGTAAAGACTTCACGATTTGTGACGCGGAACACATTGCAAGCACAGCTGATGAGGTACGCGCTTGTGGAACTGGAATGCCCCGTCGTGCCGCGCGACATTGTCTATGCAATTGCCGTTCGGCAACTTGAACCGTTTTGCGTTGCCCCGCCGCCTCCCGCCCCCTGTCATCTTGATTCGTCCGTGCGGTGGTCGATTGGTGTGTGATTGCACCGAAAATGGGGTGTCGGTGTCGACCGTGCCCTACCTTTTCACGAATTGGATGATCTGTTGTGTTCAAGCTTGATCGGCCACTTCATGAGCGAGATCAGGCATTGCAAAATCGAGGCCGGGCTGGGCGGACAGCCGCGGACGATGAGATCAACGGGAATTATTTGTGATGCGGCTCCCACAACCGCATAACCCCCGGCGAAGCAGCCGCCGTCGACAGCGCAATCGCCAGCGGCAACAACCCACTTGGGGTGAGGCATTGCTTCATATGTTTTTCGCAATGGATCGCGCATATTTTTTGTCACCGGGCCAGTGATCAGCAAGACATCAGCATGGCGGGGCGAAGCAACAAACCGCAGCCCAAAACGCTCTAGATCGTAGAAGGCGTTGGACAGCGCGTTGATTTCCAGTTCGCAGCCATTACATGATCCTGCATCGATTTCGCGAATGGATAAGCTGCGGCCAAGTCGGGTTTGTGTAGCCTCATTCAGGCGGGACGCTAATTCCGCCAACTCGGCATCATCATCGCATGTGAGAGGTTCAGCGAGTGGCGAGTTGGCAAGGGCTTGGAGCAATAAGCGATGCATTATGGCCTCTACAGATCGCATCCGGAATAGGAGCAGTTGAAAGACTTGTTACAGAGAGGGAAGTCGGCGACGATATTGCCCTCGATAGCTGCCTCTAGGAGGGGCCACTGGAACCAGGATGGGTCGCGCAGATGACAGCGCGCGACACGGCCAGTATGGTCGAGCCGCAGCCAAACCAAAATATCGCCGCGGAAGCCTTCAACCAAAGCGAGGCCTTCGCCCGCCTGAGGTTCAACTGGTACGCAGAGAGGGCCGTGTGGAAGACCATCAAGAATCTGATCTATCAATGCCAAGCTTTGATCGACTTCGTGGATACGCAGCCAGACGCGTGCGTTAACGTCGCCTTCATGCAGTAAGGGGACGTTGAAGGAGAGCCGGTCATACGGCGGATAGGGGAAGTCGCGCCGGGCATCGAAGTCACGTCCGGAGGCACGGCCGACATAGCCGCCTGCGCCAAATTTCAATGCCAGCTCGGGTTTGAGGATGCCAGTCGCCACGGTGCGGTCCTGCAGCGATGCCGTATTGTCATAAAGCGTTACGAGTTCTGGAAGGCGTTTCCTGATCTCATGGACCAACGTACGCAGAACGGGAAAATTCGGCATATCCAGATCATAAGCTATGCCGCCGGGAACGACGCAGTCGCGCATCAACCGGTGACCAAAGCAAACTCTGCTCGTCCGCAGCACAAGTTCGCGCAATATGCCGCAATGAGCTGGCATAAGGGAAAATGACGCGTCGTTGCAGATCGCACCGATATCGCCCAAGTGATTTGCCAAACGTTCCAGTTCCGCCATCAGCGCGCGCAGCCAATGGGCGCGGGCCGGCACCTTTGCTCCCAGGGCTGCCTCCGCGGCGCGCGCGAAGGCAATAGCGTAAGCAACTGCGCTATCACCAGAGACGCGACCCGCCAGCGTGGCGGCGCGGCCGAGATCGGCGCCGCGCATCAGTGTTTCGATGCCCTTATGGGTGTAGCCCAGCCGCGCTTCCAGCCGTACCACCGTCTCACCGTTGGCGTGGAAGCGAAAATGTCCGGGTTCGATGATGCCGGCATGGACCGGGCCGACGGCGATTTGGTGTATCCCTTCACCCTCGGCGGACAGAAAGGGATAGGAGTTCGGCGTGCCACCACTCTGCCGCGCGCCAAGGGGATGTCGCAAGTCCCAATGCCCATGATCCAGCCACGGGCGTCCATCGAGGGCGCCCCGCGGCACAAGACCGAACAAGTCGTCGATCGTGCGTTCTAGCCGTATAGCTGGCGGATGCCACAATCCCACGCTGGGAAAATGACCCTCCGGACAGTGAAGACTGAGGACGCGAAGGTCCGACTGCTCCAGCTGCGCCGCCATGTGTACCGTCTTTTCATCGCCCCACAGACCTGAAAGTGTCCAACGGCCTTCAGCAAGGGCTTCTGTGGCCGTCTCCCAGGCGTGGGCGTCCACGAGCAAGCGCGGCCAGGGTCTGTGGCCGCTGGCTTGTTCTCCTGCAGGTGTCGCCAGTGTTGCCATCGTCACCCCAGCATCCGTGCGACATGCTGGAACCAGCTGACCAGAACGGGCGGAAGATAGAGACCTCCCAGCAGTACCAGGCCCAGATGGGCATAGGCTGGAAAGTACGAAGCGCGCACCGGCGCCCGGCCCTCGGAAGGCTCGCCAAAGGCAAAACCCTGCAGTCGAAGGAGCAGTGCGCCGAACGCAATGAGAAGGCCCAGCACCAGGGCTACCGCCAGGAGCGGCGCACGGGCAAAGGTGGAACTGACGATCAGAAACTCACTCATGAATATGCCCAGAGGTGGCATGCCGGCAATCGCGATAACCCCCAACACCAATAACCAGCCAAGCATGGGATGGCTTTCAGTGAGGCCTCGAATTTCGGAGATTCGCTGCGTGCCTTTGACCTGAGCGACGTGCCCCACCGTGAAGAAGATCGCCGACTTGGTTAGACTGTGCATCGTCATCTGGAGGAGCCCCGCAAAATTGGCCAGTGCGCCGCCCATTCCGAAGGCAAAGACGATGATGCCCATATGCTCGATGGAGGAGTAGGCGAACAGCCTTTTAATGTCGCGTCGCCGGTAGAGCATGAACGCAGCGAACAGAACCGAAATCAGGCCCACAGTCGCCAACAACGGGCCCGTATCAATTACGCCTGCGTTGAGTGCCATCAGCATCTTAAAGCGCAAGATGGCGTAGAGTGCGACATTGAGCAGAAGGCCGGAGAGCACCGCCGAGATCGGTGTCGGTCCCTCGGCATGAGCGTCGGGTAACCAAGCGTGCAAAGGCGCCAACCCCACCTTGGTGCCATAGCCCAGGAACAAAAATACGAATGCGACATTAAGCAGGCCAGGATCAAAGTGAGCGGCGTGTGCCACGAGCGTCGTCCAGGTCATGCCCGGAATACCTTCGCCTACCACTGGCTCAGCTGCCATGTAGACAAGAATAGTGCCGAACAGCGCGAGTGCGATACCGACGCTGGCGAGAATGAAATATTTCCAGGCCGCCTCCAGCGCTTCATGGGTCCGATAGATGCCGACCATCATCACCGTCGAGAGGGTCGCCAGCTCGATCGCCACCCACATCAAGCCAATGTTGTTGGCGATTAATGCGAGATTCATGCCGAACATCATCACCTGATACATGGCGTGATAGAAACGCAGATAGGCAGGCGTGAGTCGACCGGTCTCAAGCTCGTGACCGATATAGGAGGCGCTGAACAGGCTGGTGGTAAAGCCGACCAGAGTATTAAGCACGATGAAGATCACATTAAGGTCGTCCACCAGAAAATAGGACGAAGTCTCGCCCCGCCAGCCCAAAAGCGAGAGTGCCGCCAGGAAGGTCAGAAGACTGGCAAGGATGTTTACCCGGGCAGACAGGCGATAGTCGGGCAGAGCGGCCAGGAGAGGTGCCGCCAGCACTGGGACCAGAAGCACCCATGTGACACCGCCGAAGCTCACCACTTCTCTCCCTGAAAACGATCCAGCGCATGGACGTCCACCGTGTCGAAGCGTTCACGGATGCGGAATAAAAAGATGCCAATGACGATGAAGGCGATGAGGATCGAGAAGGCGACCGAGATTTCCACGACCAGCGGCATGCCCTTGGCGCCCGTGGCCGCCAACACCAGCCCATTCTCCATCGACATGAAACCGACGACCTGGCCCACCGCATTTCTCCGTGTCGCCATGATAAGGAGACCCAAAAGCAGGACCGACAGCGCGAAGGCCAAATCCTCGCGCGCGATCAAATTGGCATCGGTGGTGATATGCAGCATCACAGCGAGCGACAAACCAACCAGCGCGATCCCCGCCAGCATCACGGGCCCGATCCCAGCAATTGTCTCGATCTCACGGTGGATACCAAGCTGCACAATCATGCGGTGCAACGCTGCCGGGATGATAATTCCTTTGAACGTCAGCGCGATTAATGCCGTAATGTAGAGATGCGGCGCATCCTGAACATGAGCCTGCCAGCCGACCGACAGCGAAAGTATGATAGCATGTAAGGCAAAAATGTTGAGCAGGGCGTAGAGTCGGTCCTGGTACAGCAACAGAAAGCTCACCAGCACAAGGCTGCCGGCTAGAAGATGTGCGATGTCGAAGTTGAGCCCGTGCATCAAAGGCCTCGCGACACGAACAAAAGAAGTGCGCCGAGAAATCCCAGCATCAATGCGGCGCCAAGGAAAGTAGATACGCGGAACACGCGCAACTTGGCGCTGGCCGTCTCGAACAATGCCAACATCGCGCATCCAAAGCCGATTTTGACCATATAGGTCACCGCACCGACCGCATATGCGACGAGGGTGGCGGCACTTAATTCAGGCCGCAAAGGCACAAGGCCCCAGGGCAAGAACAGGCAGACAATTAACGACAGATAGAGCAGGAGCTTTAGCGATGACGTCAGTTCGATCAGCGCCAGATGGCGTCCGGAATATTCCAGTATCATCGCTTCATGCACCATGGTGAGCTCCAGATGGGTGGCGGGATTGTCCACCGGAATGCGACTGTTCTCGGCAATCCCGACCATCATGAGCGATACCAATGCCAGACCGAGTGTGACCCGCAGGCCGACATTCGGCGAGACCATGAAGGCGGCAATGGTTGATAGCTGTGTCGAGCCCACCAGCAGGGCAAGCGAGAAGACGATCATGATCATGGCGGGCTCGGCCAACGAGGCGATCATGACTTCGCGGCTGGAGCCAATGCCACCGAAACTCGTACCGACGTCCATGCCAGCCAGTGCCAGGAAGAACCGCGCGCTGCCCAGAAGCGCGACAATAGCGATCAGATCTGCCGTCCAATTGAACAACAATCCGGTGGCGAAGGTTGGTACAAGCGCGGCCGCGACCCAGGTGGCCGAAAAGATCAAGTAAGGGGCCGCGCGAAACAGCCAGGAGGCATTTTCAGCCAGCACGGTCTCTTTGCGGACCAACTTAAGCAGGTCACGGTAGGGTTGGAGCACCGAAGCACCTTGACGGCGGGTCAATCGCGCCTTCATCTTGCGGATAATGCCGGTGACCAGGGGCGCGAGCAGCACAACCAGCAACACCTGCGCACCCTGCACAATGAGATCGCGTATCAGCGCCATATCGCGACCACCAGCAAAAGTACAATCAGGGCCGCAAATACTAAGCTGAGATAGCGTCTGATGGTGAGGAATTGCAGCACATTCAGCCGGTCGGCGGCGAAACGCACTCCTTCGGCTAATGGTAGGTAAAGCGCGTTCCATGCGATGTCGTCCAGCCGCACTCGGAAGCGTGCTGGCGTCATCGCGCCAGGTGGCGGCATCTCAACATATTCGCGGGCGCGGAATAGGAGCGGTCCGAACACGCGGCGGATGGGCTGCGAGAAACTGCTGGCGGTGTATTGCATCGACGGTTCCAGGCCCGGAAAACCGCAATCCCAAATCGGTGCGCGCCGGGTGGCTTTGGAAGCCAGCCGATGGATCGCATAAACGGCGAAGGAAGCTGACGCGGCGATGAACAGGAATACGAGAAGGCCATTATACGAGCTATGGGCCTTGCTGATCGGAACCAGCGACAGCCATGCAACCGAAGACTGCTGAGGCATGTGGCCGCCCACGAGCCCCTGTGTCACGGGAGCCATCCAATCGATGACATAGCCAGGCAGAATACCAACCAGAAGGCACAATGCTGCCAGAGCAAGCATGACGCCACGCGAGAATGCGTCAGTTTCCGATGCGTCGGCCGCAGCCTGACTACGTGCACGGCCCAGGAAGGCCGTGCCGTAGAATCGGACAAAACAGGCCGCGGCAAGCGCCACCGCCAGCGCCAGCAATGCGCCCGTGGCAGGCACGAATAGTTTTAATCCCCATTGCGGCAGCTCAGGTGACAGGAGAATAGTCTGAAAGGTCAGCCACTCGGATACAAACCCGTTCCAGGGCGGTAAAGCCGAGATCGCCGCTGCACCGCCGAGTACCGCAAGTGCCGTCACAGGCATGCGGTGGATGAGGCCGCCCAAATTTTCCAGATCGCGCTCGCCCGTTGCCGTCAGCACCGCGCCACTACCGAAGAACATTAGACTCTTGAACAGGGAGTGGTTGAGCGCATGGAATAGCGCGGCCGTGAGGGCAAGCGCCGCCGCCCCACGGAAATGATCTGCCGCGAAAGACAGCGCAAGCCCCAGTCCGATAAAAATGATGCCGATATTTTCAATCGTGCTGTAGGCAAGCACGCGCTTCATGTCGGTCTGAAACAGGGCGTACAGCACACCCATGAACGCCGTGGCCCCGCCCAAGAGGATGATGAGAAGGCCCCACCACCATTCTGGTGGCCCAGCCAGGTCGAAGAGGATGCGGATAATGGCGTAGACCGCAACTTTGGTCATTACCCCGCTCATTAGGGCCGAGACATGGCTTGGGGCCGCCGGATGAGCAAGGGGCAGCCAAACATGCAGCGGCAGGAGTCCCGCCTTGGATCCTGCACCCAACAAGGTCAGCAGCAACACCAATGATGTATAGGATGTGGAAAGATGCTGGCTGCGCATTGCGGCAAATGCGTAGTGCCCATCTGGTCCCGCCAGAAGACCGAAGGCGAGCAGCAGGGCGAAAGTGCCAAAACTCGCCATCAAGATATAGACATAGCCGGCGCGCCTGTTGTCCTCATTCCGGTGATGAGAGAGCACCAACGCCCAGGACGCCAGCGACATGAATTCCCAGGAGATGAGAAAGGAAAAGGCGTCTGCCGCGAGCAATACCAGGTTCATGCCGGCTAGAAAGGTCGGAAAGAATGGCAATACGCGATGAGGTGACGGCTCGTGCCGGCCATAGCCTATGCCATAGAGGCTGGCGGCCACGCCCCCGAAATCAATAATGACCAAGAACAGCGCTGACAGCGGATCAATATGGAAGTTCGCCTGAATCCAGGGCAGGCCCAGTGGCAAAACCAGGACTGCGGAAACACTTGCTCCTACACCTAGGCAGGAAACTGTACACATGACCGCGCAAACGATCGCGGTGAGGCCGTAGGTCAAGCGTGTAGCGACGCGAGAGTTTTTTGGCAGGACGGCAATTGCTGCCGTGGCCAGCAGGATCAGAATGCACCACAGCAAGACAGCGGCTTGCATGATGCCGCCTCTATTCCGTCGCGCGCATTGGCGTGACCCGGTCCGGCCTATCCGAGCCATTTGTCCGCAAAGTCACCGCCGCCTTCAGCCGAACGCCACGCCCCCCGCCTTGGCTCGCAGTATTTTCCCCAATGAGTTCGATACCGACTGCATCCAGCGCCGCGATAAGCTTCATGAGGGAATCGACATTACCGCGGATGACCCCGTCGCTGGCCTCCATCCGCTGGATCGTTGGCAACGATAGCCCAGCGAGCTCTGCAAGCTGTCGTTGATCGACATTTGCAAGCGCCCGCGCCGCCCGAAGTTGGTATGCTGTGATCATGTTTAAAGCATCATTTATAACCATATTACATCAACAAATGATGCTTACGCCATCTTTTCTGAGTGTTCAATATGCTTTGCTGGCGTTGGATGGGACGCCAAGCGGTGAGGAGAGCGGTTAGACGTCCTGCCGATCCGCGACCCTGTTGGTGTGCCTTTCCTATTTGTTGACGGCTATTGGAGTGGCTCTGACTACAAATCACCTTATTTCTCAAACGACATTATGGGCCCGCCGGATCTCCCGTGAGCGCTACCTTGGAAAGCCAAGATTTTCAGCAGAAGCCGTGGCGGTTCAATTGACAGTCGTAGCCATTGGCTCAGCTATCGAAGACCTCGCCAGCGCGATTTGTCGTAACCGTTGGCCAATGGATGGGAGGGACTTGGCTTGGCGCAATTCTGTGGCCTGCCATGTGAAGCATCTTGGTGGCGAGCGGTGCGATTCTCTCGTTCCATGATGATTGTTGGTGGGATGAACACAAAGGTGACGCGCGATACCTCTGCCACGACGAAGATGCTGGCCATCGCTGGCAACATGGTTATTGGAGAGACGGCAGATGGTACGGCGGGTCTTAGCTCTGCGCAACAAATGCAGCTGTGTTCCAGCTACATTGATTAGCGGAAGCATTGATCTGGATCAAATTGGCTGGCGGAGCAGTGTTGAGCGAACCAGTCTCTGGCCCGAAATCACCGATAACAGGGAAATATACAGGGAAAATCGGAAGAAAAGGGGCCGTCGAGGCCCGCCTTATAGTGACAACACCCAGTATTTTCCGGTGTTTTATGCGTTTTGCTTGCATGACGCACTATATTATCGTGCGTAGCGATCATCGACCGCCTTTTCGATGAGGCCGCCGGTTTGAGAAAAACTGCGCCAGTCACAGAGAGCCAGGCGATGCCGCCCACCAATTGGGATTTGCGGGAATCCGCGCCGAGCGCGTCATGCGCGACTGGGTGATGCGGAAGGCGCGAGCGCGATGACGGCTGAGCACATCGCCGATGAAGGCGACATAACGGACTATGAACTCCGCAACCGCATGCAGCTTCTTGCGCTCTAGCAGGTAATTGCCGCCGTCATAGCTTTGCACGCGATACTGTCCGTGGTCGCACTCAATGCCCCAGCCGCCAGCAAGTCGTTGATCATTGCCGCGCTCCAGCCAGCGGTCGGCCAATTCCGGACGACGCGATAGTGCCTGCTCGACATCCTCTACAGTCAGCGCCTGCGGCGCATCCAGATACCCGCTTTTGCTGAGAAGGCGGGCCGTTGATTCATTACCTTCTTCGTAAAGCTCGGGCACTTCGCTAATGCATTCGGCAAGAGTCATCGGAACACCGCAATGGTGGCAATATTGGGGGGCTGGGTAAGTAACATCTGCAAGGCGCTGCGGTTTCGTGCGCCCTAGAATTGCCTCCAAAATACCCAGCAAATGCCATCACTGTCGCATCAGCTAATCCAACAGCGGCACGCACCAAACATCGACCGTCAATGAAGGGCGCAACGGTTTTACTCACATAGACCGGGATTGCCGGTCCAGAAGTGTCAGAGATTGGCCGCCTGCCA
>DATKEP010000120.1:0-6572 GCA_035512055.1 Rhizomicrobium sp.
GTAGAGAAACGCACCCGTGGGCGCGATATTCTGCAACCGCACCGGAACGATTACTTTTTTTTCCAGTACTGCGGCCGCCAATTCCTTGGCGATGTCACCGGATTCGGCGGCGCTTTCGGAGAACAGCAGCACGAAGATCCGGCTGGCTTGCAGCGCCTTGGCGGTGGCGATACGCCAATCCTCGCCCGCCCCGACATGAGCATCGTACCAGGCCTCGACACCCTCGGCCCGAAGCTGACTGTGCAGCAATTGCGCCCAGGCCCGGTCCGCCCTCCGGTAGCTGATGAAAATCTCACCCGCCATAAGGCCCCACAGCCCCAAATTTCAGACCATTGAGCCAGATGGGGACTTTACTGGCAACGGGTAGCCGGTTTCAGAAGGAATGAGGTGCTATTTCAGGGTTCTAGCTGACGGTGCTACCGGCAGCGCGCGTCGGGACCGTTGACACGCGAATGGCAATACGGGGGCAAGGAAAGCGCCAGTCTGAATGTCTATTGGCGCCAAGCGGTCATTCCACCCCGATCAGCCCAATGGCCGCTTCGCGGACATTCGCCAACCGAGCTTAACCCACGGTAGCGTCCTTGCGAACCGCGACGTAGTTTTTGCCCTAGCGGTCAGGAATTGCTTTGAAGTCGACGACGGCGGCCCAGCGGTTCTTGACTTGGTGCATGCTGGCGCTGCATTGCGCTGCGGTAACGGCGCGGCCGGCGAAAGTCAGATGGCAGGTGCCATCGTCGGTCGGGTTTAGGGCGTCGCGCGCCAGGTACATGTGGTGAATTTTGGCGGTCATGCCGTCCTTGTCCATTGTGCCGTCAAAGCCGGCCAGCGTACTGTCCTTCTTGCCGCCCCGGAGGCCGAACTCCAGCACCACATGCTGGCGCTTGGCATCCTGAAACGTGACGACCACGTTATCGCACATGAACGCGGTGCGCTGATCGCTGGGGGCGGCTTTAAGGCCGCCATAAGTGGTGTAGCTACGTTGCGTGCAGCCGCCCGACACGTTCTGGGTGTCGCGGGCGGCGGCGGGCGCGGGTTTTGCCGCCGTGGCCCCCTGGGCCGAAAGAGTCAAGGCCGGAAAGATCAATGTCAGGGCGGATACAAGAAATCTGTTGCGCATGGCGTTAATCTCCTTAGGTGGGTTTAGCCTCCAAAGCTCATGTCAATCGCGGCGCGGCTGTGGTTGTGCAGCGTCTCCGCCGTCTGCCCGGCTGCCAGAGCGGTCGCCACGCCGACAACGATCATGGCGTATTCCTTCGAGAATTTGCGCCAGCCACGCCAGGGTTTGGGTGGGCGGATTTCCATCGAGGACTCCTCGGGCGGCTGGGGCGCAGGTGGCATAGGTTCGGGGATGGCGGGTTCATCGGTCATAGATGTCGCGCTAGCTCGGATTTTTCGGAGGGAGTCAGATCGAGGCTGGCGGCACGAGCGAACTGTTTTTTTGCCTCGTCAGGTTTGCCGGCATAACCTAGAGCCTCTCCCCATTTGAGATGCAGCCGGCCCCAGTTGGGCGCGTACTTGTCGGCTTCCGCGAATTTCGCCAGCGCCAGATGCGACTGGTTCTTCGCCATCAGCGCCTCGCCCCAGACTTCCAGCGGATCGGCGAAATGCGGGCCTTTCTGGTTGGCGATGGTGAACTGGGTGATGGCAGCATCCGGGTCGCCGCGCGCCAGCAGCGCCTGGCCCCAGTCGGCATAGGCGAAGGGAATGGATGGCCCGTCATGCGCGGCACGGGCGAACCAGTAGTCCGCCCGGCCCCATTGTTTGTCTGCTGCCGCGACCAGCCCCCGTACGCGCACGCAGTCATAGCAATCGCCGGGGGTCGGGCCGATGGCGGCCTCGGCCCCCGCAAAATCGCCACCTTCGGCCAGCGCAATAGCGAGAAGCGGCGTAGCATAGGTTTGAGCCGCCAGGGCCGTGAACTTCGGGCTTGCCTGCGTATCCGCTTTCAGCGCGGCGGCATAGGCGCGCGCATCGGCGGCGGCAGCCCGCCAGTCCTGTGCCGCCGCATCCCGGAAGTAACGGGCCCGGTCCATCCGTACAACCGTTACCGTTGCCATTGCTGCTCCCGCCGCCTGCGCATTTGCGATCAAGCCGCTGCTTTGGGCCACATCATGAAGGCGCGCGGCATATTCAGCATTCAGCAACGACTGATCGGCCAGGGAACAGCCAAGGATACATTTTCCAGACAAAGCGTCCGCGAAATCACCGGTCGCGAGGGCGCGCTCCCGCGCCGCTTCATAGAGAATATCCTGGAAGCCAGAGCCTCTTTGCGCTGGCATTTGATCTTCCTCCCGGATTTTCTGAAGCGCGCGGGCCTCGGCCAAACCTTCCTCGTCATGGCCCAGCAGGATGAAATCGCGCATCACCTCCACATGCGGGGCGGCGGCCTTGGGGTTGATGGATATGGCGAGACTGTCGCGCGCCGCCGCCAGCGCCATGTCGCCGGTGGTCAGCTTGGTTTCAAAAGAGAACAATGAATAGGCGTCAGCCTGTTCAAGTGAAGTGGCCGCCGATTGGACCGCGCGCTCCGCCGCCGCGCCAGCCTCGGCGTTCCGGCCGCTGAGCAACAGATAAAGGGCAAAGTTGATGGGATCGACCTTGCCGAAAACATGCTCGGCGGCCTGCTGCTCCAGTTTGTCCAGCTGGCCCGGACCGCCGCTGACCGTAAAGGCGTCGTCGCCTTCCAGCACAACCGTCAGGGCAATGGTGCCGTCGCCGGCTGTACGCAGATTGCCCGTGACCCGGCGCTCATGGCCAAGCCAGAGCCGAAGATAATGCGAGACCTGCCCCAGTGAGACGCCGGTTTCCGGTATCTCGACCTTGATGTCGTCGTCGTGATCCCGGCTGACGCCCTTGGAGTTGGTCAGCCCGTGCGCCGTGAGGTCGCGGATGGCGCCAACATGGTTCATCAAATCGTCGGCCACCACCGCGCCGCTGATGCCCGTCTCGGCATAGCGCGGCGGCACCGACAGCGCTTCCACCACCAGACCGTCCGCATGGGCGGCGTTCCAAGCCGCGATGCCCACGGCGCCCACAACGGCCAGGCCCAGCAGCACCGTCATGATCTGCAACGCACCCTTCATCCGGTCGCTGAAGGCGCGCCAGCGCAGATGCGCCAGCTCCAGTTCGGCTTCTTCGTGAAAATGCGTGTCCTGCGCCGCAAGCCGCTCCTTCTGCAGGCGCGTCAGCGCGATCTGTTCGCCCAGGAATTCGTCGGCTCTCGTCCGGCTCGCGCCAGCAAGGGCCAGAGCCACGGCAGCCGGGTCAGCGCTACCGACAACCGGTTCTGCGCCAGTATCCTGACCTTCTGTCTCTTCGGCCATGCAGCCCCCCGGGCTTTGCCCAGAATTCCATTGAGGCAGATGGGAGGGTTGCTGGCAACTTGGCGTGGTTTCGACCGCTCAAGGCACAGAAATCATTGCGTTTGCCGCGGAAACAGGCTGGCCCAGACCAGGTCTCCAGGGTGTGACGGCGCCGTCAGGCCAATGTCCATATATTTGGGTCAAAAGCCCAACGTGCGCTTTGCGCCAAAAGACATTCTCACTCCGCCACCGATCAGTCCCATTTGTGCGGCGTCACTTATCGTTCCCGCGGTTATCGGGTCCGGGGCATGCAGCGCGGGAGCTCTATTTTCCGGCTTCGCTTTGTTGCAACAGGGCCGCGCCGCCGTCGCGGCCCCGCACCACATGGGGCGTCACAACAATATATAGGTCCGTCTTGCTGTTGTTGCTGTTCTCGGATTTGAACAACTCGCCCAGGAGCGGAATATCACCCAGGCCGGGCAGCCGGTTGTGATGGGTAAGCTCACTTTCCTGGGTTAGGCCGCCGATGATGAAGGAATCCCCGTCGCGCACGGTGGCCGAAGTCGAGGCCTCACGCTGACTGATGGTGGGATAGCCCTGTGAGATACCGGTCACGCTGGAAACCTCGGCAAACACGTGGGAGGTAACGAAGCCGTCATCGCTGACTCGTGGCGCAATCTGAAGGGTAACGCCGACATTGACATACTGCACCTGCTGCTGGACGGCGTTGACGCCGGATAGTGCAATTGAGGTCAGGATCGGCAGCGCGTCGCCTGTAATGATCTTGGCCGTTGAGCCGCTCTGCGCGGCGATGCGAGGCTTGGAAATGATACGGCCATTGCCCTTGGCAATCTGAGCATAGATCGCCAGCTGCATATTAACCGCCACGCCGCCCGTGCGGGCGGTGTTGGCAACGCCAGGAAAACTGCCGCTGGCATAGCTATAGGCAACACTGGCAACTTGGTTGTTGCCGTTGTTGAAATCCAGGCCCACATTGTGCGCGCCGGTTTCGGTCAGTTCGACAAAGACGGTTTCGAACACCACGCTGTTAACCGGCACGTCCAGCTTGGCGATCTGTTCCTTCATCCTTGCCACGCGCGCGGCAGGGCCCCTAAGTATGATGGCATTCAGCCGGCGATCGATCCCGATCGTGTCGTCAATGGCCTGACCAATGGATTCTGTAGCGGCCCCCATTAGGCTCATCCCCTGATTGAATCCTGGGGTCGACAGGCCGGCACCAGCATAGCTGCCCTGCATGCCGGCGGAGCCGAAGGCGGGTTCTTCCGGCGTGAAATGGTCATTGGGCTTGATCGTTTGATTGGCCGTCAGGAGGCCAATGATCTCGCTGACGTCCGCATATTTCAGGGGGACGATCTCGAACACATCGTCGATCCGGCCCTCAGCATGCACCGCCGGGCTCACCGACCCAATGTCCGACTTGAGACCCGGCGGCGTGAGACCGGTAATGACGACCGCCACAGCGCGCGCGGCCAACGGTGCGGCTGCAACATGGATGGGAACGGCGCCGGTGATGGTCAGGGTCAGTACTTTGCCGTTCTGCGCAAAACTCATCGACTGGATCAGCCCATGCCTGCCGACGGGGAACAACAGGCTGGGCGCAAGACTGGCATCGGCGAAAGCCAAGACCGCTGCATTGCCGTCATTGTTGACGACCGAGAATTGCGGGAGCTGCTGGTTGAACGACAGTACCAGGCGGGATTCTGTGGGTGACGGATCGGCGGGCGTGATGGCAACAATCTGGATTGGCCCCGTGGACGGTGGCGACATCCCCTGGGCGCTGGCATCCAGCGGATGCCAAGCCGCAATGCCCGCACACATCAACAACAAACAGTACTGGATATGCCCGAACTTCATCCAAGCTCCATGGGACCGGTCAGATGAAATCCGGCGGGCGGGACAGCTCCGGCCGCCCGATTGGCTTGATGCTGGAATGGACCTGCATCTGCCTTTCGCGGCGGCCGGGTCGAAGCAGCTCTAGGGGAGGTGCTGCCCTCCACGCGACATGTTCCGTCGCGCAGATCAGTTCACCACGAGGCGCTGACCGACAATCTGTCCGGCAACATGCCCCACGGGGGCGCCGGTCGGGCTGAAGATATCGGCGGTAAATGGTCCGGAGAACGTGCCGCCCTTCCCGTCCACCATGACATTTTCCTTGATAAGGACTTTGGCGTTCAGCGCGCCCGTAGCATCATAGCTCAAGGCATAATGGTTGAGCTTGTAGCTGAACGGCCCGGACTGCGCCCAAATACCCATGCAGAAATTTTCCGTCGCCGGGGCGCGGCTGCCGCTGTTCATGATCTCTGTGCCGTCGCTGTGCCAAACCTGATAGCCCCAATCGAACGTACCGCCATTGGCGGTGAGTGTAACGCTCCACATGCCCACGATGGAGTTCTGCCCCAGATTCACGGGTATCAACATCGCACCGTCCGCGGCATCGGACGACCAGGACGCATGCTTCTTCAGCGTCGCCGCGTTCACGCCACAACCTGCCCATGCGGCAGGTGCAAACACTGACGACGCCGCAAGAACGGCGGTCGCCATAAATAAGCTTCGTGTAGACATTGCCATCTTCGTCTCCTTCAGTCTGCTTGGACGCCGGCCTTTCACAGAACCGACATAAACAGCGGTGGGTGCGGCCAAAGCGGTCGCTGCGAATGAGCGCTTGGGGGACCAGGCGTTCACCCGCCGGGTCCAGCGTTAACCAGCCCACAAGACGAAAAAACAGGTCGGATCGAGCGGCGTTTGCTCGACCCGGGCTCGCATAATCAATACTGTGGCCTCCGGGGTCGGAGGCTGGCGAAACGCTGAACTCGGCAGTCCGGACTCTATGGACGTGGGCACATCTAGTCCTTGGCGCAGCGCTTAAATCTCTCTGAAATTTTCCTGAAATCTGCGGCGCGCAAGCACAGGAGTCCCCGTCGGTGCAGTTGTCTGGGCAAATCGGACCGTGCCGGAGGCGGTTTTGAAGAATTGTCAGGAATACCGGGTGGGCCGGTTCGTCTTGCAGCCATTCCGTCAGCTGATGGACGGCGAAACTCCGGTTTCGATCGGGAAGAAGCCGTTGGAACTGCTTTCCGTGCTCGCCAAGGCCGAAGGCGCGCTGGTCACCAAGGACGAGTTGATGGCGGCCGTCTGGCCGAATGCCATCGTCGAGGACAATGCACTCCAGGTTCATGTCGGAGCGCTGCGCAAATTGCTGGGCGAGGATGCCGAATTATTGAGCACTGTCCATGGCCTCGGCTACCGGCT
>DATKEP010000121.1:0-24848 GCA_035512055.1 Rhizomicrobium sp.
GCTTGCGTCCAACAAACAGATCGATTCCGTTTTTTTCAGAGTAACGCACCAGCAGCTGCACAATGGCGGTCCAGGCCTCGGATGGCGGTTCACAGATGTGCGCGAACCAGTCGGCCTCGTGAAAAGCCACCCAACCTCCTGGCCGAACCAGGGCGACGGCCTCAGCGACGATTTGTTCGGGCCTGGGAACATTCACCAACACCAACCGCGCCGTCGCCAGATCAAATGAGCCGTGTGGGAGCTCTGTCGATCGGGCATCCCCGCAGCGCACATCCACATTTTTCAGGTCGAGATCGCGCGCCATTTGACGAGCCATGTCGACGGCCTCTTCACTCCTTTCGATGCCGGTCACGCTGCCGGATGGCCCGACGCATTTGCTCAGGATTTCAAGACAGCCACTGGGTCCACAGCCGATTTCGACGACCTTCGAACCAGGGGTAAGGTCCATCTGGTCAAAGAGCCAGCGTGCTTCGTCCGCTAGCTGAACCGCCTGCGCCCTGAGCCGTTCCTGCTCGGCGCGCCTGTAACCTAGGAAATACTCATCCTGACCGTCCGCCATACGTGCCCCCTCTAGCAAGCCAATCGCCGCTGCACGGACCCTGGCCGACATTGCCCTAGATGAACCCAACCGGCGTGGACAGTGGCACTTCCCCAGGTATTCCGGAAGCCACCGCTGCTATGTCGCTTGCTGACGAACGTCCTTTGACGCAAAAATGCCCATGTGAGCGGACATTCCGACTCACGTTGAAGGGCCTGGGCTAGTTAGGACACTCGCCACAGATAATCAGGACGATCAAACCCTTACAACCCTGACTTGCAACCAGCAATTTTTCTCCTAGCATCTCGCCCGCTGTAGATTCAGAAAAGGGGGTTTCAGATGACATCCAAATTCGTTGCGCTAGTCGTCTTGATTTTTGCGACGATCGCCAATGCGCAGACGCCGGCAGGTGACGTTTCGAAGACGCTCATGGCCCTTGAGCAGCGATGGGGCACCGCGTTGCAGAAGGCCGACGTTGCCATGCTAAACACCGTCCTGGCGGACAAGTATTCGGACACCGACGAGCAGGGCCATTTAGGTACCAAGCAGGATGTCCTTGGTGCCTTGAAATCGGGTGATCTCAGGATGGGATCGCTTATCCTCAGCAGTATGAACGTTCAGGCTTATGGCGATGCCGCTATCGTGACTGGGGTGGCCGCGCAAAAGGGAACTTATCAGGGCCATCCGCTGGCGCTTACTGTTCGATTCACCGATACCTTCGTCAAGCAGAACGGCCAATGGCAAGCGGTCGCCTCGCATCGCTCGGTGATGCCATAGCGCGTCCCACTTTGAATTGACTGGCCACGGCGACACATCGGCAGTTAACCAGGGACTAATGATCTTCTGACCGAGGCAGTGTGAAAACGCGATTGCCGACCATCCACGTGAAATATTTGATCGTTACAGAATCTGCAGAAGAACGAATGATTCAAAGTTGCGCTCTACAGAGTAGCGAAAATGCTAGTTGGCGATACGGTTCATCGTTTTCACACAGCCTCGACCCAAAGCGGACTCAAGCCGTGGCCGTGAAAGTGCGCCCGTATGTTGCCGATCTGGGGGGCTTTGCAAGATCGAGAGGCTTGTGCACCCTGGGCCCTTAATGACAGACTTTTCCCGGGTTCAAGGGGGGACCGCGATGCCGCATGACGTTCCGTTGTGGCCCGTAAAGACGCGCGACATTCACAATAGCATTTTCGATTCCCGCGTGTGGGATCAGTTCGACTTCCGTCCGGACGACGTAATTATCGCCACCTGGGCCAAGTCCGGGACGACTTGGATGCAGCAGATTGTCTGCCAGCTAATCTTCGGAGGCCAGGAGGGATTGGCTGTGGCCGAGATGTCGCCCTGGCTCGACTTCGTGGTGCCGCCGGTGGAACGGGGCCTGCCAATGGTCAGGGCCCAGACCCATCGCCGGTTCATCAAGACCCACTTGCCTCTCGATGCACTGACGTTCTCGCCGAAGGCCAAATATATCTATGTAGGCCGCGACGGGCGTGACATCGTTTGGAGCATGCATAATCACCACGCCAACTTTGTCACCGGCTTCTATGAAAACTTCAAGCACAACCCCAGGACCGGCCCCGACCCAGGCCCGATCATCGAGCCGCCGACGCCTGACGTAGTGAGATATTTTCGCGAGTGGCTCTACTGGGATGGCTATCCCTGGTGGCCATTTTGGGAGAACATTAGGGGCTGGTGGGAGGCCCGTAATCTGCCGAACGTCTTGTTCGTGCACTTCGCCAAGTTGAAGGCCGACCTAGACGGCGAGATGCGGCGCATTTCGGCCTTCCTCGACATCGGCATCGACGAAGAGCGCTGGCCCACGATTGTCGAGCACTGCACGTTCGACTACATGAAAGCCAACGCGCGGTACTCCGCGCCGGCCGGTGGCTCTCTCTGGGAAGGCGGTGCGGCCACGTTCATCAACAAGGGTGTCAATGGGCGCTGGGCCGACTTGCTGACGGAAGCCGACTTGCGAGCTTACGAAAAGCGTGTCCGCGCCGAGTTGGGGGAGGAGTGCGCTCGTTGGCTTGCGACAGGAGAGATTTCCCTATCTTGAAGCGGTGGACCAAAAGTTGTCTCGGAGGCGAACCGAACAAGCAGACAGCGAATATGCGGCCATAGCGCGCACACCTAAATCCACAAGCTCACGCCCGAAGGCTGAAGATATGTCTGCTTGATGCTGTGGACGGCTCTCCACCAACCGGCCAGCCTCTACTCTACCCGGACCCACCTCGGCCTGCACAAAGATACCCCGCATCACAGGCCTATCAAGCGCGGCGGGCGGGTAATCTGACGCGATATTCTTGGCAGATTGCACCATCAATATGCTCGGATATAGAGTTTTCAGAGGGGACAGGCGTCACGCGACAAGACCTCATCGGACTGCTATAGCAGCTCGATGACAGAGGTGTTTTTCCGGCCGCAGTTCGAGCTTCGGCAGCTTTGCTGTTTTGTTGCGGTTGCGGAAGAGTTGCATTTCGGTCGTGCCGCTGCACGGATGAATATGACGCAACCCCCTCTGTCGCGTCATATTCAGCTTTTGGAACATGCGCTGGGTGTCAAGCTGATCGATCGCTCCAATCGCGTCATCAAGCTTACTCCAGCTGGACAGGTATTCCTGTTGGAGGCCCGTCGCATCCTGCACCTAACGGAAAGCTCCACGCTGGCCGTCCGCCGCACGGCCTCGGGCGAAGCCGGCACTATTGCCCTGGGCTTCACGGCTTCCTCTGGCTACAGTTTCTTGCCGCGGTTACTCCTGCAGCGCGCGGCGCGCACGCCCAACATCAACATGGTTCTGAAGGAAATGGTCGGCACCGATCAGATTGGCGAATTGCTCACCGGTGCTATCGATATCGGACTGATGCGTTCGCCTGTGAAGAGCCGCGGCTTCGTGAATCTGAAGGTCGGAAGCGAACGCCTTTTCGCGGCGTTGCCTGTGGGCGACCCTCGCCTGGCAGAAGGTTCCTTGCGGCTATCGGATTTCGACCGCCAGCCGCTAATCCTTTTTGCGCAGGAGGGCGCGCGCCATTTCCATGATCTGCTGGATAAACTTTTTGCGCAGGAAGGTATTGCGCCGGTTACCATCCAGTCTCTATCCCAAATTCACTCGATGCTGGCTCTGGTCCGAGCCGGGATGGGCACTGCCATCGTACCGGAGGCCGCTCAATCGCTCCATTTCGACGACGTCCATTTCCGACCCATCATCACCACGCCTGCCGACCCCGTTGAGCTCTATGCCGTCTGGAAGACCGACAACGAGAATCCGGCCATGAGGCCTTTCCTGGGCCTGCTGGAGGCAAAGGCGTCTTCCGACCCCGATGGGGGCTAGGCGATACGGATATTGATTGAGGTGTATCAACTGGGTGGCTCTGATCTCGTGCAGAAGCCGCTTTGGTCACGTCGCGGCGATGCCATCCATGATTTTGCTCGCCGTTCCGATCAGCCCCCGATCGATCATGCCGCTGCATCAACCGGAAAAGAGCCAATTTGCGCAGGGTCTCGTCTTTGTTGCGAGTGCGAGAATCGCACAGATGCGGGCCCGACCATGGCACGATATAGAATAAGTATCGCACTATACTTGTTTTGAAATCCCGTAAACACAAGGCAGATGATAGCTTTATCACAAAACAAGCGCGCGACCGCACGTTTCGTAAGTGCGAGGAAATTGTATCGCGCCATCAGGGAGGCGGGAGATGCATCATATCAATGCCATCGGTGCACGCCTGCGGTGGGGTAGCTTGGCGGTGCCGGCAGCCATGCTGGCGGGGGCCGGTGCGGTCCAGGCTCCGAATGTTGGCTTCGCCGCCCAAGGCCGCATGAGCAGCCCCGAGCGGGTGAAATCTGCCGACCTTTCCGAATCCATTCAACGCATTCCCAGCTTCGCGATCCGACGGGCGGGCAGCGTCGCAGGGAAATCTCTGGGAGAGACCAAATGAAAATGGATCGACGGAATTTTCTGGCTTCCGCGTCTGTTGCCGCCGCAGGGCTCGCGGCAAATGCCTCGTGGGCGGCCCAATACACCAAGCCTGCAAACAAGAACATAAAATGGGGTGTCTCCACAAATATCTGGGACCAGACAAAGGCGCCGTATGCGGAGATTCTGGACAACATGAAGGAGTCGGGTTTTATCGGCATCAGGCTCAGAGGTTTCCCTGGCATCTTGGAACGATGGGGGCTGACACAGGCGCAGCTACATACCGAACTTTCCAAGCGCGGTCTCCAGGCGATCACCATTTCCTTTGGCCTACGCGACCCGGATCCTGCCCAGCGCCAGCAAGTCCTCGACAGCGCGCGCGAAGCCATCAAGTTCCTGAAGGATTTCGGGGCCAATCACTTGGTGGTGTTCTCGCCGGGGCGCAAGCCGGAAAACATGACGCCCGAAGCGTTCAAGGCCCTGTGCGAACGCTGCAATCAGATTGGAGAGCTGGCCGGCGAAACGGGATTCACTGCCGGATTGCACAATCACATGGGCGAAATGGTCCAGACTCCGGAAGAAGTCGATCGCTTCATGGCAATGACCGACCCCAAACTGTTCGGCCTCTCGCCCGACACCGCGCATCTCCATTTGGGCGGCTCAGATGTCGTGCATGTCCTGGAGACGTACAAGCATCGCATCCGGTTCCTGGATTACAAGGACGCTAAGCGAAACGTGGCCAGCTTCAAGGATTCCATTGTCGATCTTGGCGATGGCGAGGTCGATTTTCCTGCCTGCCACCGCGTCCTGAAAAGTGTGGATTATCGCGGGTGGATTTGCGTCGATCTCGATACCGCGCGCCTGGGACCGCTGGAGGATTACAAGCGGTGCGGCGATTACGTGGTCAACAAGCTGCAGCCCATCTATTCGTGAATCGGTCCGCAAGAGATCGGGACAACTATTAAGCTTGGGGAGAAGAAAATGATATCTGCGAAAAACTCTGCGTCCGTCCTAGCTCTGATGCTGGGCGCTGCAACCGTGGTCGGCGCAGCGCCTGCCAATGCGCAAAGCGCAGCAAGTGGTGCGGAAGGCCCCGCGAGCGTCGAAACGATGACCGTCACCGGCACGCGCATCTCGATCGAGGGCTATCAGCAGCCGACGCCGGTCACCGTCATCAGTGCGCAGCAGATGCAGCGCGATTCCTATGTTAATATTGACCAGTCACTAGTCCAGCTTCCATCAGTGGGTGTTTCGGCGACGCCTAGCAACGGCGTGGGCGCGGCCAATCTCAGCCAGGCCGATGCCGGCCTCAGCACCGTCAATCTGCGCAGCCTCGGCGTCAACCGCACCCTGGTCCTGTTCGATGGCCAGCGCGTCGGCTTGTCGAACCTGCTGGAAGGCGGCGTCGACCTCAATCTGTTGCCATCGCAACTGGTCAGCCGCGTCGACGTTGTGACCGGCGGTGCCTCGGCAGCCTATGGCTCGGATGCGGTGGCCGGCGTCGTCAACCTGATCCTGGACAGAACCTTTACGGGCTTCAAGGGCAACCTGACCTATGCCGACAGCAGTAGCGTGCAGAATCGCGAGATCAAGGTTGCGGGCACTTACGGCGCCGATTTCGATGGCGGCCGTGGCCATTTCATCATCAGCGGCGATCATACCTGGAGCAATGACGCGGTCTTCCAGGGCCAGACCAGCTGGTACAACAATCCCGCGCTGGTGCAGAATCCCGCCGCCACCGCCGCCAATGGGCTGCCCTGGTACATCACGGTCCGCAACACCGGCGCGGCCCAGTTCACCCAGGGCGGCCTGATTACCGGGAACTCCGCCGGCGGCGCAGGCAGCACCATCACCGCCAATTCGCTGATCGGCACCCAGTTCGCGGCCGGCGGCGCCGCCACACCGTTCAACTTCGGCACGGTCAACCCGGTCAATCTCAATGTCTGTTACAATGGCTGCTCCGCCAATGCGCAGAGCTCGACAAACGCCACCTTGATGCTGGCGGTGCCGTATCATGCCTCGACGGCCTTCGGCTACCTCACCTACAACCTGACGCCCGATATCCAGGCCTCGTTGCAGCTCAACTACGGCATTCTCGCCGAGCAGAATTCCGGCACGCCGCGTACTACAACCCTGACGATCTCCGCCGACAACGCCTTCCTGCCCGCGAGCATCGCCACGCAGTTCGGTATCCTGTCGAACGGCTACAATGCCGCCACCGGCGCCGGTGGCACCGCAACCGCACCGACCCAGAACATTAAGGTCGGCACCATCAACACGAACAACACCCCAGTGGGCGACTACAACGTCGCCGACATTTGCAATGAAGTCGGGATGCCCTGCGTCAGGGTCTATCGCACCGTCACGCGCGGCGTCTTTGGGCTTCAGGGCGCGCTGGGCAATGACTGGTCGTGGAATGTCTATGCCGAAGCCAGCCAGATGCGCGAACGCCAGATTGCGGCCCAGGACAATTACGGCCCCAACTACAATTTCGCGGTCGATGCCATAAAGGTGACGCCGACCAATGTCGGCACCACCGGCCTTTCCATCGGCAGCATCCAGTGCCGTGCGGTGTTGCAGGGCAATGCCGCCGCCGCCGGCTGCGTGCCGCTGAACGTGATGGGCACAGGCGTAGCCTCCCAGGCCGCGATCACTTACGTCAATCCGGGCCAGAATCCGGCTTCCGGCATCCTCAATCGCGAGCTGATCATCCTGAGCCAGGATGTCTTCTCCGGCTCGATGCAGGGCAAGCTGCCCTGGGGCCTGCCGGCCGGCAATGTCGCCGTCGCCTTTGGTGGCGAATATCGCCACGAACAGGGCGGCCAGTTCCTCGTTCCCGCCATCGACAAGACCAGTCCTTTCCCGGCCGGCAATTTCAGCGCCTATTCCGGCCAGTATTCCGTGGAAGAGGGCTTCCTGGAAGCCGACATACCCGTACTGAAGAACTCCATCGTCCAGGATATCAGCGCCAATGTCGCGGGCCGCATCACCAACTATTCCAGCAGCGGCCTGGTCCAGACCTGGAAGCTGGGCGCCACAAGCCAGATCGACGACAATATCAAGGTGCGCGGCGCCTGGTCGCTCGACATCCGCGCCCCCATGGTGTCGGAACTGTATTCGCCGCAGATCGTCGGCATCGGTTCGATCATCGATCCGCGGGACAATAAAAGCTATCAGATCCAGAACACCTCGGGCGGAAACCCGGCGCTGACGCCGGAAAAGGCGGTGACCACGACTTTCGGCCTGGTCTTGACGCCTACCTTCATCCCCGGCCTGTCGATCTCGCTGGACTGGTACAACATCAACATCCATGGCGGCATCTACACCACCGCGGCGCAGACCGAAGTCAATCGCTGCTTCCAGGGCCAAACGGTATATTGCACGCTGCTGACACCCAATCCGCTCACGTCCCCGGGCGCGACACTCACCTCGGTCCAGGCAACGGCGGCCAATGCGGCGAGCATCAGGACGTCCGGTCTGGACATGTCGGCCAACTATCTGATGGACCTGTTTGGTGGCAACCTGATGTGGGAAATGCGCGGCAATTACACCGACGAATATACCCAGGATGCGATTGGCATCGTCTATGACAGCGCCGGCGCGATGGGGCCGTCGCCGCTGAGCTATGCTTCCACCAGTCTGCCCAAGGCGCGTGGCATCCTGTCGGCGACCTATACTGAAGGCCCCTGGTCGGGGACCATCCAGGGACGCTTCTTTGGCGCCGCCGTTCTGACTAATGGGCCCGAGAACACGCCATCCACCTTGGTGCGGGGCTCCCTGTCTTCAACCGGCGTTCTGACCCAGGGCGTCATTCCCGGCAACCTGATCGACAACAACAACATCAATCCGGTGGGCTATCTGGATCTGCGTGCGTCCTATCAGTGGAGCCCTAATATCAAGCTCTTCGGGGCGGTGGACAATTTCACCGACGTGCCACGACCGCTGTTCGGCAGCAGTGCGGTGTATGACGTTCTCGGACGGACCTATCGCTTGGGGGTACGCTTCGATAACTGACGGCCGGCTGAAAGCAACCCGCCATGACTGCTGAACCGGTACCGAAGGAGCGTTGGCTGCGCATCATTCCCATAGCGCTGCTGATGTATACCATCTCCTTCATCAACCGGACCAACATCTCGCTGGCGTTGCCGGCGATCAGCCGCGACCTGCATCTGACCGGCAGTGCAGCCGGCCAGCTGGCCGGGATATTCTTCTGGGGCTATCTGCTGTTGCAGATACCCGGCGGTTATCTTGCGCAACGTTGGAGCGCCAAATGGCTGATCGCCGTCATGCTGACGGCCTGGGGACTGTGCGCAGTGGGTTGCGGCCTGGCGCGCAACTGGCAGGAGCTGGCGCTGATGCGCTTTCTGCTGGGGCTGGCGGAAGGCAGCGTCTATCCTGCTACGTTGGTGCTACTCTCCAACTGGTTTCCCCGCAACGAGCGGGCCCGCGCCAACGGCTTTTGGAACCTATGTCTGCCCATGGCGGTGGTGTTTTCCTCGCCCTTGTCCGGCTGGCTGCTAGATCAGTGGAACTGGCGGGTGATGCTGGTGGCGAGCGGGCTGGTTCCATTCGTCTGGCTGGTGCTGTGGGTGCTTTTCATCTCCGATAGCCCGCGCAAGGCACGCTGGATCTCGCCCGCCGAGCGCGATTATCTGGAGCGCACCCTCGCGGCCGAGCGGCAGGCGGCGGAAAGCGCACGCCGCGGCTCCACACTCGCCACCCTGCTGCAGCCGCAGGTGCTAGTCATGGTTGGCATCTATTTCTGTTTCATTTTCGGCAGCATCGGCATGGTGTTCTGGCTACCGACTGTGTTGGCAGGGCAGGCACACAGTAGCAACCTGGTCGTTTCCACGCTCTATATTGTTCCCTTTATCGTCGGCGCCGTCGCTATGGTGTTGAACTCGCTGCATTCCGACAAGGTGCGGGAGCGGCGCATCCATGCCGCCATTCCCTTGCTGGGTGGAGGCCTTTTCCTGCTGGGTGCGGTCGCAGCCAACTCTGCCGCGCCGCTTGCTGCCTACGCCCTTCTGTGCCTGGCCGGTGTCGGGTTGTTCGGGCCACTGGGTCCGTTCTGGGCAATGCCGTCGGAGAGACTGCCCAAGGAAATCGCCGGTCCCGCCATCGGCCTGGTCAATGCCGTGGGCAGCCTTGGCGGCTATTTTGGTCCATTGGCGGTCGGATATCTGCAAAAGCAGACCGGCGACTTCGCTATCGCCTTCTGCGTGCTTGCCGGTGCGCTGCTACTGGGCGGACTGCTGGCGTTCCTGCTCGATCCCATTCCTTCGAAAATGGAAAGCCCGGCCCCCATGCGCGCGTAACCGTCCGATTTTCTCGTCCTGACTGTGAACATCTTCACCCGGAGTCAATCCTGATGAGTTCCGCGCCGGCCGCCCCCCAATATCGTATCGTCGATCCGCATGTCCATGTCTGGGTCAACGATCCCGCTTATCCCTGGGCCAGGGAAACGACCGAGCCGCCGAAGCAGGACGCGATGCCGGACATGCTTCTGGACCTGATGAGGGCCAATGGCGTGGCGCGGACGGTGCTGGTTCAGTTCATCGGCTATCGCTGGGATAACCGCTACGCGCTCGACACCATGAGAAAGCACGCGCCATTCTTCCAGGGCGTGGCCCGCGTCAATCCCACCGACGACGAGGCGCCGGATCATCTGTCCGAACTGACCGCGCAGGGCTTTCATGGCGTGCGCATCAGCCCCGCCGCCGATGCCAGCGGCGACTGGATACGGCATGAACGGATGCCGCTTTTGTGGCGGCGGGCGCAGTCGCTTCAGGTTCCGATGCAGATCTATGCGCCGATCACCCGGATGCCGGACATAGCGCCCCTGATCGAGCAGTGCCCGGAGCTAGACGTGGTGATCGACCATATGGCCGACTGCCCCATCGACCAGCCCGAGCAGCTTGAGAAACTGCTGGCGCTGGCCCGCTATCCGCGAGTTTTCGTAAAGGTATCGCACCTGTGGTCGATTTCCCGCCAATCCTATCCCTGGCTAGACGCGCAAGAATATGCGCGCCGCTGTTATGACGCTTTCGGGCCACAGCGACTGATGTGGGGCACCGACTGGCCAGTTTGCAAGCAATGGACGACTTATGAAGAAACAGTGCGTGTCGTGCGAGATGACATGCCGTTCCTAAATGCGGAGGACAAAAGTTGGATCATGTCCCGGACCGTAGAACGCATTTGGCCTTTTGCGCGATAGGCCTGGAGCCGGAATAATGACAAAGCCTTACACCGTCTATGGCGCGCCGGGCTCCGGTTCGGTGCCCGTCGAAGCCGCGCTGACTCTTATTGGCGCGCCCTATGATCTGGTCAGTGACGATGTCATGCGTCCGGTCGCGAGCAATCCTGCCGCCAACGCCGTCAATCCCCTGCACCAGGTGCCAGTGCTGACATTGCCGACGGGCGAGACCATGACTGAGAGCGCCGCCATCCTGATCTATCTGGCCGATAGCTACCCGCACGCGCGGCTGGCGCCGGCCTTGGGCGATCCGAGGCGTCCGGCCTTCCTGCGGTGGATGACCTATGTCTCGACCGCCATCTATGGCCTTGCCTGGGTTCGCGCCGATCCCATGCGTCTGGTCGCGGATGTCGCGCAGGCCCCCATCATTCAGGACCGGATCGCGGATCGCCGCGCCGATTGTTGGCGGCACATGGACAGCCAGATTGAGCCGGGGCCTTTTCTGCTGGGTGATGAGCTGACTGTTCTGGACCTTTATGTCACGACTGTTTCGCGCTGGTCGCCCCGTAGAACCCGGTTTTATCGCGAAGCACCACGGTTGGGCGCAATTGCGCGTCGCGTTGATGCCGATGCCCGCCTGGCCGGCTTCTGGAGTGTGCGTTTTCCCTTTGGCGAAGGCTGGGAGGGCTGATCCGTTCGGCTTCGAAATGGAGGCCGGATTGGCATACGGAAGCCGGACACGCCGGGCATTCACGTCGGGGGCGCTTTGCCAGGTTGCGGCGTCCGCAGTGGCGCAAAACCGTTCGTTGCACGTGCCGACCGCCGCGCGAATGTCCCTTCTGGCGCAAAGGACATACCGGCTGGGGGCGCAATCCGCATTTGGGAAGGTCGTTTATGGGCCATGTTGAGGCTCATGCGAAGCCGTAAGCGAGGATAGCAGTGTGATGGCTGCCGTCCTGATTTTCTATTGGTCGATTTGGGTCACGTGATCGAACAAATATCCTAGGGCGAGCCATTCTCTGGCTGGGTTCGCTTCTGGAATAGGAATTTGAAAGGATGTCGGCAAAGCGCTTGGCGCATTGAGGTTGTCTTGGTGTTGTCCGCGAGGAGTTTTGCATTGTCAATGGGCCGAAGACGTGCTGTATTTCCGCCTTGCCTGGGGGCAAATTATGAACAATGCGAGCATTGGGCAGTTCGCCCCGTTTCAGCCACGGGACCGCACATTTTTCCTGTTGATGTTAACAACTATCTGGGCCGGCATCTTCGCGGGCTTTGTGCCCGATGTTTTCGAACATTTCCAGGGCAAGCACGTCAGCTACGCATTAGTCGTGCATTTGCACGCGGCGGCCTATGTCGGATGGCTCGTCTTGCTGACGACGCAAATGACATTGATCCGCGTGGGTCGAGCCGATTTGCATCGCAAGCTTGGAATTGTTGGCCTGGGACTGGTTCTGGCAATGGCGGTGCTTGGTCCGTGGACCGCTTTTGTGATGCAGGACCGGCAGTTCGGCACGCCGGATAGCGACCCACCATTTCTGATCCTACAGCTCCTCATCGTGGTCAACTTCACCTTGACCGCGCTCGCCGGCCTTGCCTTTCGCAGGAACGCGGCGACTCATAAGCGATTGATGCTCATCGCGACGATTTTGATCAGCGGCGCGGGCTTCGCGAGATGGATTGCTGGGCCTATAGCCAAGGTGCTGGGCTCCGGGTTTGTGTCGTTCTATCTGCAAATGTATGCCTGCAGCGACCTGTTGCTGATTGCGATGGGAGTGTACGACATTATGACACGCCGCCGTTTGCATCCGGCTTACATCATGGCCGTAGGGTTCGGTGTTTCGAACCAGATCGCAGTGGCGTGGATTTATAATTTGCCGGCGTGGAAACCAATAGCGACACAATTGATCGGGCACTGAATGTCGGGCTCGTTCTGATTGCGCTCCAGCGCGAATGGACCTTTGTTGCTTTCAGGATGAAGCCCGGAAAGGAGGCGACACCAGCCGGAAATTGCACAGAGGGCGCATCGGAAATTTGGCGAAACCACATCCAACCAAGAGGATAAAGCCCATGTTTACTCTTAAGACGATTTCCAGAAGTGCATTGTTTGTCGTGTCTCTCGCAATGTTCGCGTCTTCTCCGGCAGGCGCGCAGCCCAAACCGGCAATGAGCAAGACGGTTTTCGAAAATGATAAGGTCGTCGTATTGGACACTATTATTAAACCCGGCGAAGGGCTGCCCAGTGCTAACCGGGGCGGAGTGATTTTATATTATCTTACGGGCGGCAAGGTTGAACGGACTTTCGCGGACGGGACGAAGGAGACCGTTACACGCAAGACCGGCCAGGCGCTGGTGAATTCGGAAAAGCGTCCCTATGCCGTGGAGAACACAGGAACGACCACACTCCACACGATCGCCATCACACTGAAATAGTTCGCGGTATTGGGAAGCGGCGGCCATCGAGCCGCTGCCTTCTCTAGAAGCCGCTATTCCCTCAACATAGCTTCATGTGCGCCACCGACCAGGGAATATCCGTTTTTGGTTCAAAACGGATTTCCAATATTCCGGGATTAAGCTCAGGCGTGCTTTGGGTTTTCGGGGCAACGCTCACGTTTTGGGCGCTAATTGCCATCCTGATAATGAAATTGTCCTGGCGGTTTCTGCTGCAACGCAATGTCATTGGCCGACGGGCTCCGATCCGGGGCAGCGTGACACTACCATGACAACATCGGACCTGTTCCTTGGGCCGCCCCGCGACCTAACTTCCCAAGAATTGGATGCATTGCTTCACGTGAAAGCAGGCATTCGAATTTCCGAAGGGCTCTATTACGGGCATGACCTGCGTGATCTTGTCGAAAAGGGTGCCGGAGGCTGGAAACTGACACAGGCCGGTGAACATCGGCTCGCCGCCGGGAAGTAATCGTCACAATGCGGTGACAGACTGGCTGTTGGGCCGGTGTGACTCCCGGCACCAAACGTTCCCTGCTAAAGACCCAGCGCCCGCCCCCCGGTGCGGCTGGGTTTTTTTATGAAGTGGCCAGCATTTCCCCCTGGGAGCGATCAAGAGCTTCTACCCGATTTGGCAAGCGCATGGCACTTTGGCGCCGCCGTTCGGTCAGTAGACCCGTTGAATCCGTTTTGTCACGCTGACGCCATATAGGTGGAGCTACTGGCGCGGCTGTTCTGCCCGTTCCACCCGCTTCACCAAGCGCGTTCCGAGAGCGCCATCGTCATGACAGTCTGATGTCCCGTGAAATATTTGACCTTGCAGTGGTCGGTGGCGGCATCATTGGTCTTGCCAATGCGTGGGCCGCGGCCCGGATGGGCAAGCGCGTTGCGCTGATCGAGCGGGATGTGCGCGCCAACGGCGCCTCGATCCGCAATTTCGGCTTTATTACTGTTACCGGGCAGGAGCGCGGCGACAGTTGGAGCTTGGCGCGCCGGACCCGCGATGTCTGGTCCGAACTGGCACCGGCGGCCGGTATCGCTGTTGAACAGCGGGGCCTAATGCTGACGGCGCGTTCTGTCGAGGCGATGGCCGTGATAGAAGCCTTTCTCAAGACCGAAATGGGCGATGGCTGCCGTCTGATGACTCCGGCTGAATTCCGTGCGGCGGTCAATGGGCTGGGCGGTCTGGACCTTCAGGGGGCGCTATTCAGCCCCCACGAACTACGCGTGGAGTCGCGGGCCGCCATACCAGCGCTGTCGGCATGGCTGAAGGAAACCCAAGGCGTTATCTTTTTCAACGAGACTGCCGTCTTCGATGCTACGCCGCCGCGGCTCATGACCTCTCGCGGCATGATCGAAGCGGGCGCTGTCGTGGTCTGCCCCGGCGATGATTTCGTCACTCTCTATCCTGAGCGCATCGCTGGTTATGGATTGCGCAAATGCCGGCTTTCCATGCTCAAGCTGGCTGATCCCGGCTTCCGTCTGCCCTCGGCCCTGATGTCGGATCTGAGCCTGACACGTTATCGCGGCTACTCCGCGTTGCCCGAATCCCGCACGCTCGAAGCAAAGCTGCGCGCTGAGCAGCACGCGCATTACGAGAACGGGGTGCATTTGATTGTGGTGCAGGGTGCCGATGGCGGCCTGGTGGTGGGTGACAGCCATCATTACAACCATTTTCCGGGACCGTTCGCGCCGGCCCAGGCCGAGCACGCCATCTTGGACGAATATCGCCGTGCCACCGGCCGCGAGGCCCCGCCGGTGCTTGAACGCTGGACCGGCATCTATGCAGTGGCGGACGACCGTACCTATCTGATCGATACGCCCGAGGAAAATGTTCGGTTGGTGATTGTCACCAGCGGCACCGGCGCATCCACGGGATTCGGCATTGCCGAACGCGTGATCGACGATCTTTTTTGAGCGGAAGGGAAGGGTGGAATGAGTTTTCCCGTCAAGGCGGTGGTGTTCGACTGGGCCGGCACTATGGTGGATTTCGGCTGCATGGCGCCCGTTGAGGCTTTGGTGGAGGTGTTTGCCGCCGAAGGCGTCGCTATCACCGTTGCGGAAGCACGACGCGACATGGGCAAGACCAAGCACGACCATCTCGCCGCAATTTTGGCCAATCCAGGGGTGGCGTCACGCTGGCAGGCCCAGAAAGGCAGCCCCCCAACCGACGCCGATATGGACCGGATCTATCGCAGTCTTGTCCCGGCCATGAGTCAAGCGGCGGCCAGGGCTTCGGTCTTGATTCCGGGTGCTGCGAAAACTGCTGCGGCGCTTACCGCGCTTGGCGTGAGGATCGGATCCGGCACAGGCTACACCCGCGAGATGATGGCGGACATCCTGGCGAAGGCTGCAGCCCAGGGTTATGCGCCGGAAGTTGTGGTGTGTGCGGGCGAAACGCCCAGCGGCCGGCCTGCGCCGCTGATGACATGGAAAGCGCTGATCGCGCTTGACGCGTGGCCAGCGCGCGCCTGCATCAAGGTGGACGATTCCGCTGTGGGCATCGAGGAAGGACGTTTGGCGGGCTGCTGGACTGTCGGATTGTCGGCTTCCGGTAATGGCGTCGGCATGAGCCGCGGAGCTTTGCTAGCTCTGACGCTGGAAGAGCGACGCGCAAAATTGACTGCCGCCGAAACGGCACTTCGGGAGGCAGGCGCCGATTTCGTGATCGAGGATGTCTCGCAACTGATGCCCGTAGTGCATGAGATCGCGCGACGGATTGGCCAAGCATGAGTGTGGCGGCCGCTTTCGATACAGTGCTCCTTCCGCAACGTCTGCGCGGTTGGTTGTCCCGCGCACCTGCGCCGGTATTTGCGATTTATGGCGGGCTGATGGCCTTCGGCGCCTATTTTGCCATGTATGGCTTTCGCCGTCCGTTCACGGTGGCCAGTTTTGCCGACGCAGCCCCCGTACTGGTGGAATACAAAATCGCGTTGGTGATCGCCCAGGTGTTCGGCTATGCCTTGTCTAAAGTGGCCGGGATCAAGGTGGTATCCGAAATGCCGCCCCAACGCCGCGCGGCTGCCATCCTGGTGCTGATTGCCGCCGCGGAGCTGTTCCTAGTTCTGTTCGCGCTAGTGCCAGCACCATTCAACATCACTTGCCTGTTTGCCAACGGCTTGGCACTGGGCATGATCTGGGGGCTGGTGTTCGGCTTTCTAGAGGGACGGCAGGTGTCGGAAGTTCTGGGCGCGATGCTATGCGCCAGCTTCATCGTATCTTCCGGCGCGGTCAAATCCGTGGGCGCCAGCGTGATGCTGCAAGGCTGGGCCAACGAATATTGGATGCCGGCGCTGACCGGGCTAATGTTCGCGCCGCTCCTTATAGTCTGCGTGGCCGGCCTTGCCGTGATGCCGCCGCCCAGTGGGGAAGATGAGCGCCTCAGGGTGGCTAGGGCTCCGATGGACGGAGCTGCCCGCCGGACGATGTTTATGGCGTTCGCGCCGGGGCTGGTCGGTCTGGTCGTCATCTACGTCGGGCTGACGGCGCTGCGCGATTTCCGCGACAATTTCGCGGTCGAGATCTGGACAGGGCTTGGCTTCAGGAATGACGCCGAGATCTTCACACTATCCGAATTGCCGGTAGCTGTGATTGTTCTGATGATGCTCGCCCTATTGATGTTCATCCGTGACAACCGGCGCGCCTTTATGGCCAACCTGGCGCTGGTGGCGGCGGGTCTGGCTCTGGCAGGCATCTCCTCTCTGGCATTCAAGGCCCATCTGATCGGGCCAGTACCCTGGATGGTCGCCCTGGGGACCGGCCTTTACCTGGGGTATACGCCATTCAACGCGCTTTTGTTCGATCGCTTCATTGCCGCCAGTGGCCGTACCGGCACCGCCGGATTCCTGATCTATGTCGCGGACGCCTGTGGCTATATGAGTTCTGTCGCGCTACTGGTTTTGTACAACTTTGTCGGTGTCAAAATCCCCTGGGTCGAATTTCTGATCAGAATTTCCTATTCGGCCGCATTGGTGGGACTGGTCCTGCTTGCGGGATCGGGATTTTATTTCTATCGACGGTTGCGTCACCCGGCGAGCGCATGATGAACCCGATGACCCTTGCAGATATCGAGCAGCTTTATGCTGCGCGCGGCGGACTTCACTATGGCGAGGGCGTGACCCAGCTGGAACACGCCCTGCAAAGCGCGGTACTGGCTGAAGCCCAAGGATCGCCCGCCCTGGTCGTCGCCGCGCTTCTGCACGACATTGGCCATCTCTTTGAAAGAGAAGAAGATGTGACAGATGCCAGGTCTGATGACCGTCATGAGACCGTTGGCGCCCGGGTGCTGGAAGCTCTATTTCCCAAGGCCGTATATTGCCCCGTTGCCCTGCACGTGGCGGCCAAGCGTTATCTTTGTTTCACAGAACCACAATATTGGGCCGGATTGAGTCAAGCCTCCAAACAATCTCTCAAGTTGCAGGGCGGCCCATTAGATCCTGCACAGGCGCTCGCCTTTGAACGCGCACCTTATTGGCGGGACGCGGTTCGACTGAGACGTTTTGATGACATGGGCAAGCGCGAGAAAATTTCCGGCCGCGCATTTGCCGATTTTTTGCCCATGATGCGGGACCTGGTCGTCACCGTGACAAAATCCTGACGGGACAATCGCGAGCAGCGTATCACGTTTGCCACGCGACAGGGCGCCACAGCTCCCGGTGCGGATATTCAGCAGTCTGAAACTATTTCATCACCGAAGCGTCATTTGACGCTCTCAGTCTGCCGGAAAGTTCGATTTCAGATTGGCCATTTAGGTGTGCACCGCCGCGCATACTGACGGGGGCGGTCGTATCCAAATGATCTCCGGGGGACAACTCATGAAAGCCCAATATTTGATCTCCTGTGCTGTTGCCGCATTGGTAAGCGCAAGCGCATCTGCGGTTGCCCAGACTGTTGCATCGGCTTCCACTGGCATTGAGACCGTGGTGGTTTCGGCTGACCGTCGTGATGAATCCGTTCAGGAAGTGCCCAATACTGTGCAGGCTTTCACCGGCCAGGCTTTGAGCGATGCGAATGTCCTGACGCTGGACAGCCTGTTGCGCTACACGCCCAACGTGACCTACGGCAACAATGGTCCTGGCCAAGGCGAAATCATCATGCGCGGTCTCTCGAATGGCTTCCGCGGCAATCAATCCAGCGGCACCATCGCCAATTTCCCCAATGTTGCGATCTATCTGGACGACCAGTCCATGCAGTTTCCTGGCCGCAATGTGGACATCTATATGGTGGATATGGACCGGGTCGAAGTGCTGGAAGGACCGCAAGGCACGCTGTTCGGGGGCGGCGCCGAAGCCGGCGCGATACGTTACATCACCAACAAGCCCAAGCTCGACGCTTTCGAGGGCAAGGGCGAGGCCAGCTACGGCTTCACCGAGGGCGGCGCGGACAACTCCGCCGCCAACCTGACGCTGAACGTGCCGATCATCAGCGGCAAGCTTGCCATTCGCGCCGTGATCTATGATGAGAAGCAGGGCGGTTATATCGACAATGTGCCCTCCACCTTCACCCGATCCAATGAAGACTTGGGCAACTTCTATTTCAATATAAAACCCAACGGCGCAGGCATTTGCCCCAATGGCCTGCCGGCCGGGTCGCAGACCGCTCTCTGCACGCTGCCGCTCGCCCGGGCGCCCCAGGCCAACAACTTTTCCATTGCCCAGAAAAATTTCAATCCGGTGACCTATCAGGGTGTACGCCTGTCCGCCCTATACCAGATCGACGAAGGTTGGGATGTGCTGATCTCCGAAAGCTTGGAAGACCTGAATGCGGAAGGTCTTTCGGTCGAATATCCGGTGGGCTCCGACTTCCAGACCCTGCAGCCGCTGCAGGTCACGTCCTTCACGCCGTCCTACAACAAGGACCGCTATTCCAATCTTGCCTGGACCGTGGACGGCAAGATCGGCGACCTCAAACTGGTCTACACCGGCGGCTATACCGACCGCGACATCCATGAGCAGATGGATTATGTGAACTATTCCCGCTCCGCTGGTGGCATGTATTACGAGTGTGTCGGCGGCTCGACCGGTTTTGGCGCCGGCCCGGCGAGCTGTTATTCACCACTGGGTTACTGGCAGGATACGATTCACAGCACACATATCAGTAGTGAGCTGCGATTGAGCACGCCCGACGATTGGCGCCTGCGCGCCATCGGTGGCGGCTATTGGGAAGAGTTTCACATCTACGACGACATGAATTTCAACTATAAGACAATCCCGGCCTGCAATCAGGCGAATTTGAGTGCCGCCCTTGCTGGCGGCCCGGTCTGCGTGGCGGACGTGCGTCCTTCGCCGGCCGCCACCTTGAATGATCCCAGCATTCGCAGTGACGCCACCGCCTTTGGCGAAGACACCCAGCGAGGCTACAACCAATATGCGGTTTTCGGCTCAGTCGACTACGACATCATCCCCAATACGCTGACAGTCACCGGTGGCGCGCGCTGGTTCCAGTATCGCGATTTCGAAGTAGGCTCCCAATACGGCACCACCACCGGCTGCCTGAACGTCCCCAACGGTCAGTGCACCAGCGGCGTTGTCAATATCGACGCCGCGAACGACCGTAAGACCTATTCGGGCGTTAAAGGCAGGGCCAATATCACTTGGCACATCACGCCGGACATCATGGCTTATTACACCTTCTCCCAGGGTTTCCGTCCTGGTGCCTTCAATCGCTCCTCAAGCGCTGTCGCGCCTCTAAATGGCGTCAACCAGTTTAAAAAGCCCAACGGCTACGGTCCCGACTCCCTGCAGAATCAGGAAATCGGCATGAAGGGCACGTTCCTCGACAATCACCTGCAGGTGAACCTGTCCGGTTACCTGATGCAATGGAACAGTGTGCAGTTCCTGTTCTTCAACCCGCCGCTCCTGGGCAACACCACCTTCGGCCTCAATGGGCCCGACTTTCATGTCAAGGGCACGGAGCTGCAACTTCAAGCGCTACTAATGGAAGGGCTGACCCTATCGGGTTCGGGTTCCTACAATGAAGACACCCAGGCCGGATCGCAGTGCTTTGTCAGCAACATCGCCAGCTCACCTACTTTCGGCCAATGTATTACCCAGATCACGCCCAAAGGCTCGGCGACGGCGCAACCTTTCACCAATCCGTTCGGCGCACCTGGCACCACGCCAGCCTTCTCCCCCAAATTCCAGGCCAATGCGCATTTGCGCTATGACTGGACGATGGAAGGCTTCAACCCCTACGTGATGGGCGGCCTGGGATACACCGGAAGCATGTATAACCAGCCTGCGACCTATTCGTCCGGCAATGGCGTGGTCGTTCCTGCGACGACTTTCTTGCGTTACCTGCAGCCCTCTTACACCACCTTCGACGCGGCAATCGGCGTGAATTATAAACAATGGTACGCGCAACTGTTTGGCCAGAATCTGGGCGACAGCCATGCCAGTACCTTCACATCGTCGGCCCAGTTCATCAAGTCCGAGGTCCCCTTGCGTCCCCGGGTGGTGGGCCTGAGGATTGGCGCCAATTTCTAAGGCGCTTTCTGTTAAGATGCATTCGGACAGGCGGCCCCTGGATGCATTAAGCCTCATGGAAGCGACCATCGATCTTGCGCCCTTGGCGTCGACAGAGGCCGAAGTCCATCGCCTGCGGCAGTTGCAGAAGAGCGGTCGTCATGCCGAGGCACTGGAACGTGCCCGTGTCCTGCTTGCCGACCTTCCGGAAAATCGCGACCTGTTGCTGATCGAGGCGTCGAGCCTGCGCCACACTAAGCGCATCGATGAAGCCCTGGCCGTGCTGGAGCGGCTGGAGCGGCTTCAACCACGCTTCAGCCAAATGCACCAGGAGCGCGGGCTGTGCCATGTCGCGCGCAAGGACGCGCGGCGAGCACTCGATGCACTGTTGCGCGCGGTCAACATCAATCCGGCGTTGCCCGTGGCCTGGCGCATGTTGGAAGGTGTTTATCGCCTGACTGGCGACACCGGCAATGCAGAGACTGCGGCGGCGCACGTCGCTACCTTACGGAACCTGCCGTCCGAAGTGGTGGGCGCGACCTCGCATTATTCGGATGGCGACCTGGGTCCTGCGGAAGACATTATCCGCGCCTTCCTCCTGCGCCACGGGGACCACCCCGAAGCCATGCGGCTGCTGGCGAAAATCGGTATGGCGCATGGCGTGCTGGATGATGCGGAACTGCTGCTGGAGGCCGTGACGGTGCTGGCGCCCGATCATCGTGCCGCGCGCCTGGACTATGCCGAAGTTCTCCTGCAGCGGCACAAATACCGCGAAGCTCGCGCGCAGGCCGAACTGCTGCTTGAGCTTGACCCGGCGAACAAGGACTATCTGTTGAAGGCCGCGACGGCAGCAGTTGGATTGGGCGAGCACGAACGGTCGATCGCGATTTATCGTGCCATGCTGGCCGAAATGCCCGGCAATCCCGACGTGTATCTGTGGCTCGGGCATGCGCTCAAGACCATCGACGATGTTCCTGAGGCCATCGATGCCTACCGCGCAGCCGCTGCCGCGCGGCCCGACTTCGGCGACGCCTATTGGAGCCTCGCCAATCTCAAGACATATGGTTTCGATGAGGTCATGATCGCGCGAATGCGCGCGGCGGAGGCGGCCGGATCGACCGTAGCGGAAGACCGCGTCCATCTCTGCTTTGCACTCGGCAAGGCGCTGGAGGACCGGGGCGAAATTGCGGAATCCTGGACCTATTATGAGCGCGGCAATGCATTGAAGCGATCGGAAAGCCGCTACCGACCGGAATCCGTCGAGGTCAATACTGGCCGGCAGATCGCGGTGTGCACAAGAGACTTCTTCGTGCAGCGCACCGGGTGGGGCGATCAAACTCCCGATCCCATCTTCATCCTGGGCCTGCCGCGTTCCGGTTCGACCTTGCTCGAGCAGATTTTGGCGTCCCATTCCCAGGTGGAGGGGACACAGGAACTTGCCGACATCCCTCGGATCGTCGCGAATCTGAGTGACCGGCACAATGACCCGGACAATCCGCGCTATCCTGCCGCGATGGCCCAGATGACGGCAGAAGATTTTTGCAAACTGGGCGAAAAATACCTGGCTGATACGCGAATCTACCGCAGTGGCCGGCCCTTCTTCATCGACAAGATGCCGAACAACTTCCGTCACATCGGCCTCATCCATTTGATGCTACCCAATGCCAGGATCATCGATGCGCGTCGAGAGCCGATGGCTTGCTGCTTCTCGAATTTCAAGCAGCTTTTCGCCAACGGCCAGGAATTCACCTACAGCATCGACGATATTGCTCGCTATTATCGGACCTATCTTGTGCTGATGCGGCATTGGGACGAAGTCTTGCCGGGGCGGGTGCTGCGCGTCCATCACGAGGATGTGGTGTCCGACCTAGAAGGCAGTGTGCGGCGGATATTGGATTATTGCGGCTTGGTGTACCAACAGGCTTGCGTCGATTTCCACAAGACACGCCGAAGCGTGCGCACGCCCAGCTCTGAACAGGTGCGCCAGCCCATTTTCCGTGAAGGCCTGGATCAATGGATGCGGTTCGAGCCGTGGCTGCAGCCGCTGAAGGACGCATTGGGAGATGCGCGGTTCAATTACCGCATGTGAGGCGAGGCGATGGGGAGCGATCGCAGGACATTCGTGCGGCAGGCGGCGGCCGGATTGGCAGCGTGGCCTTCAATAATTCGCCGTGCACTGGCACAACCCGCCGCGCGGAAGAGCGGCACCGTCATGGACGTCCAGCATGTCGTCATCTTGATGCAGGAGAATCGCTCCTTTGACCATTATTTTGGCACATTGCGCGGCGTGCGAGGTTTCTCGGACCCGCGCCCCGTCGTGTTGCCGTCAGGCAAGCCGGTATGGCAGCAACCCGGTCCGGACGGCAGTACCCATCCGCCGTTTCATCTGGATACCAAGCTGACATCAGCGCAATGGCTTGCAAGCCTCGACCACAGCTGGAAAGGAAGCCACGCGCTTTGGAAGCACCATGACAATTGGATCAGCGCCAAGGGGCCATTGACCATGGGCCATTTCGAGCGGGCGGATGTTCCCTTTTATCACGCCCTCGCCGACGCCTTCACGATCTGTGATGCCTATCACTGCTCGGTCTTCGGGCCCACAAATCCAAACCGGCTCTTTCTGTTCAGCGGCACCAACGGGCTTGCCGTTGGCAATGACGGATTACAGGCCATCGTCAATTCCACGGATGAAGTTAATGAGACGGCCGATCAGGCCAATGATTCAAAGACATTCCAGCCTTATCGTTGGACCACTTATGCCGAAAGATTGAGCGCGGCAGGCATCAGCTGGCGTGTCTATCAGGAATACGACAATTTTGGCGATAATGCGCTGGCCTATTTCGCGCGCTTCCGCGGCCTTGATCCGGCTTCCGAAGATCACCGGCGCGCTCGCGGTTGGCCGGCGGCCTCAACGGGCGTGAAGAACTCGCACGGCGGTTTTCTTATCGAGGATTTCGCGGCCGATGTGGCGGCGGGCCGGCTGCCGCAAGTGAGCTGGATTGTGGCGCCCACGGACGCCAGCGAGCATCCCGAAGCCTGCCCGGGCTTTGGCCAAGCGATGACGGCACGCCTGATCGCGGCACTTACCGCCAATCCCGATGTTTGGGCAAAAACCGTCTTTTTCCTGAACTTTGACGAGAATGACGGCTTTTTTGATCACGTCCCCCCGCCCGTGCCGCCGATTTCTCCGGACATGGGCAAGAGCACCGTCAGCGTGGCGGGGGAGAGCTACAAGGGCGAACCCGTCGGCTTGGGGCCACGGGTCCCCATGCTAGTAGTTTCGCCCTGGAGCAAGGGGGGCTTCGTCTGCTCTCAGCTCTTTGACCATACCTCGGTGATCCGGTTTCTGGAAAAACGCTTCAGTGTCACCGAGCCCAACATCACGCCCTGGCGGCGAGCCGTATGCGGCGATCTCGTCAACGCATTCGACTTTTCTGAGCCAGACGAAACACAGGATCATGGCCTTCCTGACACCGGTGGCTACGCCGCCGAGGCGGATGCACAGCACCAGCTGCCGCCACCGCGACTGCTTCATGAAAGACTGCCACGGCAGGAAAAGGGTCTGCGCCCGGCGAGGAGCTTGCCCTACGCTCTGGAGGTGACGGGCGAAGTCCAGGACGGCGCATTTGTGCTAGATATCGTCAACCGGGGGGCGGTAGGGGCGACGCTCACTGCCTATGCACCGAAGGGCGCCGGCCCGTGGTTTTATACGGTGGAGGCGGGTCAAACGGTCAGCGATGGGCTTCCGCTTGGCGGGCACTACCGTTTCGACGTGCATGGGCCCAATGGCTTTCTGCGACAGTTTCAGGATGGCCTCCCTTATGCCTCTATCGTTGCAGAAAGCCGGTACGATGGTGCAACCGACGAACTGGTGCTTGCAATTCGCAATACGGGTAATCGATCGCGCAGGATCGTCACACAGCCCTTGCGGTACCTGACGGACGCTCTCCGGCACCATCGCCTGGCGCCAGGCGAGGTGATCGAAGACCGCTGGCCTATCGCCGACAGCGGTCACTGGTACGACATCGAGCTTCGCTGCGGCGGCCTGCACCGCCGCTGGGCCGGTCATATCGAAACCGGCAGGACAAGCCAGAGCGATCCCGGCTTGGGTGCTGCATAGGGATCGCTCTGTGAATTGAAATCGGCTGGAGCAGTTACCACGGGCTGGGATCTTGACGCGAGAGGTCTTCAGAGCGGCATCGATAAGGTCCAGGGGAAGGACACCGCGGTGCCTCAGGGAGGCACGATCCTGGTGTTCAAGCTCAAGTGATCAAGATTCGACTGAAGATT
>DATKEP010000122.1:0-20166 GCA_035512055.1 Rhizomicrobium sp.
ACTAGTCCGGACGCATCAGGATCGTCACGCGGCCAAGATCCGGCTCGACGACCAGTTCGTTTCCGGTTCTCACCAGCGTCGTGATATCGCCTTCAAAACGATCGAGCAGCGGGAGGCCGGCAAAGGTCGCTCCCTGCGCAAGTATTGGATTGACGCGATTGAAGAGAAGCGCTGCCGGCGCGATTTTGCGAACGACCATTTCCCGAAGCATCCAGGCGGACGCGACGCCGCCTTTTGCGGTGTTGAGGACCAGGATCTTTCCGGCATAACTCTGGCCGAAGAGTGCATGACCGGGACGAGAGAAAATGCCCTTTTCGCGGTCAAGATCGTAGCGCGCGCTGAAATTGTCGGCCGCGACCAACGCAGTTCCCGTGACTGCGGGACCGATCCCCGGATGACCGTGCAGAACCATCGGCTTCATACGATCCTTCCCTGGATCGCCGATGTCACGCAGCGCTCCATGGTGGCCAGGGTGGGAAGATAGCCGTATCCCCCAATTATGTTGATCAGCTTGGCCGAGTTGGACATCAGCCGCTTCCAGCCGTTCGCTTCTGCCATTTCCCGGGCATAGCTCTGATAGAAGCAGACACCCGAAAGCAGGATCGCACCGGATTGTTCGATTCTTGCCGTCAGACCCATGCGGTCGGCGGCACTCTTGATTTCCGGCGAGGTTGCCACCAGCAGCGATGTATCGGGATGAATTCTTTGGTCACCGATCAGGCCGGCAAGCTGCTGCAATTCGAAAAGAGAAAGCTGCGGCGCCGCAAAAACCACCACGTCCACTTTTTCTCCGGTCGCGGCATAGGACGCGAAGAAGGCTTCATAGTCTTGGCGGCCGACCGTCACCGCTTCGGGAATTGCGCCCTCGACCACGTCGGCCATTGTCCGGCATTCCGGAGTGATCCCCGGCATGTGAAACAGGGCCACCGATCCAAAACTGGCAAGGGCCGCGCCGAAGTGCTTGAGCTGATCGGAATTCGGAATGGCGCAAAGCCCGTCCACAAGAGGAACTTCCCAGTAGCTGTTGGCGTGCTTTCCAACCATGGCGCCGAGCGCTCCCCAGTCGCTCAGGTCCTTTGGCTGTTCGTTCACGACTATACGACGTGTCGCGCGCCGATTTCGGTCGAGATGGTAGCCATAGCGCGGCGTGCGCCCGGTCAAACCGGCTGCCAGAGAAGATGGGCCGCCTTCGAAATTGCTCCGGGCGCCCAACACGCTGTTGGAGTAAATTACGACTCCTGTGTCACCCATTGCCAGGTGTTCGCCGCGGGTGGCGGGAAAGACCGTCTGATAGTTGATGCAGGTATTGGTCATCAGAACATCGAATGCCTCGAAAGCAGCGGATGCGCGCCTTTCGAGATCGGCCATCTGTGTAGTTTGCTTCAGGCGTCGATAGGCGGAAAAGTCCAGGCCGCGAGGGTCGGTGATGGTCGGCACTTTCACGCGCCGGTCCTGCGCGGGCGCCAATGCCAGTTGTTCGAGGAATTCCACGCCGGATTCGCCAAGGGACTCCGTATCGCCCATGATATGGGCTTGCGTTACGGGGACGAAATCATCGGCATCGAAGAAATGGCCGACCTGCAGCTGGTGCGATATGGCCCAGCGCCGTGGCTCACCCATTTCGCCTGCGAGCATTGCTTTTTCTTCGTCATTTATCCGCAATCGGCTGCCCCGAATGTATCGTTACGGTTGCCGGCTCGTCGTCAAAAGGCCTGTCAGGTCTGATTGCAAATGCCGCAATCGTTCCGCCAAGCATGAGAAGTGCCGAGATCGCGAAGGGCAGATGCCAGCTGCCGGTCATATCGGCGATTTTGCCGAAGGCCCAGGGAGAGACGATTCCCGCGACTGCAGAGCCGAAGTTCATGAATCCGCCCGCCGTTCCGGCATATTGCGGAGCTATGTCCATCGGGACGGCCCACAATGGAGCGATGACCAGTTCCATGCTGAAAAATGCCAGCGTCATGGCAAGCGACACGATCGCCAGGTCGTGAAACGCAAGTACCGCAATCAAGAAAACCATCGATCCAGCCATGCCCGCAACTATGACATCGCGCCGTGCCTTCAATCTGCTGCCGGTCTTTGCAAGAATGCGATCGCTTATGATTCCGCCCAATGTATCTCCCACGATCCCAGCCAGGAAGATGCCCGAGGTGAACAATGCTGACGATTGCAGACTTAGTCCATAATTTTCGCGGAAGAACGAGGGCAGCCAATTCAGGCAGACCCATAACGTCCAACCATAGCAGAAATCGGTGATCGTCACCGGCAGCATGCGGCAGAAAAGCCGCCACATCTTGGCCCGCTTTTCCCTCGTGGCAATTTCCGCGCTTCGTCGAGGCATCGCGATTTTGGCCAGGCCCGATTCGGCCGGCGGATGGTCGCGAAAAAAACAAATCCAGATGACGACCCACAGCAGCGACAGGGCACCGACAATAAAAAAGGAGCCGCGCCAGGATATGTTGATGATGAGAAACGCCACCAGCAGTGGTGTGACCGAATTGGCAACGCGGGAGAAGCTGTGCGCGATGCCTTGCGCAAAACTCCACCGGGCAGGAGGCAGCCAGTTGACGATCACCCGAGTCGCCGCCGCAAGGCTTGGTCCCTCGCCAACCCCCAATATTGCGCGCATGCCGATCAGCGATAGAAACCCGCCCGCAAGTCCGGTGAACATGGTTGCCAGGGAAAAAATCAGCCCGAATAGTCCCAGCACCAGACGTGGACCGAATGCGTCCGCCAGCCAGCCGCCAAAGAGTTGGACGACCGCATAGGGGTAGTTGTAGGCCGAAAAGATCAACCCAAGTTGCGTGTTGGTGAGGTGAAATTCGCGCTGAATCTCGCCCGCCGCGGTGGCAAGATTGACCCGGTCCATATAGGTGATGAAATAAATCGCGCAGACAAGCGCGAGAACCCAACGGCTGGAGTTGAACCACTCAGATCGCGGCGGGCGGCTAGTTTCGCGATTCATCTGCCGCCATCCAGGGTCCGTTCAGCTCTTGGGCCTGGTCCATTCGGTGATTCGATCCTGACCGGTTGCGCCGGTATACATGTTCCCCTTTTTGTCCCAAGTGATGTAGCCGGTCTCGCTGAGCTGGCCATAGCCCCAGCCTCGTCCATTGCCGATGGCGCCGAGCACCTTGCCATTGCGGTCGATGCGGAGGATCTGGCCATCCTGTCCCGTTCCGATCCACGGATGGCCCTCGCGGTCGAACGCAATATTGCAGGTGAGGTTTCGCATCTGGATGGTTTTCACGAACTGACCTTCCGCCGTATAGACGACGAGCCTGTACTGTTCGCGATCGCCGATCCAGACATCACCGTTCTGCGGATCCACCGCTACGTCATGGGCCTGGAAAAACTTTCCCTGTCCGTTGACGTCGCCATACCACTGGGCGATGAACTTGCCGTCGCTGGTGACATGGATGATGCGCGCCGCGCCCGAGCGGTTGGTGGGATCGGAAGAGCCGACATCATTGGGGCTCTCATTGGCGTGCCCCTCCGCGATATAGGCGGAACCATCGCTGGCAAAGGCAATTGCAAGCGGCTGCCAGAGATAACGTTGCTCCTTGGCCTCGTTCCAATCGCCTGGATGGCCATGCTCGCCGAGTGTAAACTGGAGTTTTCCGTCGGGGCTGATCTTCTTGACCGTTGCGCCGTTCGCGTCGCAGATCCACACATTGTCGTCGGCATCGACGCGCAAGCCATGGGCCTTGTCCTGATGGGCGCCCAGTTCCTTGTCGCCAAGCGCAAGAAGAAGCTTGTGATCGGGGCCGAATTTAAACAATTCCGGCATGCCGGGCGGCACGCGCTGGAAGACCCAAAGATTGCCCTTGGAATCCATGCTTACCGACGTGGCGCCGCCGCCGCCGGGCGGTAGTTCATAGGGATAAATCGCCTTGTATCCCATGTTGGGTGGATTCGATTTCCACTCCACGCGATTCACGACGCCTGCGCCCCCGTCGACGCCGTCAGGATTGTCCGCCGACTTGGCGGCGCAGACGACCGAATGCGCGCAAGGTGCGGTGTTGGAAATATCGAACCCGCCTTCCTGCCAGGGCATCGCGAGCGCGGTCTGGCACGATTGGCTGAGCCTGGGCTTGTTGGAGGAAAGGCAGATGCGCAGGGCCTCCCCCGCCTTTCCAGCGCAGAGCTTTGCGCTATCGACCGTGCACATGGTCTCGTAATTGTGCACATGAATGTCGGCGGCGTGATCCACGAACCAGGCTGGCGAACCATTGGCCGCCGGTCCGCTTTCGGGCACATCCCGGGCGAATGCCGCCGGAATCAATCCCGCAACAAGAATTGTCGTCGCGGCGATATGGACAAGCCTCATCGGTAATTTCTCCTGGATCAATCTCCGGGTGCGCGGGAATTCGAGAAATGCGTAGGAATATCGGTCCGCAGTTCAGATCCCGTCGGGACCAGACAACAAGGTCCAATTTCACCAGGGCGCACGTCAACCTGACAGGCGACGTATGCGCGCCCGGATCCGGGCCCGGGACTTGCTGATTTTGGGGCGGTGTTGATGGCGTGTCGGCCTGGGGAAGGCCGGTGCCGCGCAATGGCCCTGACAGGCAATGTTGACGCCGTTTTTTGGAAAAATGGCTCCCCGGGCAAGATTCGAACTTGCGACCAATCGGTTAACAGCCGATTGCTCTACCACTGAGCTACCGAGGAACACGGTTCGCAGGACGGGCCTATTACCCCTTCTTGGCACCCAAACCAAGCGGGAAATTGGCCGGCCGCCTCAACCTATCTCCGCCTGGGGCATAGAAAAATGAGGCCGGGAGTGATCCCGGCCCCAAGGCGTTGGGTAATGGTGGGGTGTCTTCAAGGAAGACGAGGGGGAGGATGCGCCCAGGACGGTTAACAAGTCCTTAACCTTGTCCCAAAAAAGTTCCCCGCGGAACCAAAAACGGGCCCCAGCAGGGCATCCTACCCCTCCGCAGCTATTTGGGCATCGGGATCGATCAGCATTGCCCGCGTCGCGTTCGGCGATCCAAATCGTATCTCCGGCTGGCTCCGCCGCGGTGGGTGTGTTCAGCCCTTCTTTCAGGACCGTTACATGGGCGGTGTCGCCATTGATGGTCAGCGCGTCGATCTTGCCGGCGCGGCAATCGAAAAGACAGCAGCGACGCAGGCCGCCGAGATGAAGCGGATCATGGTAATTCCCTTAGGGTTGGTATGCGGCCAGCATAACAGGCGCAGGAATGGAGGCCACGCCCGGAATTGAACCGGGGTTCGCGGATTTGCAGTCCGCTGCGTCACCACTCCGCCACGTGGCCTCAATGAAAATTGCCGAAGAACGCCCGGCAGGCGGCTGGCGGCTATAACAGAAAGCGGGCGGAAACGACAACTGGCCCCGTTGTCGGCAGGGTCATGCCGGCCTATAAGCCGCGGCCAGATTTGCAGGGGCTTACCAATGTCCGAATCCGCCCGTTTCAATATGGTCGAGACCCAGGTCCGCACGGCCAACGTCACCGACCAGCGGATATTGGCGGCGATGAACGCGGTGGCGCGCGAGAAGTTCGTGCCCCGCGCGGCGACCGCCTTGGCCTATGCGGATGTCCCCGTCGCGGTAGCGCCAGGCCGTTACCTGCTCGACCCCCGCAGCTTCGCCAAACTCGTGCAACTGGCCCAGGTCGGCGTGGAAGACCGGGTCCTGGATGTGGGCTGTGCCACCGGCTATTCGTCGGCTGTCCTGGCCCGGCTGGCCGCCGAGGTGGTGGCGCTGGAGCAGGATGCCGATTTGGTGCGTGCTGCCAGTGAGTTGCTGGCAAATCCTGTGGGCAAGGTTGAAGTGGTGCAGGGCGCCCTGATCGAGGGGGTCAAGGACCAGGCGCCGTTCGATGTTATCTTTGTCAACGGCGCCATTGAGCAGGTGCCTGAGACCCTGCTGGGCCAGCTTGCCGAGGGTGGTCGCCTGGTGGCAGTCCTGAAGGATGGCCAGAGCCGGGCCTGGCTGTTCCTGAAGCAGAATGGCCAGGTGGGCAAGCGTCCCGATTTTGACGCCAGCGTGCCAGTCCTCGCCGGCTTCAAAAAGGCGATGGGGTTTGTGTTTTAACCTGTTGGCACCCACGCAGCCCGGCCGGAAACCGGTCCGCTGCAAGCGCCATTAACTCTATCTTTGATTCCAGCCCGTCACTATCCTAGGGTCAAAATACGGGTCCGCGTCCGCGAAGCCTGGTCTGGAGTTGCCTGATGTCGAACCCTCAGCACGAACCCACCATGGAGGAAATCCTCGCCTCCATCCGGAAGATCATCTCGGAAGACACTCCAGAAGCTGCGCCGCCGGCCCCCGAATCGCCGGCCCCGGCTCCCGAGCCTGTGCATGATGATGTGCTCGAACTGACTCAAGAGGTCGAAGCAGTTGCGTCGGCTCCGGCACCGCCGCGGGCCCCCGTGGCGCCTCCCGCCCCGGCCGAGGAGATCGTATTCCAGAACGTTGCGCCGGCGCCGCCCCCTCCCGGGCATGGTGACATTTTCTCGGACCATACCCGCAAGGCGATGGAAGACGCCTTCAGCAACATCCCTGATGATGACGAGCCGGCGCCTCCGCCGGCCCGCAAGAGCGCTCCCATCGCGCCGGTGGATGGTTCGAGCGTGGAAAGCGTGTTCGAACGCGCCGTGCGTGAAAGCTTTGAGCCGGTGCTTCAGAATTATCTTTCGGACAATTCCGCCGCTGTAATCGAGCGCATGAAGCCGCTGATCCGCGAATGGATGGACGAGCATTTCCCGGCCCTCCTGGAAGGCGCCGTGCGGGCGGAAGTGGAGCGCGTTGTAAGGGCGCGTGGGACAAAGCGTTAAATCTGCTCACCACGGCAGGCTTTGAGCCGACTCTAACGTCATAGCTCTTGACCTGGGCGCAGGTTCTAAAGCATTTGCGCTTTCATGCTCGACAAGACGTTCAACCCAAAGGATGTGGAACAGCGCGTCGCCGCCCAATGGGAGGCGTCTGGCGCATTCAAATGCGGTACCAGGCCGGACGCGGAGCCCTATTCCATCGTCATTCCGCCTCCCAATGTCACCGGCCGCCTGCATATCGGCCATGCCCTCAACAATACGCTGCAGGACATATTGGCCCGCTTCGAGCGCATGCGCGGCAAGGACGTTTTATGGCAGCCGGGAACCGATCACGCGGGCATTGCCACTCAGTTGATCGTGGAGCGCCAGTTGGCCGAGCGGCAGATGAGCCGTATCGGCATGGGCCGCGAAAAATTCCTGGAAGAAGTGTGGAAGTGGAAGGCCGAATCCGGCGGCGCCATCGTGGAGCAGCAGCATCGGCTGGGTGCATCCGCAGACTGGTCGCGCGAGCGCTTCACCATGGACGAGGGTCTTTCGCGGGCTGTCACCAGGGTGTTCGTCGAACTCTACAAGCAAGGCCTGATCTACAAGGACAAGCGCCTGGTAAACTGGGACCCGCGCCTCCAGACGGCGGTGTCGGATCTCGAGGTCGAGAATATCGAGATCAAGGGCCATCTCTGGCACATCCGCTATCCGATCGATGACAGCGACCAGTTCATCACCATCGCCACCACGCGGCCCGAAACCATGCTGGGCGACACGGCGGTTGCCGTGCATCCCGGTGACGAGCGCTACACGGCGCTGGTGGGCAAGATGGCTGTGCTGCCGCTCACGGGGCGGATTGTCCCCATCATAGCGGATGAATATTCGGACCCTGAGAAGGGAACGGGAGCGGTCAAGATCACGCCCGGCCATGATTTCAACGACTTTGAAATGGGCAAACGCCACAAGCTGCCGCTGATCAACATCATCAACAAGGACGGCACGCTGAACAATGACGTGCCCGCGCCCTATCGTGGTCTTTCCCGCGAGGCGGCGCGCAAGAAAGTCGTGGCCGACCTGGAGGCCCTGGGACTGCTGGACAAGGTCGAGTCCATCACCCACTCCGTGCCGCATGACGAAAAGACCAAGACGGTGGTGCTGGAGCCGTTCCTGACCGAGCAGTGGTACCTGAACGTCCAACCGCTGGCCGACAAGGCAATTGCGGCGGTGGAAAAGGGTGAAACCAAGTTCGTTCCCGAAAATTGGGCCAATGTCTATTTCGGCTGGCTCAGGAACATCCGGCCCTGGTGCATCTCCCGCCAGCTCTGGTGGGGCCATCAAATTCCGGTCTGGTATGACAAGGACGGCAACATCTACTGCGCGGAAACCGAGGAAGCGGCCAAGGCGCAGGCGGGCGGCAAGCCGCTCACCCGTGACGAGGACGTGCTGGACACCTGGTTCTCCTCGGCGCTGTGGCCCTTCTCGACCCTGGGCTGGCCCGACAAGACGCCAGAACTTGGGCGCTATTATCCCACCAGCGTGCTGGTGACCGGTTTCGACATCATCTTCTTCTGGGTCGCCCGCATGATGATGATGGGCATCCATTTCCTGGGCGAAGTGCCGTTCAGGACCGTGCTGATCCACAACCGCGTCCTGGACGAGCAGGGCGCGAAAATGTCCAAGACCAAGGGCAATGTGGTCGATCCCATAACCTTGATCGACGAGTTCGGGGCTGATGCCTTGCGATTCACTTTGGCGCTGGCAGCAGGCCAGAGCCGCGACATGCGCATCGGGCCGACGCGGGTCGAGACCAACCGCAACTTCGCCACCAAGCTGTGGAATGCGGCGCGCTTCTGCGAGATGAACGGGTGCGTCACCGTGCCGGGCTTTGATCCGGCTGTTTTAGGCGAAACTGTCAATAAATGGATTATCGAGGAGACACATTCCGCCGTTGAAGGCGTAAAGGCCTATCTTGTTGATCTGCGATTCAACGACGCGGCTGGTAGCGCCTATCACTTTGTTTGGGACGTCTTCTGCGACTGGTACCTCGAGTTTGCCAAACCGTTATTCAACGGCCAGGACGAAAAAGCCAAAGCCGAGACCCGCGCCACTACGGCCTGGGTGCGCGACCAGATCCTCAAGTTGTTGCATCCCTTCATGCCCTTCGTCACGGAAGAGTTATGGGCCAAGACCGCGGCATCTCCGCGTGACAGCTTGCTGGTCGTCACTTCGTGGCCGGAATTCACTCTGCCCGACTACTCCGCGGCTACGCGCGAGATGGAATGGGTCATCGGTCTGGTGAAAGGCGTGCGTTCGGTTCGCGCGGAAATGAACGTCCCGGCGGGCGCGAAAATCCCGCTGGTCATGACCGGGGCCTCGGAAGAAAGTGCCGCGCGCCTGGCGCGTCACATAGATGTCATCGCCACATCGGCCCGACTATCAAATGCCGAGGCCGCGCCCGCCATTCCCAAGGGTTCGGCCCAGTTCGTGCTGGGCGAAGCAGTTGTGGCGCTCCCCTTGGGGGACGTCATCGATTTCGCCAAGGAACGGGCACGGCTGGAAAAGGACTTGAAGAAGACACGGGACGAAATCGCGCGCTTCGACGCCAAACTATCCAATGAACAGTTCGTCTCCAAGGCGCCCGAAGAGGTACTGACCGAGCAGCGCGAGAAGCGCGCCGAAGCCGAGGCGCTGGCGGTGCGGCTGAGCGACGCAATCGGGCGGCTTTCCGGATAGGCTTTGCCGAGGCGGCTTGCAGACGAGCAGGGGCGTGCCTAACTCTTTGACCGTTGTCGAAGTACCGGAGGCCCTTTGCCTACCCTGTTCGATCCCCTGAAGCTGGGCGCGCTTGAACTGCCCAACCGCATCATCATGGCGCCGCTGACCCGCAGCCGCGCCACACCGGACGGCCGCGTGCCAACCCAGTTGCAGGCAGACTATTACCGTCAGCGCGCCGAAGCAGGCCTGATCATTTCCGAAGCGACCTCGGTTTCGCCCATGGGCGTGGGCTATGCAGCAACCCCCGGCATCTGGTCCGACGAACAGACCCAAGGTTGGAAACGCGTCACCAGGGCCGTCCATGACGCCGGCGGCCGCATGGTCCTGCAGCTTTGGCATGTGGGACGCATATCCGACCCCCTGTTTTTGAATGGCGCCCTGCCGCAAGCCCCAAGCGCGGTGAAGCCAAAGGGTAATGTCTCGCTGGTCAGGCCCGAGAAGGAATTTGTTACCCCGCGCGCAATCGAGCGCGAAGAAATCCCCGGCATTATCGCTGCCTATCGGCGCGGGGCCGCGAATGCCAAAAAGGCTGGCTTTGATGGCGTGCACATCCACGGGGCGAATGGCTATCTGCTGGACCAGTTCCTGCAGGATTCCACCAACAAACGCGCCGATGATTATGGCGGTCCCATCGAGAACCGCGCCCGGTTGATGCTGGAGGTCGCCGATGCCTGTAGCGAGGTCTGGGGCGCCGATCGGGTGGGCATGCATCTGGCACCGCGTATGGACACGCACGACATGGGTGACAGCGACCGGCTTGGCACGTTCAGTCACATCGCGCGCGAACTGGGCAAACGCAAGATCGGCTGGCTCCTGGCGCGCGAGGCTGTGATCGGCGCAGACACGAAATTGGTCGACAGCCAGGGCCGTCCTAAGCAGGTCACCAACAAGGACAGCATTGGTCCTGTTCTAAAACAGCTTTTTGGCGGACCGTTCATCGTCAATGAGGGCTTTGATCAAAAAAGCGCGGAAAAAGCGCTCGCGGAAGGCAAGGCCGATGCGGTCGCGTTTGGTAAACTGTTTATTGCCAATCCCGATCTGGTTGCGCGATTCGCAAAACATGCACCGTTGAACCCATGGGATGTGCCGACTTTTTATTCCGGCGGCGCCAAGGGCTATACGGATTATACGGCGCTGCAATCTGACCTTGCTCCTGCCGCAATCATGCCTTGATCGGGACGGAACCTTTCCACCGCACGGCACGTTTTCGATGTAGCGAATGGGGGGAAGGCCATTTGGCCGAAACCCCATGAGAACAGGAGATTTGACAATGAATCGTTTGGCCAGGATTGCCGCCGCCGCCGCGATTGCGCTGGGCGCCGGTACTGTAACTGCGTCGGCCGCCTGCAATGGCGATGCTTCGACCGAGACCGTTCTGGGCGCCGGTTCAGGCGCGCTGGTCGGCGGTCTGGCATCGCACAGCATCGTGGGCGCCGCGGTGGGTGGTGTTGCGGGCGGCCTGATCGGCAACTCGATCGGCCATGCCAACAACCGGTCGGATTGCCGTCGCGCAGCCCGTTCGCGCGAGTATCGTCACGACCACGCTGCCTACTACACCGACCGTAATGGCGAGCGTCACTATTATTGATACTGACGCCGATTTTTAGTCTTGATTCGATATACCCCCGGGCCGCGTTTGGCGGTTCGGGGGTTTCGCTTTTCAGGCGAGGAGTAGGAGTTGAGAATAATTCTCAAATGATCCGCAGCGCAGGGCCGCCATCCGGAAATGCGCCTTGAGCAGACAAGGCCGGGCGGCAATAGTCCGTCCGGTTTTCGTGGCCCAAGGAAATTTTATGTCCAAATTCGACAAGTCGAAGCTGCCCAGCCGCCATGTGACCGAGGGGCCGGAGCGCGCGCCGCACCGGTCCTATTACTATGCGATGGGTCTGACCGAAGCGGAGATTCACCAGCCCTTCGTGGGCGTGGCGAGTTGCTGGAACGAGGCGGCGCCCTGCAACATCGCGCTGATGCGCCAGGCCCAGTCCGCCAAGAAGGGCGTGAAGACTGCTGGCGGCACGCCGCGCGAATTCTGCACCATCACCGTCACTGACGGCATCGCCATGGGTCATGAGGGCATGCGTTCGTCGCTGGTGTCGCGCGAGGTCATCGCCGACAGCGTGGAACTGACCATGCGCGGCCATTGCTATGATGCGCTGGTGGGCATTGCGGGCTGCGACAAATCCCTGCCCGGCATGATGATGGCGATGCTGCGCCTGAACGTGCCCAGCGTGTTCCTTTATGGCGGCTCGATCATGCCCGGCAAATTCCGCGGTCAGGATGTGACCGTGGTCGACCTGTTTGAGGGCGTGGGCAAGCATTCCGCCGGCAAAATGGATGACGCCACCTTGTGCGAGCTGGAGAAGGTAGCCTGCCCCGGCGCGGGCGCCTGCGGCGGACAGTTCACTGCCAACACCATGGCCTGTGTCGCCGAGGCCATCGGCCTGGCGCTGCCCTATTCCAGCGGCCCGCCGGCCGAGATTCTGTCGCGCGATGATTTCGCCCTGAAGGCTGGCGAAACGGTGATGGATCTGCTGGCCCGAAATCTGCGCCCGCGCGACATCTGCACCCGCAAGGCTTTCGAGAATGCCGCCATGGTCGTGGCGGCCAGCGGCGGCTCGACCAACGCGGCGCTGCACCTGCCTGCCATGGCCAATGAGGCGGGCATCAAGCTCGACCTGTTCGATGTGGCGGAGGTCTTCAAGAAGACGCCCTATGTCGCGTCCCTCAAACCCGGCGGCAAATATGTTGCCAAGGACATGTGGGAAGCCGGCGGGGTGCCCATGCTGATGCGCATCCTTCTGGATGCGGGCCTCCTGCATGGCGACTGTGTAACCGTCACCGGCAAAACCATCGCCGAAAATCTCAAGGACGTGAAATTCAATCCCGACCAGAAAGTGATGGTCGAGGTGAAGAATGCGCTTGCTCCCACCGGCGGCGTGGTCGGCCTCAAAGGCTCGCTGGCGCCAGATGGGGCAATCGTCAAGATCGCGGGACTCAAGCACGTCAAGCATCGCGGGCCTGCGCGCGTGTTCGACTGCGAGGAAGATGCTTTCGCGGCCGTGGAACGGCGGGAATACAAGGAAGGCGACGTCATCGTCATCCGCTGGGAAGGCCCCAAGGGTGGCCCCGGCATGCGCGAGATGCTTTCAACCACCGCGGCACTGTACGGGCAGGGGACGGAAGACATTGCCCTGGTCACCGACGGCCGTTTCTCTGGTGCCACGCGCGGGCTTTGCGTTGGTCATGTCGGGCCGGAAGCCGCCGACATGGGTCCTATCGGATTGATCAGGGACGGCGACATCATCGCGATCGATGCCGAAAAGGGCACCATCGAGGTGGAACTGTCGGAGGCGGAGCTTGTGGCTCGCAAGGCGGCATTCAAACCCAAACCGTCTGGCTTCAAGACTGGTGCATTGGCGCGCTATGCCAAGAATGTCGGCCCGGCCCGCGACGGTGCGCTCACCACCCCCGGCGCCACCGAGGAAGTGCGCTGTTACGCCGATATTTGAGGCTCAGGAGTTCAGCGCCCGCACGCCATCGGCGACATACTGCACCGCCAGCGCCGCCAGCAGCACGCCCAGCAGGCGGCCCAGTATGGCCTGGCCTTGCGTGCCCAAAAGCCGCCCAAGCTTTCCGGCGCTGAGAAACACGGCATAGGACGCCAGCAGCATGGCGCCCATGATGGCGATCAGCGCCGCCAGCCCTGCCGGGCTGTTCAGCCTGCCCGCCAGGAGGACCATGGCGGTGATCGCGCCGGGACCGGCCATCAGCGGTATGGCCAGTGGAAAGGCCGCCAACGCGGTTCCGGGCTGGCCCGTCTGGTCGGCCTTGCGCTCGCTGCGCCGCTGGAAAACCATTTCGAACGCTATTGCGAACAGAAGCAGTCCGCCGGCAATGCGGAACGCAGCCAGCGAAATGCCAAGCCAGCCCAGCAGCCGTTCCCCGATCAGGGCGCTGCCTGCCAGTACGCAGAAAGCGATGATGCTGGCCTGCAACGCGACCTTGCGCCGGGTCGGTTCGTCCAGCCCGCTTGTGAGCCCGATGAAGATCGGCCCCAGGCCGACGGGATCGATCACCACCAGGAGGGTGATGAAGGCGGAGATCAGCTGTTCCGCCATGGCAAACCTTCGGGCGGTCTTGTGTGTGTCATGCACTGCCTTTAGCACAGGCTGCAGGGTCGTGCTTCACCGGTTTGCCTGTGGCAGCCGACGACATAAAATAGCCGCGGGCCTAGGTCAGGCCGGTGGAAAATAATCTGGGAGGGTCGCATGACAGTACGCATCATGCTTTTGGCAATTGCCTTGACCGGGGTGCTGGCGCTTCCGGCCGTTGCAGCAGACTCCAAGCTGGCTGCGGCTGTGGCATCACCCAGCCGGGCCGCAACCAACTCGGCCCGCGACCGCTTTCGTCATCCGCAAGCCAGCCTGGAATTCTGGGGCGTGAAACCGGGCCAGACCTTGATCGAAATTGCGCCCGCCAATGGCTATTGGAGCGAGATCCTCGCGCCCTACGCCAAAGCGACGGGAGGTCATTACATCGCGGCGGAAGGCAAGGCCGGACAGGCGCTGCCTGCGAAATTCGCCGACAAGGCCGTTTATGGCGACATTTCCTACACTGTGTTCAATGACAAGTCGGGTCCGCTGGGGCCGTCTGGCTCAGCCGACCTGGTGCTGACGGCACGAAACATTCACGATTGGATGTGGACGCCGGGCTATGCCGAGAAGGGCATGGCGGACTTCTTTGCCGTGCTGAAGCCGGGCGGGATCCTGGCGGTGGAAGACCACCGTGCCGATCCGCGTCCTCAGATCGGCGACGCCCATGACGGTTATGTCGCCACTGCCACGATCGTGAACATGGCCAAGAAGGCGGGCTTTGTGCTCGACGCCACTTCCGAGATCAATGCCAATCCCAAGGACACCAAGGACCATCCCTTCGGCGTCTGGACCTTGCCGCCGACGCGCCAGAGCTCGCCCAACGGCCAGGCGGACAATCCCAAATTCGATCACTCCAAATATGACGCGATCGGCGAAAGCGACCGCATGACCCTGCGCTTCCGCAAGCCCGCCTGATTGGTCATGCTGACCCCGTGAGGGGACTGGGATTCGCCATTGCCATTTTGGCCGGCACGCTGTTCGGCGTGGGCGGCACATTCGCGCAATTCCTGTTCCAGCAGCGCGGGGTCGATGTCGGCTGGCTGGTGACCATGCGGCTCCTGTTCGGCGGGGCAGCACTTCTTATGATCTCGGCGGCCCGGCGGGGATGGGCCGTGCTGGGCATCTGGCGGCAGGATACGTTGCCGCTGACTCTGTTCGGCCTGATCGGCATGATGCCAGTGCAATATACTTATATGGCCGCTATCGGCGCCTCGAACACTGCCACAGCCACGGTGCTGCAATTCACCTCGCCCGCCATGGTCGCGGCGTGGCTGGCGGCAACCAGGCGCAAGCGGCCCGAGGCACGCGATGTCGCAGCGGTGGCGCTGGCCATGCTGGGAACATTCTTTCTGGTGGCCCATGGCAGGCTGGGTGCGCTTTCGATTTCTGCCGCCGCCCTGTTCTGGGGCCTGGCAAGTGCCGTCGCGGCGGCTTTCAATTCGCTGCAGCCGGCAGGGCTTCTCAAGCGCCATGGTGCGGCCGTGGTGGCGGGCTGGGGCATGGTGATCGGGGGCCTGGCGTTGTCGTGTTTGCATCCGCCCTGGAAGGTGGAGGGTCTGTGGGATGGACGCGCCTACGGCTTCTTCGCCTTCGTTCTGATATTCGGCACGCTGCTGGCCTTTTATCTTTTCAACACGGCATTGGCCATGATCGGGGCGCAGAAAACGATCCTGCTCACCTGCGCCGAGCCGCTTGCGGCGGCAGTGCTGGCGGTTTGGTGGCTTGGCGTTGCCTGGGGTGCGATGGACTGGCTGGGCACCGCCTGCATCCTGGTGACCATTATTCTTTTGGCGAAAGAACAGTCGGCAGAGACCCAGGCCGAGAAGGTTACGTGAGGAGCTCTTTCAGCCCTTCAGCAAATGAAATTCTGGGCGACCAGCCGAGAGCAGCCTTGATCTTGGAAATATCGGCCAGCGTCGCCGCGGAATCGTTCTTGCGCGCCTCGGTATGGATTTGGACTGGCGAGATCATGTCGGCCAATTCCTTGACCGACAGGCTGGCGCCGCTGCCGACATTGAACACGTCACCGCGCACGCCGCTTTCCAGGGCGGCGATGTTGGCTGCGACCACGTCACGCACATGGATGAAATCGCGGCGCTGGCTGCCGTCGCCATGGATTTCCAGCGGCTTTCCCTCCACCTTGCGCTTCAGGAAGATGCCCAGCACCAGGGCGTAGGCACCGTTCTCGGGCTGGCGCGGACCATAGACATTGAAATAGCGCAGCACCAGCGAGGGAAGGTCAAAGTCCTTGTCGAACATCAGCGCATATTGCTCGCCCACGAACTTGGTCAGGCCATAGATGTTGAGCAGGTCGGGCGGATCGCTTTCTCGGTGCGGCGGCATACGGTTGCCATAATAGGTGGCAGAGCCGCTATAGATGAAGCGCCTCACGCCGGCATCGCGTGCCGCCAGCAGCATGTTCTGGGTTCCGGTGATATTGGAGCCGGTGCAGATCTCGATCGCCTCCTGCGAGGGGCCGGAGCGCGACATGGCGGCGCAATGCAATACCGCATCCATGTTCCTTGCGGCGCGCTGGCAGCTCGCCATGTCGCGGATGTCGCTTTCCATGAACTCGCAAGCGGCAGGCACCCATTCACGCCGGCCATAAATCAGACTGTCCATCACGCGCACGGCGTAGCCGCGCGCCAGCAGTCCCTCGCAAAGATGGCTACCGATGAAGCCGGCGCCGCCGGTGACAAGGATGGCTTTCATGGCGCCTTGTTATACAGGCTTTGGAAAAAGGCGAGATCCTCTTTTGTGTTGATGCCACGCGCCTCTGTGGCGTCGGCCACTTCCAGGGGCGTGATCGTCCAGCCCTGTGCCGACAGAAAGGGCAGGAAGGGGAGGAAGTTGATCTCACCCGTGCCGCCACCGCGGGGCGCCATCTTCAGATAATCTCTCCAGGCCGATTTGAGACCCTGGGTGGTCAAGAGAAAAGTCCCGACATCGGAATAGCCACCAGGCGTGGTGGTATCGCCCTCACGAGTTTGCAACACATGGGTCAATCGCGGTCCGTCAAAGACATATTCGACATAAGGCGCAGTCATCCGTGTCACCGGCAAAACGGCCTGCATTTGCGAGAGCGCAAATGCACCAATCGCGCGTCGCAGCGTGTCGTTGGAAACAAAGACCTGGTCGCCCCAAACCACCAGCACGGCATCGTATTTCGACCATACTTCGAAACCGCGAAAGATGGCGTCGCCCATGCCGGTGGGTTCGGGCTGGACGCTGATTGAGACATTGGCTGGCGGGGCGGGAAAGCGTGCCGCACCGTCCGGCGACAGGACCAAATGAATATGGTCCACCAGCGGGCTGAGCTTGCCATGCAGGATGGACCAGATGGTGTCACGCGGCGTCAGTGACGTGAGGATTTTGGGTTGGCCGGTGCCCAGCCGCGTGCCGCGGCCTGCCGCGGGAATGACGGCGCAGATGCTCATGGCAATAGGCTTGCGAGATTGGAGAGTCCGCGCTTGACCCGCCAGTTTGGATCGGTGAATCCCGAGAAGGTGCGATAGAGAACGGGCAACTCCGCCACTTCCACGCCGTCCCGGATCAACTGTCGCACAATCGTCAATGGCGCATCGCCTTTGACAGGGGGCAGGCCCGCAAGAGCGCTGCGCCGAAAGACGCGAAGTCCGGTCAGCGGATCGGAAAAGATCACGCCGGAACGCAGATAGAAAAGCGCGCTCATGAAAAACGCCGCCGCCTTGCCCAACCAGTACAGCAGCTTGTTCTCGCCATAGGCAGCGCGAACGGAGGTCACGAATTGACGCCGGCTCTGGGTGCGCGACCCGAACACGCCGCCAAGCGACTTTTGTTGCTCCAGAAGCCGGATGATGGCCAGCACATCGGCAAAGCGATAGGCACCATCGCCGGTCATCAGCACAAGATAATCGGAACTGCCGCGTACGAGCCAGTCGCGGAAGTAGGTTGTTTCGGGAAACAGGCCGTCCAGATTCACGCTGCCGGCACCGGTCCCAGTCACGCGGTTCAAGGTGAGATGGGCGGTCACCCCGTTCCAGTCCGTCTCCAGGAATTCCTCGACCAGCTCATCGCTGGCGACCGAGCGGCCCAATATGTCGGCGAAAATCTCGACAGATGGTGGCGCATGTTGCGCACGCAGGCTGAGTACGGTCTCGGCCACTGCGCTGCCATTGTGGACTTGCGGTCGCACTGGCGTGGCGAGAGTTCGGCGCACCACAGCCGCGCCGCGATAACTGTCACCGACAAGAGTGCCAACCGCGAGCCGGTTCGGGGCCTTATCCAGCAGGATATGCGTTACCTGCGCGCCATAGGCCAGCGCGCGGTCCATGACGTCACCGGCGCCGAGGCCCTGAATGTCATGGTCGCCATCCAGGTTCATCACCAAAGCCTTGACCGGCGCAGGCGAGGCCGCCAGCGCCGCGGCAGCGATGCGATAACTCGGAAAAAGCGAGGAATGCTGCGTGCCGGGCCCGTAAAGAATGATATCGGCGCCGGCGATGGCTTCCGCTGCCGGCTTGGACAAATTCGGTACGGCATCGCGTGCCGCGAGCCAGGCCTGTTTGCCGGGAGAGTCCAGCGATGCCAGTTCCGATATCTCTCCGGCGCTTAATGACTGTTCGAGCAGGTAAAGATTGGTGATGGGGCTGGCCGATTGTGGTCCGACCAGCTCGGCCTCGCTGGCGAGCAGCGTGCCATCCTGTTTCAGGCCCGCCAGCACGCGATTCTGCCCGGTGCCGACATTCAGAAGCCGTGCACGCGTGCCCACCAGATCGCCTACTTCTGCAGCGGCAGCGTTGAAATCCTCGCCATGGGCGAGATAGGCGCCCGCAAACACCAAATTGCCCAACGAGCAATCGCGATAGTCGAAGTCGGCGCCGGTGGCATGGGCGAAGAAGCGCGCAAGCAGTCCGCGCACGCGCAGCAATGCTGCCGGTTCGAGCTGCGCGAACCAGCTTGCCAGAGGCTCGTCCAGCATCTTGGCGCCGCCGGTGCCGACAGAGCGGGCCAGCTTTTCGATCTCGCTGCTTCCGGATAGGCGATATTCCATCAGATTCTTGAGCGCGTACTGTGCCTGGGAATAGTTGCCGAACAGATAGGACAGGTTCTTGCGGAAGTCCGACGGCCCCAGCATGCCGGGAATGAATTTGCGCAAGGCACCCGTTGAAAGACCATCATCAAAGGCGTTGACGACCAGGGTCAGTTCGACATCTGTTCGGCGCAGAAGGGCGCGGATAATGGTCGCACTGCCTCGGCCACCGCAGAACAAGACGATGCGGGCAGGTTCTGTCATGGTTTGGGCCGGATCAGGATGCCGCGCCTGAGAAGCGCCTGGCGCAGTATCACATAGAGCACGAACAGAAAGCGGTCACGCGCGCCGCACAACAGCTTCATGCTGCTAGCGCCTGTCGTCCGCGGCCGATGCTCAATCGTTACCTCCACGGGAATGATGCCCCGCTCCAGAAGCCGCGACGTGACTTCAGTCGAATAGTTCATGCCTTTGGCTTCCAGCCCGAGCCTGCGCAGGACTGGCCCCGATACCAGTTTGAAGGCCGAATTGAAATCACGCAGCCGGCTGCCATGGGCGAGGTTGCATAAAAGACCGCTGGCCCAGCTGCCGAAGCGGGCAAAGGCCACATCCTTTTTTCGGCGGATGCCGATGGCAGCCAGGCCGCCGGAACGGCGCAATGCCTCGAGCATGTCTGGCAGGTTCTGGATGGGGAATTGTCCGTCGCTGTCCAATAGCAATACCCAGTCGCCCGTAGTCGCGGAAATTGCCGCATTCAGGGCCGCGGCCGCGCCCTGGTTGGCGCTGAAATGCAACGGCATCAAGCGCGGATATGCGCCCGCCAGCCTGTCGAGGATGGCGCCTGTGTCATCCTTGCTGCCGTCATTACAGATCACGATTTCGAAATCTGCCAGGGCTTGCGTGGAAAGAAAATCGTGCCATTCCGCCACAACGGCTGCGATGCATTCTGCCTCGTTATATGCAGGCGCGGCAATTGAGAGTTTTATTGGTCCCAAGATATCGCTCATGCCGTCTCCAGCATTTTCCGGTAGAGCGATTCCAGATTGCGAGTGAAACGAGGTGTGTCGAAAAGTGGAACGCGGGACTGGTTGGCTTTGAGCTTTTCGCGGATCGCACGAAATGCCACCGGATCGCCGGCAAGCTTGAGAGCCAGGGCTTCATACGCGTCAAGGCTGTTTGTGACCAATTCCGCAAGTCCAGCTGCCGTCAAGATGCTCGCAGCAACGCGCGCGGGAAAGGATTGTCCTGGCGCGGTGATCACCGGCAGTCCAACCCACAGCGCGTCGCTGGCGGTGGTGTGGGCATTATAGGGTAGGGTGTCGAGAAACAGGTCCGCCAGTTGCTGTCGCGCCAGATGCTGTTCGGGGGTGGTGCGGGCGGCAAATATCAGGCGTTCGGGTTCCACGCCACGCACGGCGGCTTGCTTGCGAAGATTGTCGC
>DATKEP010000123.1:0-10200 GCA_035512055.1 Rhizomicrobium sp.
CGATAAAGCCCGATGGTCTTGATGGCTTCGGTCAGGCCTTCCTCGCCCAGCGCCAGCATCTGTTCCGGCGTGGTCACGCGCATGAACAAGGGCGCAGTCGCCTTGTTGACCCCCTTGTCGGTGGCCTGCGCCGACAGCACCACCGCCACCAGCAGGGTGTAGGGATTGACGTATTGAAGTTCGGTCCTGGGCTCGGGCGTGTGTTTCTTCAGCCGCGCGAAGAACTCTTCGGCTTCAGCGCGGGTGAACGACTTTGCCATCAAAGACCGAGCACGTCCGTCATGGAGTAAAGCCCCGGCTTCTTGCCGTGGCCCCACTTGGCCGCAGTCAGCGCGCCGTGGGCGAAGATCGAACGGTCTTCGGCGGAATGCGAAAGCGTGATCCGCTCGCCGGTGCCGGCGAAGATGATGGAATGCTCGCCCACCACGCTGCCGCCACGCAAGGATGCAAAGCCGATATCGCCGTCCTTGCGCGGGCCGGTATGGCCGTCGCGCGTTTTGACGGCATGTTTGTTCAACGCCACTTCGCGGCCTCTGGCAGCCGCCTGGCCCAACAGAAGCGCGGTGCCCGACGGCGCATCCACCTTGTTGCGGTGATGCATCTCCAGGATCTCGATGTCATAGTCGAACAGCGCCTTGGCGGCCTTTTCGGCCAGCGCCGCAAGAAGGTTCACGCCCATGCTCATATTGCCCGATTTCACGATGACGGCATGGCGGGCGGCGGCCTTGATGCGGCCCTCGGCCTTTTCGTCAAAGCCGGTGGTGCCGATGACATGAATAATGCGCGCCTGGGCCGCCAGGTCGGCCAGCATGGTGGAAACCATGGGCGTGGTGAAATCCACGACGGCCTGGGCATGGGTGAGAAGCGTCAGGGGATCGGCCGTCAGCTTGATGCCATTGGGCTGCATGCCGGCCAGCGTTCCAGAATCCAGCCCCAGGTTGGGATGGCCCTCCATCTCCAGCGCGCCGCAAAGGGTGATGCCCGAACCCTGCGCGATCTCGCGGATCAGGGTGCGCCCCATGCGCCCGGACGCGCCGGTGACGACGATCTTCAGGTCGGACATGAAACGCCTCTCGTTTAAACCTTAGTATCTACACCAGAGGCTTCGGCCGGCATCTCTTTTTTTGCAACCGTGACCATGGCGGGGCGCAACAGACGGTCGCCGATCATGTAACCGGTCTGCACCACATCCACGATTGCGCCGCCAGGCATACCGTTGCCGGGCACCTCGGCGATCGCCTGGTGCAGGTTGGGATCGAACTTGCCGGAGGTCTCCACGGCCTTCACGCCATAGCGCTCGAGCGTCTGCATCAGCTGGCGGTCGGTGGCCTCAACCCCGTCCAGCACGGCGCGAACCTGGGGGTCGGCGGCCTCGCGCACGCCCGCAGGTACCGCGGCCAACGCACGGGCAAAATTGTCGGCAATGCCCACCATGTCGCGGGCGAATTTGGTCACCGCATATTGGCTGGCCTCGGCCTTCTCGCGGTCGGCGCGCCGGCGAATATTCTCGGCCTCGGCAAGCGCACGCAAGCGCTGGTCCTTCAGCGATTCCACTTCGTTTTTCAGGGCCTCCAGCACCGCGAATTCGGCGGCATGGGGATTGTCGGCGTCGTTGGCCGGGGTCTTGATTTCGTCACTCATGGGTTGGTCCTTAAACATTATGCAAGCAATCGTCCAATGACTTTCGCGGTATGATCGACCATGGGGATGATGCGGCCGTAATTCAGCCTGGTGGGCCCCAAGACGCCGATCACGCCCACGATTTTTCCCTTGGCGTTGGCGTAAGGCGCGGCAACGATGGAGGAACCGGACAGCGAGAACAGCCGGTTCTCCGATCCGATGAAAATGCGCACGCCATGTCCGTCCTTGGCCAATTCCAAAAGGCGGATCAGCTCGGCCTTGCGTTCGATGTCGTCGAAAAGCGTGCGGATGCGTTCGATATCGGCTTGGGCCGCGACAGTGTCCAGCAGATGGGAGGCGCCGCGCACGATCAGCACTTTCTCAGGGCCTGCCAGCGTGGCCAGACCCTCGGCCACCAGCTTGGCGGTCAGGGCATCGAGCTCGACCTTCTCGCCGTCGAGCTCTTCCAGCACTTCGGCGCGCGCCGTATCCAGGGTGCGTCCGCGCAACCTTGCGCCCAGGTAATTGCTCGCCTCCCACAGGGCCGAAGCGGGAAGGCCCGGCGGGGTTTCGATGACGCGGTTTTCCACCTGGCCGTCTTCGCTCACCATGATCACCAGCGCCTTGCCGGGAGCAACCGAGACGAACTCAACATGCTTCAGGGGCGCGTCCTGCTTTTCGGTCACCATCAGGCCCGCGCAGCGCGACAGGCCGGCCAACGATTGGGTGGCCTGGGTCAATACATCCTCGATCTGTCTGCCGCTGCCCGACATGCGGGCCTCGATCGCCACCCGCTCGTCGGGCGCGAGCTCGCCGATTTCCAGAAGTCCGTCCACGAACAGGCGCAAGCCCTTTTCGGTGGGCACCCGGCCGGCGCTGGTGTGCGGGGCATAGAGCAGGCCCATCGCCTCCAGGTCGCTCATCACATTGCGGATCGAGGCCGGCGAGAGCGCCAGGGGCAGGCGCTGCGACAGTGTGCGCGAGCCAACCGGCTCGCCGCTGGCCAGGAAGGCCTCCACCAGATGGCGGAAAACCTCGCGGGGGCGCTCGGTCAGGCCCTGGGGCATCAGGAAGGGAGTGCGCGATTCAAGGTTCAAGCTATTGTTATTCCTGCATTTTTCTGTTTGCGGTTGCGCTGGCCGGGTTGCTGACGCTAGGTAACGCCCCAACTTAGCAGACCGATATATGAGGCTCCATGCGCCGTTCCAACCGCGCCCCAGACCAGATGCGCGCAGTTTCGCTCACTCCCGGCTTTTCCCGCCATGCCGAAGGTTCCTGCCTGGTGAAGTTCGGCGATACCCATGTGCTGGTGACAGCCAGCCTTGAGGAGAAGGCGCCCCCCTTCCTGAAAGGGTCGGGCAAGGGCTGGGTCACGGCGGAATATGGCATGTTGCCCCGCTCCACCCATGAGCGCATGCGGCGCGAAGCGGCGGCCGGCAAACAGACGGGCCGCACCCAGGAAATCCAGCGGCTGGTGGGCCGGTCCCTGCGCGCGGTCTGCGACCTTCAGGCACTGGGCGAGCGGCAGATCACCATCGACTGCGACGTGCTGCAGGCCGATGGCGGCACGCGTACAGCCGCCATCACCGGCGGCTTTGTCGCGCTCGGCCAGTGCCTGGCCTTCATGAAGAAGACCGGGCTGGCGACCCAAGCCGTGATCCGGGACCATGTCGCCGCGGTCAGCTGCGGCATCGTCAAGGGCCAGCCCGTCCTCGACCTCGACTATGATGAGGACTCCACAGCGGAAACCGACGCCAATTTCGTACTGACCGGCGATGGCGGCCTGGTGGAGATCCAGGGCACCGCCGAAGGCGCGCCCTTCACCGAAGACCAGCTGGTCGGCATGTTGCGGCTGGCACGCAAGGGCATAGGCGAACTGGTCCAACTGCAGAAGCAGGCGCTTGGCTGATGGGCAAACCGCAATGATGCTGCCGCGCGGCAGCCAACTGGTGGTCGCCTCGCACAATGAAGGCAAGGTGCGCGAGATCAAGGCGCTGCTTGGTCCGCACGGCATCCAGGCGATCGGCGCGGGCGCGCTTGGATTGCCCGAACCGGAAGAGACCGGCACGACGTTCGCAGCCAATGCCGAGATCAAGGCGCTGGCCGCGGCCAAGGCTGGCCATCACGCCGCGCTTGCCGACGATTCCGGACTTTGCGTGGAAGCACTGGGTGGCGCGCCCGGCATCTATTCGGCGCGCTGGGCGGGGCCCACGAAAGATTTCCGTATCGCCATGAACCGCGTTCATGACGAATTGCGCCACAAGGGGCTCTTAACCAGTGCGGCGAAATTCGTCTGCGCGCTTTGCATCGCCATGCCGTCGGGTGAAGCGCGGGTGTTCGAAGGCGAAGTGCATGGCCATCTCAGCTTTCCGCCGCGAGGGCTGCGCGGCTTCGGCTATGATCCCATTTTCGTCGCCGACGCCATGGAGCAGACTTTTGCGGAAATCGAGCCGGCGCAAAAACACGCCATGAGCCATCGGGCCAGGGCGTTCGAAAAGCTGCTGCATTCGGGGATATTTGTTGAGTCGCTCTAGCCCTTTTTGTCATTCCCGCGAACGCGGCAATCCGTGAGATGCGGCGCGCGCGTGAGCAGGTCCGGTGGACCTGCGAAAGCATCGAACGCCGTGAGCTTGAGCGAGCGGCCGTGGCCCGCCTGCGAGGGCATGGCAAGTATGGATTAGCGCCATGAGCTTCGGCATCTATATCCACTGGCCGTTCTGCGCCGCAAAGTGCCCCTATTGCGATTTCAACTCCCATGTCCGCGCTGGGATAGACGAAGACGGCTGGGTGGACGCCATACTTGCCGAACTGCATTGGGTCGCAGCCAATCAGGCCGAAAGGCCGAAAGTGGAAACGATTTTCTTCGGCGGCGGCACGCCATCGCTGATGCTGGGCCGATCCACAGGCCGCATCCTGGAAAAGATCGCCAGCCTCTGGCCGGTGGCGAGTGATGCCGAGATCACACTGGAAGCCAATCCGGCCTCGGCCGATGCCGCGCGCTTCGCCGATTACCGCGCCGCCGGCGTCAATCGCGTCTCGCTGGGCGTGCAGGCGCTGAACGACCCCGATTTGAAAAAATTGGGCAGGCTGCATGACGTGGCGGAAGCAAAGGCCGCGCTGAAACTGGCGATGGAGAATTTCAGCCGCGTCTCGCTGGACCTCATCTATGCCCGTCCCGATCAGAGCGATGCGGCCTGGCGCGGCGAATTGAAAGAGGCGCTGTCCTTCGGCACGTCCCATCTTTCCCTCTATCAGCTCACCATCGAACCGGAAACGCCTTACGCACTGCTGCACAAAAACGGCCAGTTGCAGATTCCAGGCGAAGACCTTGCGGCGGAATTGTATGAGACCACGCAAGAATTGACCGGGGCGGCGGGGCTTGCTGCTTACGAAATCTCCAATCACGCGCGCGCCGGCGAGGAAAGCCGCCATAATCTGATCTATTGGCGCTATGGCGATTATGCCGGCGTGGGCCCGGGCGCGCATGGGCGCCTCACACTGAACGGCCGGCGCACTGCCACCGCCGCCATCAAGCTGCCGGAACGCTGGCGCGACACGGTGGGCAAGACCGGTCATGGCTTTGCCGAAATGACGCCCGTGGCGAATGAAGAAGCGGCACGCGAGCATCTTTTGATGAATCTGCGCCTGGCAGAAGGGCTCGATCTCGCCGCATATGAAAAGCGCTGGACCATGCGCCTCGATAGCGCAAAAATCGACGACCTGTCGGCGCAGGGATTGCTGTCACACCAGCACGGCCGCTTGGCCGCAACACCAACCGGCCGCCTGCTGCTCAACCGGGTGATCGGGGAGTTGGTTTAGTGTTGGATTTCCTCTCCCCTTGAGGAAGAGGAAGCTTACGAACTCTTCTTCTGGAAGGTGGTCGGCGCGGGGCTCACCACCACCGGCCCGGTGGGCGTGACCTCCATCACCGCCAGGCCGCGCTCCGACGTGCCATCGGCGCTGAAACGGAAGATACCGTTCACGCCGGCAAAGCCATTGGGGTCCATCAGGGCGGCTTGCGTGAAGCGGTGATAGGGTGTGCCAGGCGACAGCAGTGCGACCAGCGACAACGCATCATAGGCCAGCGAGGCCAACGACGCGGGCGCCGCGCCGAAAGTCGAGCGGTACCGGGTCACGAACTGCTCATCGGCATTGGGCGCGGGCGCGGCATACCAGCTTCCCGCCAGGCTTGATTCCTTCTCCAGCGACGGATCGTCGGCCCAGAGCCCGGTGCCCAGCAGCTTGACCTTGTCGCGGCTGGCGCCGTGGAAAGACAGTGTCGGCGCGATGGCGCGCAGCATCACGCCGCCTTGCGCGATCAACACCGCATCCGCACCGCTCTTGACCACGGCATCGCTGGGCTGGGCCACGTCACCGGCGTTGGCGGCGAAATGCTCCACATCCACGACACTGCCGTGGCTGTCCGACACCGCTTCATTGAAGGCAGAGCCCGTCACTTCGCCATAAGGGCTCTCGGGCAGAAGCGCCGCGAACTGGTGATGGCCATTGGCGGCGGCGAAGTTCACCACCCGGCGCACTTCGTTCTGCGGCAGGAAGCTCAATAGATAGGCGCCTTTGCCCGCCACGCTTTTCTCGGTGGAGAAAGCCAGCACCGGCACGCCGCGGTCGCGCGCGATGGGTGCAACCGCCGCGACCGAAGGCCCGAACAGCGGGCCCACGATCACTTCGGCGCCTTGACCCAGAAGCTGCTGTGCCGCCGCGGCGGCGGCTGCGCCTCCGCTGCCTTCATCGGCGGTCATCAGAAGGATGTCGTGGTTGCCGGAATCGAACATCGCCATTTCGGCCGCCTTCAGCATCGAGGCTGCAAGCGCGCGCGTGCCGGCCGAGCCGCTGGTGAAGGGCAGGATGATCCCCACCCTGACCGGAACCTCGTTGGGCGCAATGCCGGGCAGGCGCATATAGCCGGGCAGGTCATGGTCGAGCGGATTGCCGGCGACCGGCGGGGGCGGCGGAGGCGGCAGCGGCTTGGGCGCCGGCGCGGGGGGCGGTGTGCAGGCGGCTATCGCAAGGACCGCGGCAATGGCACAAAAGCGGGGCAAAGAAGAAGGCAACAATCGGCCGGACATGGGAAATTCCTTTGATGCCCAAAACTAGGCTTTTGGCCGCGACGGGTAAATCTCAAGATCGCGGCGAATTGGCGGCCGGTCTTTATGTCCTGGCCACCCCCATCGGCAATGCCCGGGATATCTCGCTTCGGGCGCTGGATGTGCTCAAGGCATGCAGCGTCATCGCCGCCGAGGATACCCGTGTCACCGCCAAGCTTTTGGCCATCCATGGCATTCGCAAGCCCATGATCCCCTACAATGACCATAATGGCCCTGACATGCGGCCGAGAATCCTGGCCCGGCTGGAACAGGGCGAGGCGGTGGCGCTTGTGTCCGATGCCGGCACACCCTTGGTTTCCGACCCCGGCTACAAGCTGCTGCGCGAGGTCATGGCCGCCGGGCTCCCGGTGGTCGCGATCCCAGGCGCATCCGCCGTTCTGGCGGGATTGACGTTGAGCGGCCTGCCATCCGACCGCTTCCTGTTCGCGGGCTTCCTGCCTTCGAAGGCGGGCGAGCGGCAAAGCGCGCTGGAAGAATTCAAATCCTTGCGCGCCACCCTGATCTTTTTCGAATCGGCGCAGCGGCTGGGCGAGACGCTTCATGCGATGGTCGAAGTGCTGGGCGAGCGCCATGCCGCGGTGGCGCGCGAGCTCACCAAGCTGCATGAGGAAGTTCGCCGAGGCCCACTCGGCGAACTTGCGGCGCACTATGCCGAGGCCGGGGCACCCAGGGGCGAAGTCACGCTGCTGGTCGGCCCGCCGGGCGGGACATCAACCGATACGGCGAAAGTGGATGCCGCGCTCAAGGCCGCGCTGGCTTTCATGCCGGTCAAACCCGCGGCCGACATGATTGCCGGCCTGACCGGCGCTTCGCGCAAGCTGCTTTATGACCGCGCCCTGGAACTGAAGAAGAATTGAGGCATGGCGGTCGACAAGCAGGCCGCCGAGCGGCGCGGCCACACGGGCGAAAGCCTGGCCGCCCTGTGGCTGAGGCTGAAGGGCTACCGGATACTGGCCCGCCGCCTGAAGACCCGTGCCGGGGAGGTCGACCTGGTGGCGGCCGCGCCCGTCGGCCCGCTCTGCTTCATCGAGGTGAAGACGAGGGGCAAGGACCGCCTGGCCGCGGAATCGGTCGGGCCCGCCCAGCAGACTCGCATTGCCCGCGCCGCCTTCCTATATCTGGGCGGCCGCCCGGCTCTCGCCCGGCGCGGCGCGCGGTTTGATATTGTCGCCATCGGCGCGCGTGCCCCGCCGGTGCATTACCGGGACGTGTGGCGTGCCGATTTTTGAGCCTGCTTTTCAAGGGACATGACATGCCGCTGACCGTTGCGATCCAGATGGACCCGATCGAAAAGATCGATATCGGCGGCGATTCCACTTTCGCGCTGGCGTTGGAAGCGCAGAATCGTCGGCACAGCCTGCTCTATTACGGGCCGCGCGATCTTTCCTTCCGCGACGGCAAGGTCACCGCCCATGTGCGGCCGCTGAATTTGCGCGCGGTCAAGGGCGATCATTTCGCGCTTGGCGCGCCCTTCGTCTACGACCTGTCGGCGGCGGACGTGGTGCTGATGCGCCAGGACCCGCCCTTCGACATGGCCTATATCACCGCGACCCATATCCTTGAGCGCATTCATTCCAAGACGCTGGTGGTGAACGATCCCGCCCAGGTACGCAATGCGCCCGAGAAACTCTTCGTCACCGAATTTTCCGAATTCATTCCGCCGACACTCATCACATCGGACCTGCGCGAAATCAGGGCGTTCCGCGGCGAGCACAAGGACATCATCCTGAAGCCGCTTTACGGCAATGGCGGCGCGGGCGTGTTCCGGGTCAGGCCGGATGACGAAAATTTCGGCGCGCTGATGGAGATGTTCACCCAATTCTATCGCGAGCCCGTCATCGTCCAACGCTACATCCCCGAAGTGCGCCAGGGCGACAAGCGCATCATCCTGGTGGACGGGGAATTCGCCGGCGCCATCAACCGGGTGCCGGCGCAAGGCGAGGCCCGCTCCAACATGCATGTGGGCGGCAGGCCCGAAGCCACCGAACTCAGCCCGCGCGAAAAGGCGATATGCGCTGCGATCGGACCGGAATTGAAAAAACGGGGGCTCATCTTCACTGGGATCGATGTGATCGGCGACTATATGACCGAGATTAACGTTACCTCTCCCACCGGCATCCACGAGGTCCGCCGCTTTGGCGGCGCCGACATTGCGGGGCTGGTCTGGGACGCCATTGAAAGGCGGAAAAAATGATGACCCTCAGGCGCTCGGGCGAGCGCGGCAGAACCAGGATCGGATGGCTGGATTCCCGGCACAGCTTCTCTTTCGGTGACTTTTACGATCCGGCGCATGAAAATTTCGGGCCCTTGCGCGTCATCAACGAAGACTGGATCAAGGGCGGCGCGGGCTTTCCGCCCCATCCGCACCGCGACATGGAGATCGTCACCTACATCCTGGGCGGGGCGATCGCGCACAAGGATTCCACCGGCGGCGGCGGCACCATCCGGCCGGGCGAGATCCAACGCATGAGCGCGGGGACCGGCATCACGCATGCTGAATTCAATGCCAGCGCCACCGAGACCTGTCACCTGCTGCAGATCTGGATCATGCCGTCCAAGCGCGGCATCGAGCCCGGTTACGAGCAGAAGACCATCGACCCGGACAGCGTGCGCAACCAGTTCGCCCGCATTGCCGCGCCCGACCCGCGCGAGAATGAAGTGCGGCTGGTGCAGGACGCGGAAATCTGGGCTGCCAGGCTCGACGCCGGCGTCGAGGCGATCCATCCGCTTCAGCCCGGCCGCAAGGCCTGGCTGCAGGTGGCCAAGGGCGAAGTGAAGCTGGGCGAGGAGACGCTTTTGGCAGGCGACGCTGCCGCCATCACCGACGTGGACGAAATCGCGATAAGGTCCAAGGCGCCCAGCGAAGTGCTGCTGTTCGATCTGGTGTGAGAGGCAATTCTTGTTGAGCTAACTGCGCGCGGCGATCACGCTGATCTCCACCTTCGCGCCCCGCAGGAGTTTTGCGACCTGGACAAATGCGCGGGCCGGATAGGGCGGGTGGAAATAGCTGGCATAGACCGTGTTCACTGCCGGAAAATCATCGATGTCGGTGACATATACAGTGGCCGAAACCACATCATCCAGGGTCAGGTTCGCGGCTTTCAGTTCCAGCACGATATTGTCCAGCGCGCGGCGGGCCTGGGCGCTGACATCCTGTTTGCTGTAGTCAATCTTTCCGGCGGGGTCGAAAGGCAGCGAGCCGGAGACAAACACCAGCCTGCCGCTGGCGATGGCCTGCGAATAGGGCCCGATCGCCTTGGGCGCATCGGGGGATTCGATCAGGGTCTTGTCGGCGAATGCCGGTGTACAGACAAAGGCTAGCAGCAGCGCCCAAAGTCCTTTGCGCATTAACGCCCCCGAAAATCTGCCTGGAGCCACTTCCCTCGCGGCGTCCATACGCTGTCGCTATGGACCCGCTCGCCGGGGATGATCGCACGCTCAGGCGTGCGATCAC
>DATKEP010000124.1:0-13287 GCA_035512055.1 Rhizomicrobium sp.
CAACGCAGCGCTGAGAATCTCCAGCGACCGCAGCCGCGCGGCATGATCATAGATCTGCGCGGTGACGATCACTTCGTCCGGTCGGTAGCGGGCAATAAAATCCCTCACGCCTTTCGCGATAGTCGCGGGGTCGCCAACAACGGAATGACGGAAGGCGCGGCTGACCAGCGCCAGACGTTGCGGGTCGAGTGACTTCTCGTAATCGGCGATGGGCGGCGGCAAAGGTGCATGCGTGGCCTGCTGTGCGCTGGAAAAATGCAGACGCGCTTCCGCATCCGTTTCGGCGGCTACAACCGCAAGCGACAGCATTACCTGGGGCTTTTCGAGCCAAACCGAAGGGGTAAACCGGCCGCGATAGGTGGCGAGCGCCACATCCAGCTGGTCGGGGGCGAAATGTGCGGCAAAGGCGAAGGGGAGACCCAGGCTTGCAGCAAGCTGGGCGCCACCCAGGCTTGAACCAAGCAGCCATACCGGCACACCCGCCCCTTCGCCGGGTATGGCGCGGACCTTCTGGCCGGGTGCCGCCGGCTTCAGGAAAAACAGCAGCTCCTGCACGTCGCGCGGGAATTCGCCCGCGTCATTGGGCGCACGCCGCAGCGCCTGAAGCGTGGCCGGATCGCTAGGGACGCCGCGGCCAAGACCTAGATCGATGCGGCCCGGGTAAAGCGCGGCCAGGGTGCCAAACTGTTCTGCGACCATCAACGGCGCGTGATTGGGCAGCATGATCCCGCCGGCGCCGATGCGGATGGTTTTTGTATGGGCGGCAACATGAGCCATGAGAACTGCGGTCGCGGCACCCGCCACGCTCGGCGTGTTGTGATGCTCCACCAGCCAGTAGCGTTTATAACCCAGAGCCTCGGCGTGCTGCGCCAGCTCTACGGTTTCACGAAAGGTCTGAACCACGCTGCCGCCCTGCTTGATGGGCGTGAGGTCGAGAACGGAAATCGGCGTCATGGTATTCATTTAAGCAGGTGCAGATCCTTGCGCGGCGGACCGTTCCAGGAACGGTATCCCATATCCTCAGGGCCGCTGACACCGCTGGGAAGTTGGCGCGGACCATAATCTGGAACCGGCTGGCCCAATTCATAGGCGCCCAGGTCAGGGGCCTTTCCGGCAAAATCGTCATTGATGGTGGGCAACACTATTCCCGCATCGATTGCTGCGGAACGCGGGCGCAGCCGGAAATCCATGTCTTCCGGATTGTAAAGACGCTGCGGATCCGACCGGTTGGGCCGAGTGACATTGACGAGATCCTTGTAATCGACAGTCACGCTGTGCCGATCCTGGCCGGTTGCGGCTGCATAATCCTTTAGCGAGTGGAAGCGGCGCGCCGTCAGCTTGTGGGTGTAGTCATAATCCGCGGCCGTGCCGTCGGGCGGCGAATTCCAGACGAAATTGTTGGCGCCGCTGTTCAGGTCGAATCCGTTATAGTCCGACGTGGAATAATTCGTCGTGGTATCGAGTTGGAACACCGGTCGGTCGGAGCCCGTTCCCAGGAACAGATTGTTTCTCAGATGCGCATTGGCGACGGGTCCGCCGGGCGAGGTGTCGCCGGCGACAAAGGTGTTTTGATAGACGTAAACGCCCGCCGGCGTGTCGGCGAATTTCAACGGCCCGCCGCTGGGCGCGTTGTAAACAAGATTGCGGTAGAAGTAGATCGGGCCGCCAAAAATGGGCTGAGCGCTGAGCGTGGCTGCCGCGGTATTGAAGCAGCGATTCTCGAACACCCGGATGTTGTGGGCGCCGCCATCGCCCTCGATGCAATTGTCGCCCATGTTGTAGACATCGTTGCGATAGAAATCGATCGAGGACGCCATGCGCTCGTCCAACTCGCTCGGTCCTGAAACGGCTGTTCCGGCTATGTCGGGCGTACCGTCGGGCTCGCCATAGGTGGAGACGTCGATCGCGTCATGAAAATCGGCGACATAATTGTGCATCACCACATGGCCCTGGCCATAGAGTTTGATGCCATATTCCGACTGCAGCGACTCCGGAAAACCTGGCAGGTTTGCCCATAGCGCGCCCGTCCAGCTCATCATTTTGGTGGGCTCATGTCGGCCGATAATCACATTGTCGGCAATGAAAAAATCACGCGAGCCCGACCATTCGGCCTGCACAGCGCGCGCCACGTCATAGATGCGGCTGCGCTTCAGGGTGAACCCGCTGGAGCCGGCTATATCCTTCCAGCCTAGCAGGAAGGCCACCGTGGTATTGCGCACCGTGATGCCTTCGAAATAATTGTAGTTGGCGCGCAAAAGGTTGAAGAGATTCTCGGCTCCGGCGCCGTCGAAGATCACCTCGCCATCGCCCGCCGCCTGGATCACGATCGGCTTGTCGGGCGTGCCGCTCTGGGTGAGGTAATAAGTGCCGTCCGTCACCGAGGCCAGCGCATTGTAGCCGGGATGCGGCAACCCGTTCATGTAATGGAAGCGGTCGCTGATATAGAGGCCGCCATGCACCAGGATGGTATCGCCCGGCTGCACGCGCGGGGGGAACGAATGATCATGGTCGGACGCCGAAGAACCCATATTATAGGCCCGCATCAGACCAATGAAGGCGGGCTGCTGCTTCGGGCCTGTCCAGCCAATGGGATAGACATGATAGACATGGCCACCCGCCGCCGGTTCCGGCTCCTTGCGGGTGCGCAAGGTGATGAACTTTTCCTTCTCACCGCTGACGCCATCCGGGTCTGACAGCTGAAAACGGCATTCATATTCCGTGTCCGGCTCCAGATTGAGGATGCTACCAGCGAACATATTTCCCGTGTCGTAGTGCCAGGGATTTTCCCGCGAGCCGTTGGGATTGGCGGCACTGGGTTCCGCCGGCTGAAATGGCGGCTCGGCGCTGTTGATGACTTCGTGATGGACACGCAGCAAGGGTAGCGCCTTGCGCCAGACCTGTTCGCTCTTGCGGCGATAGCTGACCTCGACTGACGCGTTGCGATTGTCATCGCCGCCAATCTTCCATTCCACACCGATGGCGGTCAGTGTCGGCGCATCCACCACCAGCTTGCCCGACGTGGTCGCGGTCTCGGCCCGCGCTTGGCTCACGCACACTATGGCCAGCGTCAAGGCGGCTGCAAGAAACCTGATCGACATGCCACTCCCCCTTGCTATCAACGCGGTCCGGTTGCCGGCCCCTGATCCCATGGAAAGCCATAAGTCGGCATTTTTTCCGGCAACCTGAACTTTGTATATTCGATGCGGCTGTTCACCGATACCAATTGCAGAATCTCTCTCCCGTCGCCCAGCGGGATCATGGTCTGGCTGTAGCCATCGACATCGATATTGTAGTCGATCGGTGTCTCGACCAGTGACCACAATCCCTCGCCACCATGCTGGTTTACGAACATGCCCTGCCCCACCCGCCCAATCTCGTCGCGGATCACTGAGCGTCCGGTCACCAAAAGCGTGCCATCTGGTCCGCCCCAGGGCGACCAGACGATATAGGGCGTGCCATTGGGAAATTGCCGCCATCGATCCTGCACCAGAGTGCCCGGACTTTTCGGATCGCCCCAGCTCACGCCGTCCATCGAGGTTCGGAAGTGCGTCGCGTTGGTGCGCGGTTCCAATGCGTAGCCGGGCGCGCTTACCAGCTCATAGCTCATATAGAATTTGCCCTTGCCGTCGCGCGCGACGATGGCCATGCCCGGCCGCGACAGGCCATCGGGAATGGCGACGTCATAGACAGGCGGGCCCCAGCTTCTGCCGCCGTCGGTGGAGACTTCGTGGTCCAGTAGCTGGCTGTAGCCGCTCTTCTTGTCGCGCTCGTCGGAGAAATAGGCGATCAGCCGGTTTTGGGCATCGGCCAAGAGATACGGCTCAAATACCGGATTCTGGTTACCCAGCAGGCCGGCGCGGTCCAAAGGGTCATAGCGGCCGATGCCGCCTGTGGCGATGGTGCTGAGATAGTCCCAGTTCTTGCCACCGTCCCTGCTCACGGCCACATCCAGGGAACGCTTGCCCGGTGTCTTGCCGGGCAGACTGCCGCCGCAGGCCAGGATCGTGCCGGCGGGAAACTCTCCCATCTTAGCAGGCAGCTCATAGAGGCACGGCTCGCCTTCCAGCTGCGGTACTTCGGAAAATTGTTGCCAGCTGTCACCATTGTCGGTGCTGCGGAAGATCAGAAGCGGGCCACGTCGGGCGAAGGTGGCGAGCAGGTTGCCCTTTTGCGCACCGATCTTGAGCTGGATCACACGTGGATAACTTGCGCCGTCGATCCGTTCGGGCGTAAAGAAGCCGATTTTCGACGTGAAGACCGAAGGCGTGGGCAGGCCAAATTGCGGCACTGGTGCCGGAGGCGCGGCCGATGGAGCCTGTGCTGCGGCCGGTTTCTCGGCAAGGAGGAGCAAGACTGCCGCAGCTGCGACCGAAAGCTTCATATTCCCCCCATTGTCTTTCTTGCGACCCAAGAGCCGCCGTCCTGTGTAGCGCCCATCCCGCGCGATGCGCAAATCCGGCGTGTCTTGCACGGTTCGCCATTGTGTCGCTGTGGAGGACGAACCGGGGGCCGGAGCTTTTGCGCGAACAGCCGCAATGAAAAGACCCGCCGCGAGGGTAATCGGACCGGGCCTTCGAAGCTAAGGCAGTATGGAGATACCGAACGCCCCCAGCCTCGATCCTGACTGTGGCGTGACGGCCCCTGGTCATCAATCGGAAGATAAGCGTATGGCTAACGCACGCTTGGTTTCGGCAGGCGCATCCGGAGACGCGATCATTCCTTGCCCAATTCGTGGCTTTGCGCAGCACGCAACAGATTGTCACGCAACCGTGTGACGCTTTTCTGGATGGCAGCAAAGTCTTTACCCAGACCGGTCGCTTCCACCAGGGACGCGCCTGGATTCTTTTCCAACAGGCGGCGCCCCGCCGGCGTCAGTCCGACCCTTACTTGACGTTCATCGGCGGGGTCGCGCTTGCGGTGGACAAAACCCTCGCGTTCCAGCTTCTTGAGGATGGGCGTCAGCGTGTTGGATTCCAGGAACAATTTCTCGCCCAGCGCACCAACGGTTTGGCCGTCCTCCTCGCCTAGTGCCACCAAGGCGACATACTGCGTATAGGTCAGGCCCAGCCTGTCCAGGATCGGCTTGTAGGCCCGCCCGAAAGCCAGATTGGCCGAATAAACGGCAAAACACAGGAAATTCGACAGCTTGCGGCCTTCGGTGCCGGCTTGGGCTGGTTGGGACATGGGCAACATTCCTCACGCTGATCTCTGCGGCAATATAGCTCGCATACGATTAAATCGGAAGTGCTTGACATGGTCCAGCTCGTGGACATATTTAGATCGTGTACGCTTTAATCGTGTGTGATTAATCAACAGAAGGAGATCGTCGTGAGCGAAAAAGTCCTTTTCACCGGCCGTACCCGCAATGTCGGGGGCCCAAATGGCTCCGCGCGCAGCAGCGACGGCTTTCTCGACCTCAAACTTGCCCAGCCACACCCGGCGGCGGAGCAGCTCTTCGGTGCGGCCTGGTCGGCCTGCTTCATGGGAGCGATCGATCTTGCCGCTGCCCAAAAGAAGATCAGCCTGCCGGCAGCGCCTGTGATCGATGCCGCCATCGAGCTCTACACGGCTACGGGTGGTTTTTTCCTCAGGGCGCACCTTTATGTCAGCCTTGCGGGTCTGGAGCGGGACGTCGCGCAAAGCCTGGTCGACATGGCCCATCAGATCTGCCCCTACTCCAAAGCTACACGCGGCAATATCGATGTTTCGATCACGCTGGCATGAACAGGCGCTAACGGGGCCTGCCAGACGCTGACAGGCCCCGACGCCCGTCTTCGAAAAATCGTCTAGAATAGGATCGAGAGGCGGCATGCAGGTACTTACTCACCTGATCGAGAGCTACGGACTGCTGCTGATATTTGCAGTGGTCCTGCTGGACGAGATAGGCTTGCCGGTTCCTTCGCTTCCCGCTCTGGTCGCGGCAGGCGCCATCGCACGCAACGGTCATTTCCCGCTTCCCGCCGTCATCGGCGCTGCCCTGGCGGGCGCACTTCTGGCCGACGCCATCTGGTATTGGGCCGCCATACGAATTGGCCGACGGATCCTGGCGATACTCTGCCGGATCTCGCTGGCGCCGGATTCCTGCGTGCGCCAGACAGAAAATTTGTTCCAGCGGGCGGGCCCCTGGTCCCTGCTCTTCGCCCGTTACGTGCCGGCCTTCACCAACATAGCAGTTGCGATGGCGGCCGTCCTGCGGCTGCCGGTGGCATTTTTCCTTTCGCTCAATCTGGTTGGCGGCTTCCTCTATTACGGCCTGGCCGCGCTAATCGGGGCGCTCTTCCACCGCGCCGTGGCCGAAATCCTCAACACGATGGCAGCATTCGGAATGATCAGTATCGTGTTGCTGGTCATGGCCTTCGCAATCTACATCCTGTTGCGCTGGTGGGAGCGGGTCACCTTCATCCGCCAATTGCGGATGGACCGCATCACCGTGGGGGAGCTGATAGACCTGATGGAATCCGGCAATACGCCCGTGATCCTGGATGTCAGGTCGGCGCAGACACGTGATCGTGACGGCATCATTCCCGGCGCGCTGGCGGCACACCCCGAGGACATCCACCCCATGCTCGCGGACATTTCACCGGACAGGGAAATCGTCGTCTATTGCGCCTGTCCAAACGAGGCGACAGCCGCTGTCGCTGCGCGCCACCTGAAAAGGGCCGGCTTCAAGAAAATTCGCCCGCTTCTGGGCGGAACCGATGCCTGGGTGGGCGCGGGACGCGAGCTTGCCAAGACAGACTGAAGCCCTCTTGGTCTGAAACTGGCCTGCTGGTACAACGCGGCGGGAGATCAATTCTTCGACGGTCCGGGAAAAGCTATGGTCGCATTACATCGCAATCACCACCCGCCTCGTTGATACGACCACGACTGGAATGCTCTTGCGCGCGGTTGCTGCAAAGAAACTCGATCCCGCGTCGCTGATAACGCACTGATTCCCGCTTGACCGGATTTTGGATGCCTATGACACCTTTGGCCGCGCATCGCAAACCAGGGCGTTGAAAGTCATTATCAGCGCAGGCTAGGTGGATAGCCGGAAAGACCAGCCGACATCATCAGGGAATGAGCACCGCGGCGCCATCGAAGCGCCCGGCCCGAAGGTCAGCCAGTGCCTGGTTGGCCTGGGCAAGAGGATAGCGCGTGACATGCGTCTTAATCCCGATGCGCTGGGCTTGGGCAAGAAATTCGATACCATCCTGCCGCGTCAGATTTGCGACCGACAAGATCTGTCGCTCGCCCCACAGCAGATCGTAGGAAAAGGATGGTATATCGCTCATATGGATGCCGGCGCAGACGACCCGCCCGCCCTTGCGCGTGACTTTCAAGGCTTGCGGTATCAAATGGCCATCGGGCGCATAAAGAATTGCAGCATCAAGCTCGCACGGTGGCACCTCATTGGAACCGCCTGCCCATTGCGCGCCAAGGCTTCTCGCAAATTCCTGGGACTGTGTGTCACCCGGTTTGGTGAAGGCAAAAAAACGGCGGCCCTGCGCGCGTATCACCTGGGCAATAATGTGGGCGGCCGCGCCGAACCCATAGAGCCCCAACGTCTCTCCCTCGCCCGCCATTTTCAGCGAGCGCCAGCCGATCAGACCCGCGCACAATAGCGGCGCAAGTTCAGCGTCGCCGCCCCCTTCCCCCAAGGCGAAGGTGTGGCGCACGTCTGCGATGACCTCCGTGGCGAAACCGCCGTCGCGCGTGTAGCCATTGAATAGGGGCCGGTCGCAAAGGTTTTCATGACCCATTGCGCAAAAAGGACATACCCCGCAGGTCCAGCCCAGCCATGGAATGCCTACGCGTTCGCCCAGCCGCAAACCTTCCACGCCCTGCCCCAGCGCTTCCACACGGCCGACAATTTCATGTCCAGGGATCACCGGCAGGGCCGGCTCGGTCAGCTCGCCATCCACAACGTGCAGATCGGTGCGACACACGCCACAGGCGCTGACGCGCACGCGGATTTCGCCCCCGCCCGGATGACGGTGTGGCAGGGACTCCCATGTGAGCGGCTGACCCGGCCGTCTCAGGACCATGGCATGCATTCGCACGGGATAGCAGGACGCAGAAATCCGGATCAAGCTGGACACGCTTGGTTTTTAAAATACCCAATAAAAACAGCACGTTAAAGGTCGCTGCTCATCGCGCTACGTAGAATCCCTAAGGACCAAACCGAATGGTTCCCACCGTTGGATCGGGCACAGACATATCGGGGGCGAAATGATCATTGATGAGCCTGAGGATCGTGCCGGTCCCCTCGATGGTGCTTTGCATCGTCAATAGAAGTCACTCGTGTGAGCGGCCGGATTTGCTTCCCGGCGTTTCACAGAATGACAGCTGGAACGCTGCCAGTGCTGGAGAACGGATCAGGTGCCGGCAGCGGGCGCGAGCCGCCTTGCCCCAGGCTGCATTAGCACACCGCCCGGCGAAACCTTGCGGACAGCGTGGCCGGGATTGATGACCAGATAGACATCGCCCAGCGGCGTCGAAGTGATGGCTGCAGTCGAATCGGCAGGAAGCAAAAGGTCATCACGCATATCAAACTGCACGATCGCTGAAAAATCCTTTCGGTCAAGCGACAAGTGCGAAATCGAGCCGACCTTGACGCCGCCCACCCGCACGTCTTTTCCAACGTCGAGGCCGGCCGCGCTGGGCATGCGCAGCGTCAAGGAATAGCTTCCAAAATGACCGGTACCGGTCTGCTTGTATACGAATACGAGGAATGCCAGCGCCACCAGGATCACCAGTGCGCTGACGATGGTCTCAAACAGGTTTCCGGCGGGCCGCAGCCCTTGCGGCATCATTCAAGAACCTTCCTTGGTGACAAAGCCGCCAATCCGCGCGATGGAGAAGAGGATCAGCAGCACAACGCTCGCGCCAAAACCAGTCACAAAGCCCGCATCATACCAGAATCCGCTATTGGGAAACGCATATATGCGAATGCGAAAAAACAGGCTGCCGATCAGGGCCGGGACGGCCGTGAAGCCATGAAACAATCCAAGCCAAAACGCCGGATCCTCAACTTTTCCAGGCGGCTGGGTGGCACAGCCCGTCACGATCGTCACAACAGCCAGACCTGGCCATACCCACCTGTTTGTCCATTTAAGGTTCGACACGGTCGTACCCTACCTGCTTGTCTTCCCGGCGGCCATGTCATCGGGGTCAGCTTTGAATGCCAAAAACAACTGCTGATCGGCGTCGGCATGGAGCCTTGCCGCTTGATAGGCGCCCGGACGTACCTCCGGCAGCAATGGAGAAGCGCGCGGACAGTCAAGTCCTGCGGACTTCAGGCAGTGGGAGGGCAAAACGCCCGTCTGGACAAACAGCGCGGCCACGCCGGCATCCCTGCGCCGCGCTTCGGCAATATCCAGGAGCCCTTGTTTTTCGCGGAGGAACAGGCGTGCCAGTCCGCGGTCGAACCATGCCGAAGCTTGATCCGATTGGACTTCCAGCGAGGCGGCGTACGTTCTTATCGATAATTACAAACGACAAGCCGCCATTGTCCGCCGCAGCAACCACCCAGTTTGCCATTCGTCGCACGCCGATGGGCGCGGATTCCCCCCGGAAATTTGCCCGTGCGGGAAGAGGCGGCGCCAAAGGCCGGGACACTGAAACGGACAATGACACTTGCGGGGGCGGCGATAGCAATGCGGGTTCCTGCGCTTCCGCTTGAGCGCCAGCAAGCGTGGCAATCACCAAGCCTGGGAAGAGCCCATTGATCATAGCCGCCATTTAACGCGCAGCCACAGGCAGGCGCGCGCGCCAATGGTGCTTCTCGCGTTTTTGTCTCTGCACAAATGGCTGATTCAATAATATCTGGGATACGTGCCTAACATGGGCGAAATACGCAATTGGACCAATGCCCAAGGCGCTTGAGGGGCGAGATCGAGTGCGGATCGTCCGGAGGGCAGCTTCTGCTTCGCGCTGGTGCCCGGTGAAAAAAACAGTGCGGGGGGGCGATAGCGCCCTCCGGTGTTACGCCACCTGGACGCAGCCCACACTGGGCCGGTTGGGGAATGAGAGCCTAGTTCGCAGGCCGTGAGGTCACCATAGATGATGGAGACAGGCCATGATGGACAAGTCCGAATTTGAAGTTCCAGATCGCTGCTGCTCAATGAAACGTAGCACTTTGCCAGGCAGCTGGTGTTGTTGCCATGGTGCCAAACTGCTACAAGAGGCAGACAGACCGTCGCTCAGACGGCAAGGTGGGGTAGGGCATGGACCTCGTACCTCGGATATTCCGCGTCGCGCTTGTCGCCTTGGCACTGGCCGGAGGCAGCGGTGCGGCGTTGGCCGACGGCACAATATCGGGCAACGGCGGTTTGATCGCTTTACCGGCTCCTCTTCTGCCTTCAGATCAAGATTCTCTATTTCCGACCGTGGGTAGTTCCAGCCTTGGCATGCCCTCGCAAAAGTTCGACCTTCAAAACGGCCACTTGGATTTTTTTTCCGTGCGACCGGCAAGCAGCAGCGCTGACTTTACGTCGCTATTGGGGAGTGGAGTGGGCGGCGGCGGCCTCAAATTGCAATTTAAGTGGTAGCCGTAGCGCATCGGGACTTATTTGCGCACTCAGCCAGCTGCACCAATGACGCCATCACTGCGAATTGGCGCGCATACCTTATTGCAGGCTGTTCATGAATGCGCTCATCTGCCGCGTCACCTCGTCCGGATTTGAGCGCCAAACAAAATGACCGGTGTCGGCAAGGCGGGCCCACTCTGGCCGGGCTGGTCGAGTCGGTCGAGCAAAAAACAAACAGCCCAGCGCGCGTCTTCGCACCGGGCCGTTTCATTTCCAGCCGACCTACTACGGATAATCCGCCTCATGACGCGCCCGCCAATAGGCGCGGGCGTTAAAGCCATCGTCAAAAGCGCGAGCGGTCACGCTCCGATCCCAGTCAGCCCGATCCTGATAACCATCGTTGTAAGCTTCCTGTTTGTCCCTGTTGGCTTGGGCAATGCCCGCCCGATAGCCATTATTGAACGCTTGAGCGCTATTGTAGGCTTGAATGTCCGCAGCCTGGCTATCAGCATTGCTTTGTGCCGCTTTGCCAGCCTGATAGCCGTTGTCGAATGCATTAAAGTTGTTGTGTTCCTTTGCGGATGCGCCAGCTGCATAACCCTGCTGGTAGGCATCGCCGCCGGAAACGGTCTGTGCGACGGCAACTCCGCTGCCGAGACCGAACCACGCGCAACTTGCCGCAGCCAGTGCGATAGTGTGAAACTTTTGCATGTCAGGCTCCTCTGGCCTTCAATTCTGCTGAAAAAACGCTGCACCATGCACCGCGTTCCATATGGAACTAAGTTCCATCTGTGCAACTGGCTGACATCGTGGCGAACCAGCCCCTATTCGTCCCGATTAGGCAGCGTGCATTCCATGTCGCGATATTGAATGCGCCAAGGCTCCTGCGCCCGCATAGGCGCCCGAGGGCAGTGCCCGAAGGCAGTGACAGAAGGCAGTGACAGAAGGCACAATATGTAAAGAGCGTCATTGCCGCCAAAGTTTGTCCGTGGCCCGCTGGGAAACCAGCGGGACTTCTTTGTTCTTCCGGGGCAAGCTAGCCTCGGGGCTCTAAACCGGAGGGGCTATGTCAGAGGGACCTGCACCTATTGAGACTGCGCCAATTGAACCTGCGCCGCCGCGCATAAGCGAACCCATTATTTTTTACGTCGTCGGATCAATCGCACTTTTAGCCGCGCTTTTGCTTTCGTTTGGCGGTCCGAGCATGATGGCGGTTACCATCGGCCTTACGATCCTCGGGTCCGTTCTACTTGTCGTCGGCTTTTGCGTTAGTCTGTTTGGGAAGATTGAGCGGCGACTCATGGACGTCGAACGGGCAATCTTGAGTTTTAACGAAACGCCGCCGCCAGCAACCTAGCCGCGCTGCTTATAGGATGAAACCGAAGTTGAGATTCTCGATTTGCGCCGACGCAAACCAAGAGCGTCAGCGAGACCAGCACCGAGCAGTGAGACAGTGAAGGGTTCTGGGACAGAAGTTGCCGTGTCGCCATTCGCGAAGCCCTCGTTGAATTTGAGTTGAAAATCGTTGGCGCAACCGCAAGACGGATCGATGTAGACGGTTGGGTAAACAACTGGTCCAAGCGGCGTTGCAAACAGGAGGGTCCGCTATGGGACGATGAGAGGGGCCGGCGCGTCAGGCGGGATAACGCCCGGTACCGCTACGAAATCAGCGCGCGCACCGTCAGTCGTGAGCATGATCCCAGAAAACTTGTCGCCTACGGCCGATAGGGTGCCAGCAAAGTCAAAGGACACGTCGCTGTCATCCGACCTCTCGAAGTAAATCGAGACGTAAACCTCCGAACCGTCAATCACACCGTAGGCGAGGCCGCCGGATGTGAAGCCGCCGCCTAGGCAACTGCCGCCGATAAAAGTGCCTTTCCGCATCAAACGGCAGCTGAATGATACCTCCGAGTTGCGGGCCGAAAACCTCCAGTAGCCGAGGTTGGGGCCAAAAGGCATTTTGGCCGCATCCGTTTGCCCGGCGGCACTGGCCAAGACAAGCGCCAGAGCGGCTAGCAAATGGACAGCACGGCAATGAGGGCGATGAACGGTAAGTAGCGCATCGCCGTGAATGTAATCCGGCGCAATCTCCTCGCCAACCCCGCAAACGCCCGCGAGGGGACTCCGTAGAGTCTAATCCAATATCTTTTGAGAGCGCCCAACCCCTTACATCTGCACGAGTCCAGTGCGACCGGACCGCCGGGTTACCGGAGACATGTTCGGTGCTGGCGTAAAGGGACACCGGCTGAATGACCGCCACCCAAAGCAGACATTCCTGTTGAGCGTCTGTCAGGTGAAATAGACCCCCATACCGCGTCGGTACTCGCACTCAATCTGTAGAATTAGCGTCGCGCCCAACGGTCAGCAAGAGGGCAAACCCGAAGGCCGTGGCCCTGTATTGAGGCCAAGTTGCAAGAGCTTGGACCAAGCCTTTTCTGCGCCGTCGACAAACGAGAAGAGTTTGAGATCTTCGGGCGAGATCATGCCTTCCTGGATAAGATGTTTGAAATTGATCAACTTATTCCAATAGGCTTCGCCCACCAATACCACCGGGATGCGATGCATCTTGTTGGTTTGCAGCAGCGTCAAAAGCTCGAATAGTTCATCCAGCGTTCCGAAGCCGCCGGGGAAGACGACCAGCGCATTCGCGCGCATGGCAAAGTGAAGCTTGCGGACTGCGAAATAGTGAAATTGGAAGGTCAGTTCGGGTGTCGAGTAAGCATTTGGCTCCTGTTCTCTTGGCAGCCCAATATTGAAGCCGATGCTTGGCGCGCCT
>DATKEP010000125.1:0-31429 GCA_035512055.1 Rhizomicrobium sp.
GCGCTGAAGGCGGGCAAGGTCACCATGCAGACGCAGATGCCGGTCAGCTGGCATGCCTCGGTCCAGCATCCCACCAAACTCGGCTTGCGCCCCGGCCAGAGCATCGACGTGGACACCGCCATCCGCGCCATCGTGATTCGCAGCGCCAATGATGTTGCAGTTGTAATCGCCGAAGCCCTGGGCGGAACCGAATCACACTTTGCCGAGATGATGACCGAAAGAGCACGCCAGCTCGGCATGAAGGAGACAAATTTTCACAACGCGTCGGGTCTGCCGGATCCGCTGCAGATCACCACGGCTTCAGACCTGGCCGTGCTGGCGCGTCACCTGGCCTATGACTATCCGCAATATTTCTCCTACTTCGGGCTTTCTGGCTTCAGCTACAAAGGCACCTGGGTCCCCACCCATGATAATCTCATCGGCCGCTATGAAGGCGCCGATGGCATCAAGACCGGCTATACCGGGGCCTCCGGCTTCAATCTTGTGAGCTCAGTGACGCGGGGAACCACGCACGTCATAGGCGTCGTGATGGGTGGCCGCACAGCCATGCGCCGCGACTTGGAAATGGTCAGGCTTCTGGACCAGACCTTCACCCAGATCAGTGCCAATCCCACACTGGTGGCCAGCCGCACCGTGCCCTGGCAACAGGTGGCGCAGGGCGCGCCGCCGCCCGCCAGTGCCGGCTTCAGTCTGCCGCAGGTCGCACCCAGCCAGTTCGCCAGCCTGTCGCAGGTGCCACAGAATGTGCAGAGCGATGATGAAGACGCCGCCGAGAATGCACGCGCGCCGGACGAGAGTTTCTCGCTTATCCATGCCGAAGGAAATCCCGCTTCACCGCCTGCCCGGCCGGCGGCGCTGCAACCTGCCGTACCGCCTCTGGTCGCCAAAGCTGGTGCGCCAAACGTTGTTGCGAAGGCGGTTCCACCCGCACCGGCAGTTCACCCAGCCACCCGTCCCGACAGCAAGCTGGCCAGCGAACAGACCCAATTGGTCAGGACTGCCGTCAATACCGCCAATGCACCCCAGCCGCAGATCCGCCCGGCCTCGGGCGGCGATTCCGCTGAAAGCGATGCCGAAGCACCACCCACACCCACGCCCGGACACAATTGGATCATCCAGATCGGCGCCTATGCCGATAAGTCGATGGCCGATGCCGAACTCAAGACCTATTACGGCAAGGCGCAGGACGTGCTGGCGAGCGCGTCGAAGATCATTGCGCCGATCACGTCATCGCGAGGGCATGTGCTGTATCGCGCCCGTTTCGGCCTGTTCGCCGAACAGGAAGCACGCGATGTCTGCAACCGCCTGACTCAGCGCGGCCAGACCTGTTTTGCCGCGATCCAGACCAGGTAATGACGGGAGCCGTCACGACGGTGGCGGAATTGCGTGCTGCCATCGCCGCAGGCCACGGTCCGCGGCGCATCGGCCTGGTGCCGACCATGGGAGCGCTGCATGGGGGCCATATGTCGCTGGTGCGCGAAGCCAGGCGCCATGCAGAACTGGTCGTGGTCAGCATCTTCGTCAATCCGGCTCAGTTTGCCCCGAATGAGGATTTCGACGCCTATCCCCGCACGCTCGATGCCGATCTCGGCAAGCTGGCCGGTCACGCGGACTTGGTGTTTGCGCCCACAGCGCGGGAGATCTATCCCCAAGGTTACGCCACCACGATCCGTGTTGATGGGCCCAGCGAAGGACTGGAGTCGGATTTTCGGCCGCATTTCTTTTCGGGCGTGGCCACCGTCGTCGCCAAGCTTTTGATCGCCGCGTCTGCCGATGTCGCGATATTCGGAGAAAAGGACTATCAGCAACTGCTGGTCGTCAGGCAGATGGCGCGCGATTTGAGCCTGCCCGTTAAAATCATCGGCGCTCCCACCTTGCGCGAAAGTGATGGCCTGGCGCTGTCATCGCGCAATGCCTATCTCGGTCCCAAAGAGCGCAAGGTCGCGGGCCGGCTGAACCTCATTCTGAAGGACGCAATCCTGCGCGCCCGCGAGGGCGAATTGCGCGCTGCGGAAGGCTGGGCCGCGACGGCCCTTCGGGAATCGGGCTTTGATTCCGTGGACTATGTCGCCATCCGCGATGCCGAGACGCTGGCACCGGTCATGACTCTGGATCGCCCGGCCCGCATCCTGGCGGCGGCTCGCCTGGGCAAGACCCGGTTGATCGACAATATGCCGGTCTAGAGCTCTAGAGCAGACCCAGCGCGGCCAGTTCGCGTTGCAGGGCCTCGGGCAATTTCCCCGCGCCCTTGGTCCGGGACAAGTCAGGTGGCGCATCCTTGTCTTCCAGATACCGCCAACCCTGAAAAGCCCGCCGGGGACGCGCCACGACCGGCACGAGCTCTTTGTCGTAGACCAGGCCGCAATGGGGTACGCCGTTGCGAGTCACCTGCCGGAAGGCCAATAATTTTTGTCGTGCTGCGATCTGTCCCTTGATCACCCAATAGAGCGAACCGCCACCCAGGATCTCGTTAGCGCGCTTGGGTGTCATCCTTGTAATATGAACCAGCTCGGCCTTGTGGCCTTTGGCGCGCTTCTCCTTGAGGCGTTTTTTCTGCCAATTGGCCAGTTCCGCGAGGCTTTCGCAACCCACGCAAAGTTTGATGATGTGAAGGGGCATGGCCGGACGCCTTAACCGCATTGCCATGAAAATACAATTGCCGATTGCACGGCCCGTCGCCTCGTGGCAGCTTTCGGCCCGCCAAATTGAAGGAAACAAATGGCAAACAGCAGAAGCATGCGTGGCGCGCTGGCGTTGGCGCTTCTGATGGGCGGCGTGCCCCCTGCTTTTTCACAGGGCATCCTGGACAGGATGAAGGAAGACGCCCAGCGCCGCGCCGAAAACAGGGCCGTTCGCGATGCGGAAAATCCGGCGCCGGCCAAAGCCGCGGATGCAGCCGCACCCGCTGCTCCGGCGCAGCCTGCAACCAATGCGCCGCCGGCCCCGGCTGCTCCAGTGGCCCCGTCCACACCCACGCCCGCGCCGGCGCAGTAAGGATTCATAAAGAAAGACTACCGAAAGCCTGCCTGGAAATCGGACATGCTTTCACTTTCTTTAAATGTTGGATGATGAAACTGGCGGGATGCGCCAGCTTCTTTATGTCAGCAGCACCCTGCCCGACCTGTCGCCCGGCATTCTCGACGACATCCTGACCGCATCACGGCGCAACAATGCGATGATGGGGATTACCGGTCTGCTGCTTTATATCGACGGCGGATTTCTGCAGATGCTGGAAGGCAATGAATTGGCATTGCGTGAGTTGTACAGCCGCATATCCGCCGACCGCCGCCACAGCGATCTGAGGTTGATGTTGGACAGGGAAGTGGGTGAACGCGCCTTTGGCGGTTGGAGCATGGGGTTCGAGCGTCCCTGCATGGACGACCCGGAAACCGCCGGCATGTTCGGTGTCGCCCGCTCCGCGATTCATGACCAGTTGTCGCCCAGGACGGGTCGTATCGTGGCCATGATGCTGCAAACCTTCTATCGCGTGCAACACAGCGATCTGCCAGTGAACCTGTACTATGCTGGGTGAGGCACGACCCGTGAAGCGGGTCAAATCGATCCGTCGATAGCGACAGCGTAGCGCAACAATCGATTTGAGTGCCCAACGCAGCGCCTCCCTCGCTTCTCTCGTGCCGCTACGCTGTCGCTAGGCGCGGGGCAAGTTTTTCTAGTTCTCGTCCGTACGCTGTCGCTACGGACCACAAGAAAAGCTAAGCCAGCTCCAGGCGAGCGGCCGTATAGAGCCGTCTTCCACTCTCATAATTTCCTGATCCAGATATTGCGATAGTGCACGGCGTTGTTGTGCGCCTGAAGCATGATCGGCCCGTCGCCATGGGCCTTGTATGCCGGCAGCATGCGATAGTCGGTGGGACCTTTGATGGCGAAGTTGCTCTGCACCAGGATGCCATTGAGGAAGACGGTGATGCGCCCTGGCTCCGCAAGGGTGCCGTCGCTGTAGAAGCGGGGCGCATAATAGACGACATCATAACTCTGCCAGTTGGGTGCGGGTTTGAGCGCGTTCACAAGCGGCGCGGACTGTTTGTAGATCGCCCCCGCCTCGCCATTCACGTAAGTCGGATTGTTGTAGGTATCCAGCACCTGAATCTCATACAGCCCTTGCATGAAGACACCGCTGTTGCCGCGGTCCTGTCCCTTGCGGTCGGGCGGCAGGACCGGAACCATCCATTCAATATGAAGCTGGCAATCGCCGAATTTCTGCTTGGTCTCGATATGGCCTGCCTTGGGACGGTCCACCATCTCGCCATTTTCCACGCCCCATTCCGCCTGGCCGCCATTGACGCTCTGCCAGCTGGACAGATCCTTGCCATTGAACAGGATGATGGCATCTGAAGGCGGCTGGCCGATGACCGCGGCCGGTTCGACCTTGGGCGGAACGGGTGACCAGATTTCGGTTGCTTCCGGCGGCGGAAGCGTATTGCCACCCGGATAGGTGGCTTGGGCAAGGGCCGCGGTGGGCACTAGGGCAAGCAGCCAAAAGAGTCTGTTCATTGGTCCCTCACCGATGGCTTCTTATTTTTGCACCCTGGCTTATGCCAGTTCACGCATCTCAGTTCACCTCTGATCACTTGGCGAACAGGCCATGCGGTCCGGTCAGGTCGCTCATCAGCATCAGCTTGAAGGTCAGGCTGTTGGTGCTGGGCGTGAGCCCAAAACCAGCGCCGGCCTCAATGGAAATGGGATTGCCCGTGTAATCCGCCACCGCCCAAAGCTGATGAAATTGCTGATTGGCGGGCAGGAATGCTCGCAGCTGGCCGAAATCGTCATACTCCTCGGCAGCGACCGTCCAGGTGTCGTTGATCTTGTAGTCCAGCCGTGTCGCCGGCACGAATTCCAGCCGTGAAAAGCCCTTGTAGCTGTTGTCGACGATGGGATTGAAAGTGATGCTCCAGCGTTTGTCGTCTCCGAAGCGCCAGCCGATGATGGGGCGGATTTCGCCAGTATTGACCTGCGTGTCCCAGACCTTTTCGTTCCAGCTGAATTCAAAATTCACGCCGTAATAGAAATCCTTGGCTGGATTGTCAGGCTGCACGAACAGCGCGCGAAGCTTGAAGCCGTTGTAAGTCCAGCCCTGGTTTACGGAATGCGCGTACAACGGCAGATAGAGCCCGGCCTCGAACCACGGCGTCACGCCATAGGCCCATTCCGTCACGCTGCTATAGGCGTGATTGTCAATCAGCGCTCCCGGAAATTCCTGATCCTTCAAACCGCTGATCGTGTAGTTGTTGTGCCAGGTGAGGCCCAAATTGCCCACATCCTCGATATCGCCGGTATAGACTTGGATCTCATCGGTCACTGCCAGCGCCGGCATGGCGCAACAGGACAACAGCGCTATGGACAGCAGAAGGTGGCGCGGCGGCATGAATCCCCTCATGCGGACATTAGAGGCCAGATTCGCCAGAGATACACCGCTGCCGAAGCACGTATTGAATGCGCGAAGCAGTCTCAACATTTTCCACCAGCGTCACGACAAGCTGACAGAGGAAAGTTGCTATTGCGACTGAGCCGCGATGTTGAACCCGCCCCCCAAGGCCTTGAACAGCGCCACGGATGCCGCCAGCCGCGCGCGGCGAATGTCCGAGAGCTGGTCGCGCGCGGTATAAAGGGCGCGCTGAGCATCGGTCACGACCAGGAAGTCGGCGGAACCGGCGACGTATTTGCGCTGGGCCGATGCGAGCACTTTTTCCGCCTGGATCACCTGCTCGCGCAGGGCTGCTTCCTGTGCCGTCAAATGGGCGAAACTGCCAAGCGCATTCTCGACATCCGAAAATGAGGAAATCACGGAAGCGCGATAGGCTGCCAGCAATTCTTCCTCGCGCGACCTGGTCTCCTCGACTCGCCCTTCAAGCCGGCCACCATCAAAGATGGTCTGCACGATATTGACGCCGCCGGCCAATGCCAGGCCTGTGCCGGGCAAGGTCGCTACCGCCGCCGCCAGTGCCGGATAGGCGACCCCACCGCTGGCAGTCAGCGTGATTGACGGAAAGAAGGCGGCCCGGGCTGCGGCCAGGTCGGCATGCGCGCCTTTGAGATTGGCCTCGGCCGTGGCGATGTCGGGACGCCGCCGCAGAAGTTCTGAGGTAAGGCCTGGCGCCACCGCCGGAGGCAAAAGCGCGCCCAGTCCATTGCCATTGACGCTGAAACCTTCGGGCGGCCGGCCAAGAAGAATGGCCAGCGCGTCGCGGGCTTCCAGCTCCTGCTGTTCGAGCGCCGGCAGCACTGCAAGCTCCGCGGCAAGGGCGGCGCGCTGCTGGCTGAGATCGGCTGGTGCGCTAAAGCCGGCCGTCACCCGCCGCTGGACCAGATTCAATATGTCCTGCGAGGATTTAAGGTTGGCGCGCGCCACGGTAATGCGTTCCCGCAGGGCCAGAAGCTGGAAGTAGGTGGTGGCCACGCCGGAAGTAACCGTGAGCGCCACGGTCTCGCGGTCGGCGCGGCTGGCGGCGCTGGCAGCCTGCGCCGATTCCAGCGCGTCGCGGTTCTTGCCCCAGAAGTCCAGCTCATAGCTCACATCCAGGCCGGCATTGAAATCGGTCTCGTGCTGGGCGGTGCCATTGGCATCGCCATAAAGCGTGTTGGCCGAGCCACTCGCTCCGATATGGGGCAACAACGCCGCTCCTGCCTGATGCGCCCGCGCATCCGCCTGGCGCAGCCGTGCGGCGGCCTGGACGATGTCGAGATTGTTGGCCTCGGCCTCAGTCATCAGCGCTGACAGTTGCGGATCGCCGTAGTTGCTCCACCAGTCATGTGCCGGCCAAACAGGCGCATTGGCGGGCGCCCTCTGTTCGAACGATGCGGGAACGTCATGCGGCGAGAGCCCCGGCGGCGGCGTGTTGTTGGTGCAGCCGGCAACGGCGATGGCGGCGGTGCAGACTAGAAGAAGCGCACGGATCATGCGACCGCCTCCCGCTCTTGCACGTCTTTGGATTTTGGCCCGCCAAAACGTTCCGCCAATGCCGGCAAGACCAGCAGATTGAGCAAGGTCGAGGTAAGAAGCCCGCCTAGCACCGTAATGGCCATGGGGCCCTCGATTTCCTGGCCCGGCTGGCTGGCGCCAATCGCCAGCGGCATCAGGCCAAGCGCGGTGACCGCGGCCGTCATCAGGATGGGTACGAGCCGCTCCTGCGCCCCGCGCAGGATGGTTTCTACGTTCCAGGGCGCCCCTTCGGCTTCGACCAGATGCTCGTAATGCGCAAGAAGCAGGATCGCATTGCGGGCGCTGACGCCGAAGACCGTGACCAGTCCCACCATGGCGCCCACCGAAAGGCCGCTTCCGGTCAGTGCGATGCCCGCCACTGCGCCGATCACGCTGAACGGCACGTTGACCAGCACCAGCCAGGTGTTGGAACGCCAGTTAAAACAGATGAACAGCAGCAGGCCAATCAACACCACCGCGAAAGCGGTATAGAGCGCCATCTGCGCCTGGGCGGCCCGCTGGGCCTCGGCCGCACCGGTGAATTCGACATAAACGCCTGGCGGCAGCTTGAGCGCATCGACGCGGGTTCGCGCATCCTGCTCGGTGGATTGCAACGAGCGGCCCACGACATTGAAGGTCAGGGAAACGAAACGCTGGCCGCCGTCATGGGTGATCTTGAATCGCGTTTCGGTAGGCACCACGCGCGCGACCTGTGACAGCGGAATCGGGCCAAAGGGGCCGGCGATCATCATGGAAGACAGAAGCTCGGGGCGGTCGCGCTGATTCTCGCGCAGAAGCACCGTCACATCCACAATGCGCGTGCCGGCATAGGTCTGGCCCACGGTGGCCCCGGAATATTCCGTCTCGACCGCATCCAGCACATCCTGCATTTTCAGACCATTGGCGATGAGCGCCGCCGGATCGATGTGAATCGCAAAAGTCGGCGTTCCGCTTTGCGGTTTGAACTGCAGGTCGGCGATGCCCGGAGTGCCGCGCAACGCCGCGGCAATGCGCTGGCCGGTAGCGTCCAACATGTCGAGCTGGTCGCCGAACACCTTGACGTCCACATCGGCGGTCTCGCCCGTCAGGCTTTCGCTGATCCGGTCGCCGAGGAAAGTGACGACTTCAAATTGCAGGCCCGGATAGTGCGACAGGATTTCGCGCAGATCGCCTTGCGCCTTGTCCTGGTCCACATCGGCATCCGGCTTGAGTTCGACATGGAATTCGCTCTGGTGCGGTCCCCAAGTGTCTTCACCCAGGGCAGCTCGGCCCACCTGCTGCTCTATCGTGGCGACATAAGGTAAGGCCATCACATCCTTGCTGACGCGCTCGCCCATGCGCATCATCTCCTGAAGCGATCCGCCTGGGGTGGACATGGTTACCTGCAGAACGAAGTGACCTTCGCGGAAGTCGGGCATGAAACTGCCGCCCATGAAGGGCAGTGCGGCCGCGGCCCCCAAGGTAGCCAGGATCAGTACCGCGCCGATAATGCGAAAATGCCGGTAGACGCCTCCAATCGCGCTGCGCTGCCATTGCTTGAGTTTCAGTATCCATTTGAGGTTTCCATGGGCCTCGCGGGCTGAAAGCATCAAGGCACTGAGGGCCGGGGCCGCGGTAAGCGCCACCAAGAGCGAGGCAAGCACCGCGAGAATGAAGGCCAGCGCCAGGGGACCGACGAATTTTCCCTGCACGCTCGAGGAGAACAGCTCGGGCAGGAACACCGCGATCACGACCAGGGTCGCATAGACCACCGGCCCGCGCACTTCGAGGGTCGCGTCGGCGATGACCTTGAGACGCGAGTGTGGCTCATCCTGCTTTGCATTCTCGGCCAGCCGGCGCAGCGTATTCTCGATGCCGATGATGGCATCATCGACAAGGACGCCCAGCGCCACGGCAAATCCGCCCAGCGTCATGGTGTTGAGTGTCTGGCCCATCCGTTCCAGCGCCGCCACGGCCGCCAGAAGTGAGAGCGGAATAGCCAGAAAGGTGATCAGGGCCGAGCGCCAGTCGCGCAGGAACAAGAACAGCACCACGAGGATCAGCACGGCCGCGATTACCAGCGACTGTTCGAGCGAAGCCAGCGCCCGCTCGATGAAATTGGCCGGCCTGTGCAGAGCGGGATAAACGGTGATCCCTTGCGCCTCGAGCGCCGGCTTGAGCTGGGCCAGCGCCACTTCCAGCGCCTTGGTGGTTTCCAGCGTGTTGGCGCCAAATTGGCTCGCCAGCGACAGCATCACGCCGGGCCTGCCCATGACCAGGGCATCGCCCGAGCGCAAGGCAGGCGCCTGGATCACCGTAGCAACGTCGCCGATGGTGACAGGTGTCTTCCCCCTCACCGCCAGCACCGCATGGCTGACTGCTGATGGATCGGGCACTGGAACAGGGGTCTGGATCAGGACCCGTTGATGGGCGAGATCGACAAAGCCCGCACCCTTGAGCGCCAGTGCCGCCCGCGCCGCATCCGCCAGATCGGTCAGCGTGAAGCCGTAGGACGCCATCTTGACCACGTCCGGCTGGATCTGGATCTGGCGCACTGCGCCGCCAAAAATAATCACATGGGCGACGCCCGGCACGGCCAAGAGCGCGGGCTTGAGCACCCATTCCGCCTGGTCGCGCAGCTGGTAGGGATCGAGTTTGTCGGAAAGCAAGCCGATCTTGAGCAGGTCCATCGTGCTGGAGGTGAGCGGCGACAGGCGCGGCACACCCACTCCAGCCGGCAGCGTGCTGCCAAGTTCGCTCAATCTCTCCGAAATGCCCTGCCGCGCATTGTAGAGGTCGATATTGTCGTTGAATTGAATGGTGATGACCGAAAGACCCGGAATGGATTCCGAGCGGATGGTGGCAATGCCCGTGGCGCCATTGACGGCATTCTCGATCGGCTTGGTAACCAGCTGCTCGACTTGCTGGGCTGTAAAGCCGGGCGCCTCGGTTTGGATATCCGCCGTCGAGGGCACGAAATCAGGAAACACATCGAGCGGGGCGGTGCGCGTCGCCCACAGGCCCGCGACCAAAACGATCAAGGTCAGGGTTGCAAGAGTGCCCGCATATCGCACGCACAGGCCGACAAGCCAACGCATTGCCTAATCCCCGGCCTCGGTACTGGGATTGACCTCATGAGCCAGCAGAAGCCCGGCGCCATCGGTCACGATCTTTTGGCCCGGTTTGACGTTTGTGACGAAATAACCGTCACCCGACGGCCGGCTGATATCCACTTGCGCGCGCAGGAAGGTCCTCGCACCGGTCTGCTCATAGACCCAGGCCTCGCTCTCGCCATAGACCACGGCATGGGCGGGAATTTTTGCGCCCGCCTGTGGCGCTCCGCTCGGGATGGCAGCCGTCACCCGCTCGTTCTGTGCCAAGTCGCTGCCTCGCAAGATGGCATAGAAGCTGCGGCCGGGCACCGACGCATCGGCGGGCGCGTCCCAGATGGTTGTGCTTGTCCAGCTTTTGGCATCGGCGCCCATGCGGCTGATAATGAGCCGGCGGGGTGCTTCGCCACCGGTGACGGGAAAGGTCACGCGGACGAGAACCGCAGCACCCGAGGCAAATTCGCCCATCGCTCGCGCCCGGGCATGCGGATCCCGGAATGGCGAATTCAGGCCGAAGGCCGCGTCACTCTTGCGGCGGGCCAGCGCCAGCGCCGCCTGATCGGCCGCAGCCTTGCTCTGCGCCGCCTCCAGCTGCTCGCGCGAGATTGCGGCTTCCTCGCCGGTGGCCAGCGAACGGGCACGCGCCGCGGCCGCCTCACTCTGTGCCGCCGTCGCCTGCGCGGTGAGAAAATCGGAGTCGGCCTGGGCGATGGCATCCAGCGCTGTCACCACGCCATAGCCGCTGATCTGACCTTGATATTGAGCGGCGGCGGCGGGCTGGACAGTCAGCCCGAGGCTCTGGATCTCTTCAGCCTTGAGCGTGATGCCGGCAGTATCCGCATCCTTGTCCTTGGCTTCGGGCTTATCGCCCGCATCCTTGCCGCATCCCATGAGGAGCAGCAGGCCCGCCATGGCCAGGATTCCGGCCTTGCTTGTGATCCGGCGCATCAGTAGCCCAGGCGTCCGGCACGGACGGCGAAACGGGCAAAAAAATCGGCTGAAGGCATCATGACACTCTCCGGAGCACGGCGATTATCCTGTCCCGGGATGGCAAGAGCTACAATGGCAGCCCATAAATTTTCCCAATAATCCGGGGAGTTAGACTAGGTCGCGGGCCAGAGGAAAGGACACTTCCACGCTCATTCCCGGCCCCTGGCTGAGGATGCGGATTGAAGCACCGTGAAGGTCGGCAACGGCAGCGGCCAGCGACAGACCCAGGCCATAGCCCGGCTGTGTCCGGCTGGCCTCGCGGCGATAGAGACGGCGGAAAAGCCGCTCATGTTCCTCGGCCGGTACCCCTGGGCCATCGTCACTGACCTGGGCCACTGCCTGGCCATTCCAGCTCCGCAAGGAAAGCATGATGCGCGTCCCGGCCGGGGTATGCACGACAGCGTTCTCGATCAAGTTGGCAAATAGCTGGATGAGCAACTGGCGGTCACCGCGTATCACAAGCCCGGGTACCGATGTCAGACGCAAGGAATGCCCTGCTTCCTCCGCCACGGGATCGAACATTTCCCGCATCTGCTCCAGCAGCGCGCCCAGGTCCAAATTGGTGAAGGCCGAACGCCGCTCGCCGCCCTCGATCTGGGCGATGCGCAGCAAGGCCGCGAACAGTCCCAAAATCTCGTCGGCCTTGGCGATGGCGGTCTCGAGGGCGGCGGCATATTCTTCGGGCGTGGCGCATTCGGCGCGCGCGCGCTCCAGCCGATGACGCAAATGTGTGACGGGCGTGCGTAGGTCATGGGCAATGTCGTTGCTGACCTGGGACAGGTTTTCCATCAGCTGGCCTATGCGCGACAACATCTCGTTGATCGCCTCGGCAAGCCGGTCGAGCTGGTCCTTTGTGCCGCGGACCGGAATGCGCAGTTTGAGGTCGCCGTCCATGATGTCGCGGCAAGCGCGCGCCATGGCGTCAGTGCGGCGCAGGAAGCTCCAGCTCACCAGCGTGCCCCCGCCCACCGCCAATGTCATGGCGCAGACAAAAAGCGATAGCATCACATGCAGGATATGAGACTGGACCGCGAGCAGCCGCCCGGTGTCGCTGCCGGTAAAGACATAAAGCCCCGGCGCCAGAAAGGCGCCGACCCCCAGGACTTGATGATTGCCGGTCGCGGTCGAGGCGGGAAGCTCGACCGTGCCGCTGCGTTCCGGCATTGCCGGCATGTTGCCCGCGATCGGCTTGCCGTTCTGCTGCAACAGATAGAAATCCGATGAGACAGGGCCCGCCATCATCTGATGGATGACCTCGCGTGCTTCCCGCACACCTTCATTGGAATATCCGTTGCGCACCGCGGAAATATCGGACGAAGAGAACTGGACAATCTGGCTGCGCAGCGCCTCATCGGTGATCACCAGAATCAAGACCCCCAGCGCCAGGATCGAAATCGTGAATATGCCGGCATAAAGCGCCGATAGGCGGAAGAACTCGGTGCGGAGGAACCTAATCTGCACGCAGCGTATATCCCGCGCCGCGCACGGTATGGATCAGCTCGGCGTTAAAGCCGCGATCCACTTTGCCGCGCAGGCGACTCATATGGGTCTCCACGATGTTGGTGCGCGGATCGAAATGCAGATCCCACACCTTTTCCAGCAACATGGCACGGGTGACCACGCGGCCAATATTGCGCATGAGGAATTCCAGCAGGCGGAATTCCTGCGCCTGCAACTCGATGGTCTTGCCGGCGCGCTGCACGGTTCGGCGGATCAAATCCATTTCCAGATCGCCGGCGCGAAGCCGCACCGGTTCGTTTTCACCAGCATGCTGGCTGCGGCGGGTGATGGCATAAACCCGCGCCAGCAGTTCGGGAAAGGCAAAGGGTTTGACCAGATAGTCATCGGCGCCCGCCTGGAGGCCTTCCACCCGGTCGTCCAACCCGCTCATGGTGGTGAGAAACAGGACCGGCGTCTGGCTGCCCTCCTCGCGCATCCGGCGCACGACGCTGAGGCCGTCAAGCCCGGGCAGCATGCGGTCCACGATCAGAACGCCATGGATACCCGTACGGGCGCGTTCCAGTCCCTCGTTGCCGTCATGACACAATTCGACCTCATGGCCTTCCTTGCCCAATGCATAAACTATGTGCGCCGAGGTTTCCCTGTCGTCTTCAATCAGCAGAATTTTCAAGCGTCACCTGATATGGTGCTTCATTGTCCGGCCAAGGCCTTTGGGATGCAAGCTCGCGGGCCGGACTGACCGGTGCAAGGGTTACCGCCCCATGCAGTAAATAAATGGGGGAGGGATGACGTCCAGAATCACGATTATAGTCGGATTTGGGTTGATGTTGGGGGCTGGCGCGGCTTGGTGCCAGACGCCGGCGCCGGTTCCGGCTCCGGCGCGCGCGCAAGGAGCGCAATCCAACTGGTGGTCGGCGCCGGGGCGCGAAGATGGCCCATCGCGAATCGTCTGGGCGGCGCGAAAGAACCCGGAGACTCCTTACACGGGCCCCAACAAGCCGGTCTGGCACATTACCGACATCCTGAAGGCGCATGAGGGCCGGCAAAGCTGGGACCAGCCGGTTCTGCTGACCATCGACTTCGACGGTCATTACATTGCGATGGCACCGGGCGAGAAAAGCAAATGCATGTTCTACGCGGACGACCGCGTCTTCGGCTGGATCTATAGCGGCCAGCTAAAGATCACGATTGACGGCCAGGAACCAAAGATATTGTCCAAGGGCTGGGCCTTCAACGTGGCGCCGCGCCTTTCCTATTGCATGGAAAATACCGGCAACGAACCGGTCGTGCTCTTCCGCGTGACCCCGGCCGGACAGGTCCCCTCATACCCCGAAAGCGAAACACCTGCGCCGGTCAAGGGCTATACCTATGTCAAGGCCAGGATCACCTCGACCGGCGGCTATGATGCCCCAAATGTTCCATTTTTCGACGTCGATGCCTATGGCGCGTCGGACCGCAAGGGCGAGCGCTTCCTGCTTGATGGCCATACCAACGCCAATCTGCATCTGGATTCCAACATCGCCGAACTTCCGCCTTCCACAAGCTGGGGCCATTTTCACGCGAACATGGCGGAGGCCTGGGTCGACGTTTATGGCCAGATCGACGTGCTGATTTCCGGAGTCGGCCTGGTGCAAGGCCAGCGCGGAGATGTGATGCAGGCCAATGAAGAACGCTGGCACCGTGCCACCAGTCACCCCAATACCGGTAAAAGCATCCGCATGGCGATAACCTCGCGCGCCAAGGAAGGCCAGGTTCTTTATCTTCAGGCCGCATCCGGAGCGGGAGAAAATTGAGGCGCGGCCCTGCTGTCCTCGCACTCGAAGGCCGCTGTCCTACGAGGTACTGGTGACAATCCGCCAGTGAATGGCCAGAAGGCCTGTTTGTCGGACCCAACTGCGCGCCAGTTGACAGCCCGGTGATATACGTGATGATATCACGCCAAAAGGCGTGCGAATTCAAGGCAATGCGCTGAACAAGTTGCCGCCAGAACGTCTTGGGGAATGGGCAATGGGCATGCATGCAAGACTGTTGGCCGGAACGGCATTCAGCCTGGGCTTCGCAGGATCGGCCATGGCGCAAACATCCCTGCCGCCGATGCAGGTGCAGGGACAGGCCACCGGCTCTTATACCGCCACCAGCTCGGGTCTCGTCAAGTTGATGGAGCCGCTGCAGGACACGCCGGTTTCGGTGACCACGGTCACCCAGCAGCTCATGCAGGATCGCGGCGACACCAACCTGAACGATGCGATGCGCAACGTGCCCAGCATAACCCTACAGTCCAATGAATCGAGCTGGATGGGCAATGCGCCGTTCATTCGCGGCTTTTCGGCGCGCACCGACATGTTCATCGACGGCATGCGCGACATCGGCATGTATTACCGCGACCCATTCAACATGGACAAGGTCGAGGTGCTAGAAGGCCCCGACTCGATCCTGTTCGGGCGCGGTTCGACCGGTGGCGTTGTCGAACAGGACAGCAAGATGCCCACGCTGGACCAATTCACGCTCGCCAACCTCAGCGGCGGAACGAACGACCTGGCACGCGCGACCGCCGATGTGAATATTCCCATCGATGGGCTTGGCACGCCGGCCGCCGCGCGCGTCAATGTGATGGCCGACACCAACGGCGTGGCGGCGCGTGACCTGGTGAATTTCAATCGCTTTGGCCTGGCGCCCAGCCTGGCGTTGGGGTTGGGCGAGCCGACGCGCGTGACATTCAGCTATTTCTTCCAGCAGGAGCACGACAGGCCGGATTTCGGCGTTCCCTGGTATTTCGGAACGCCGGCGGCAGTGCCCCGCGACAATTATTACGGTTTCCGCACCGACAAGCTGAAAACCACCGCCGACATGGGGACGGTCAAGCTCGAACATGATCTGGAAGATGGGATCACCGTGCGCGACCAGAGCCGCTACGCGGCCTATACGCGATTTGAAACCGCCTCCAAGCCCGGCCTTGCCGCAAGCGTCACGCCAACGACGCCGCTCAGTTCCGCCGGTGTGGCGCTCAATTCCTTTACTCTCGCGAGCACCGAAAAGCAGTTCCAGAACCAGCTTGACGCCCTGGTGAAGTTCGTCACCGGCCCGATCGTGCACGACCTTGACGCCGGCTTCGAATATGACTGGGAGTCTTCGGATCCCAAATATTACACCAATGCCGGCCTTACCAATACGCTTCTCAATCCTAACGAGAACCAGACATTCAGTCCGACGATCGCCTATCAGCGTGTCAACATCAACACCACCACCAACACCGAAGGCGGCTACGCCACCGATGTGTTGAAGCTGGGCGATGAGTGGGAAGCAATATTGGGGGCGCGTATCGACCGTTTCTCTGTCCATTTCAACGAACAGGTCTTTTCCGTGCCGCCGGCGACAACCGGCATTCTGACCGCCACCAACGTTAAGAATCGCGAGGATACGTTGCCGAGCTGGCACGCGGCCCTGCTCTACAAGCCCGTGCCGAACGGCACTTTCTATTTTACCTATGGCACCTCGTTCAATCCCTCGGCCGAGACGCTGGACATCATCAGCAGTTTCACGACCTTCAGTCTCAACAACGAAAATCTTTCGCCGGAGAGAAGCCACACCTTCGAGCTGGGCACGAAATGGTCCCTGATGGGCGGCGCATTGCTGCTCGACGGATCTCTTTTCGAAACCGACAAGGTCAATGCCCGCATTCCTTCCGACGTGCCGGGCTTCAACACCCTGGGCGGCAACCAGCAAGTCCAGGGATTCGAAGTGATGGCGCAAGGGCGGATCACCGACGAATGGAGTGTGAATCTGGGCTACGACCATCTTAGCAGTGGGACCACAAAGACAGCGCCGGGCGGACCACCCATCGGCTTCCCGCTGGTGTTTGCGCCCCATGGCAATCTGGACTTCTGGTCGACCTATCAGATCATTCCCGAATTGGAGGTCGGCGCCGGCGGGCAATATGTGGGCTCGCGTTATGCCCAGACCACGGCACCGGTCGAGCTTGCGCCAAGCTTCGTCACCTTCGACGCCATGGCGAAATGGTCAATTGATCCGCGGTTCGATTTGCAGGTCAACGTCTACAACATAGCCGACAAACTATATTATGATATGATGCACTTCGCGTTTGTTGTTCCAGGCGCGGGACGTTCTGCCATGTTTACGTTGAATTTCCATCAATAGGCCCAGATCATTCCAACCGCAGGAATCGGTTGCGAGCGTATTTTGCCACCGTCTGACGGCAGGGTGCGCGGCGCTTGCAGTCACCTGTCTCATAGGCTGGAGTTTCATTCAGGGCCTTTGGCATCCGGACCGCCCGCTGCCGCGGCCGATCCTGATCATGGCCAAGATCGTGCAGGTTTCCAGGCAGCCGCTTCCCCGCGTCGCACCCGATTACCGGCCACGATATTTGCCACCGCCGGCGATCGTTTCGCCGCCCATGCCCGAAATCTCGGTCGCCCCGCCCAACACAAGACCGGCTCCGGCGCCCACACCGCCGAAGGACGAGCATGTCCAGACAGACCGGGCCAGGCTGGGCCCGCCGCCCACCCCGCCGCTGCCGGCGAACTATCTCAGCCTGCTGTTGGCGCATTTGAATGCGTACAAACGCTATCCATTTGGCGCGCGATTGCATCACGAACAGGGAACGGTGCGGCTGGAATTCACGATGGACCGGGCGGGCAACGTGCTGTCGTACAAGGTTGTCGGAAGTTCGGGTTTTGCGGACCTTGACGATGAGGCGCGCGAAATGATCCAGAACGCCCAGCCCCTGCCGCCTGTGCCTCCCACTTATCCGGGCGCGACGCTGGACCTGATCCTGCCGCTGGTCTTCTCGCTCAGCTGAAGCCGATGGCGAGTTGCCCTATGTGTCGCTCCAGAACCGCAGCAGATTGTGATATATGCCGGCCAAGCGCAGCGCCTCCTCATGGTGTGCTGCCCCTCCACCGCCCAATCTCTGCACGACGCCATCCAGCTCATACAGAAGCGCGCGCTGTTCATTGCCGCGCACCATGCTCTGAATCCAGAAAAAGGCGGCGATGCGCGCCCCACGGGTCACGGGCGTCACATGATGCACGCTGGTGCCCGGATAAAGCACCATGTCGCCGGCGGCCAGTTTTATGCTTCGCTGCCCGAACGTATCCTCGACCACTAGCTCGCCGCCGTCATAGTCCGCCGGTTCGGCGAGAAACAGCGTCGCGGACAAGTCGGTGCGCACGCGCTGGCTGCTGCCCGCGACGGGGCGGACCCCTCCATCGACATGATTGCCGTAATCCTGGCCATCGCGATAGCGGTTGAACAGCGGCGGGACGATCTTCAATGGCAGCGCGGCGGACATGAATTGCGCGTTGCGGCCAAGTTTGTCGAGCAGCATGTCGCCAAGCTTGAGCGCCAGCGGGTGCCTCTCCGGAAGCTGCTCGTTGGCTTTCACCCGGCTGGAAAGATAGCCCGCCGTTTCCCGCCCATCTGCCCAATCGGCTTTCTCCAAAGTGCGGTTTAATTCTCCCGCCTGTTCCAAAGTCAAAATCTTGGGAATCTGGATAAGCATATCCGCCAGCTCGTTGGTTATATGGATCACAACATAATGAGACTGCAATATTGCCGTTTCCACCAGGCAATTTCGGCCGCTGCCCAAGGCGCCCGGTCAGCTGAGCTGGCCCCGAGACGGCAACCCGCCAAAGGCACGTTCGAATTCGGCATCGTCCACGACCAGCTTGGACGGACGCACCGGCACTTCGCCGATCTTAGCATCGCTAAAGCCGGGAAACATCGTCTTGAAAGTCGGATCCGGCAATCGCACCCAGATCGTCGCGTCCATGATGCCGTGCTTTTCCTGAACCATCATGAATTCTTCCGGGAAGCGCACAAGCAGCTTGCCGGCGCAGGTTCTCAGATAGGTGTTTGCCCACATATCCGTGTGAGCAAAGCGCTTCTTTATCCAAAGCATATTGCCCCTCGCCTCTTGGGCCCGGCCTGGCATTCGCATGGGTTGCCAGGGATGAGATGCCTCGGATGGCCAAGTCCCAATGAGTCTGTGCGAACGATCTTCGGCCATATTGTCCGAAAATCGCGCCCGGCGCCATGTGCCCGCCAACGGTTTGGACATGGATGTGAGGTCGTTTTGGCCGCTGGAACCAAACCTTGATCCAGATCAAACGCCGGAAGCGGGCTCCAGACTAGCCTTTTCCTTAAATCGTGGAGGGCTATTTATGACGACCGGAAATATCTTGTTCCTGTGCATCGCCGTCGGAGGCATCACCCTGTTCGGCGCGGTATTGGCGTGGGCGTCGTGGATGGAAGGGCGCGCGCGGAAACCGAAATCGGCAAGGGCCGAGGCGGACTTGGGCGAAAGGACGAACCGGGTTGGACGCATCCCAACGGCACATCCTGCGCCGAAGATACTGAGCCGGCCATTCTAGAGCCGACCATTTCAGTCTCGCCGCCCGGCATCAATTGCTAGGACGGCATGCTCTCGAACCGGGCACAAGAGAGAAAGATGAGCCGGTATGAGTTTCGAATCCTGCAGGCAGAGGGAAGAAAACCCCAAATCGTAGAGTGCCAGCAAAGTTGCGATTTCGCGGCGATCCTTTATGCCAGAAAGCAATTTCCGCTGATCCACGGAATCGAAATCTGGCGCGGCATGGAGTGCATCTACGCCCGCTATCCTTGCTTTCCTGCTCGGAAAGAGTGTCCACAAGGCTTCCGGAACTGACCCCGCGACCAGCGACGATTATATTGCAAACTTCAAAGCCCGCGTCGTTGCAATGGCTGCGCAGACGCGGCCGACCGGAAATACCACCGTGACGGTCGTGCCCATTCCCAATGCGCTGGCAAGCAGCACCTCGCCTCCGTGCATCTCGACCAGGGCGCGCACCACCGACAGGCCGAGGCCCGTGCCTCTTTCCTTGGGCGCGAAATCGTGGCGGCCCTGGCCGAATTTCTCGAATACTTTGGCTTGATCTTCCGGCGCGATTCCCACGCCCGTATCGGTCACGCCGAAACAGATTCGTCCGTCCGCCAGGCGGCGCGCAAATGCCGTGACCGAGCCGCCGGGCGGCGTGAATTTGATGGCATTGGACAACAGATTGAGAAAGATCTGTTTCAGCGCCCGGCGATCGGCGTTGAGAAGCGCCAAGCCAGGCTCTACCGTCGCGGCCAGGCCGCATGCGCCGGAATTGGCCCTGTGCTCCATGAGTCTCATGGACTCGTCAATCAGCTCGTCAAGCCTGATGGGCTGTTCCACAAGCTGGAAGCTTCCCGCTTCTATTTTCGCCAAGTCCAGTATGTCATTGATCAGGGACAGCAGATGCTGGCCCGAGACATGGATAAGACCGGCATATTCTATGTTCCGTTCCATGCTGTCGCCCAGTATCCGGGCCTTGATGATCTCTGAAAATCCAAGGATCGCATTCAATGGGGTACGCAGCTCGTGGCTCATATTCGCGAGAAACTGCGACTTTGCATGATTGGCGCTTTCGGCTTCCGCGCGGGCGGCATCGAGTTGCGTGATCAAATTGTGCTGCTGGGCAAGAAGCTCGTCATGCTCGTAGCGAAGCAGCAGTATCTTTCGGGCTTCGGCATGAACCTGGTTGGCGATGTAGGCCAGAAATCCCAGATAGGGCACGATGATGAGCGGGAGGCAATGGAAAATCCGGCCTTCGGCGAAAAGCGGCGTGACCAGGAATGGCAGACCGTAGACCAGGAAGGCCATCAGCATCAACGGCCGGCTCGCGCTGTAAAAGGTCATGATGCTGCCGACCGTGCATCCGAGAATCATGATGACAATGCAATGATTGAGGTCATTCGCAGGCAGCCACAGAAAATAGGCCATCGAGACCCAGGCGCCGCCATGGGCGGCACTGCAGAGGCAGCAAAAGCGGTTCCAATAGGCGATCCCGCGCGGGGACAGGGCTTCGCGGCACAGAAAGCGGTCTATCGCGAATTTTTTCGTGGCACTGCCGACCGCAACCAGGCAGAACCAGATGGCCAGCTTTGGCCATGCGATCCAACCGGAAAATGTAACGGCAGTGATCAGAGCGATGATAGGGACGATCCAGGAAAACGGCCGCAAGCCTAGCACGACAAGTCTAAGCTGATCGAAAGCAACCCGCGTTTCGAGATCGCAGGGCCCGGCATTGTACCTCGTTCCCGAGGCACTCATGCAACGCGTTTGATTGACTGCGAAATTGCGCGGCCAAATGGCTGGTCGATGCGTGTATCCATGACTCGCGAAACCGGGATTACGACCTGTAATCATCAGCGCGGGTCATGGCCACCCGATTGCGCCTGGATGTCGAAATGTAACGGCATGTGTGCGTCGGAAACGGGTTCCGCGGCGGTCCATGCCGTGCCCTGGCAATCCGATCGCGTGGCATTTACGTAGATCTACCCAGGCTCGATCTCTCAGTGGACCTGCGCCGCCACAATGGAACCTTGTGCTGGCACCGGTGCGGCCGGAGCCAGTTCCCAGGGAGGAACGCCCTTGGCATCCTCACCAGCATAATGCGGCCGATCCAGCGTCTTGAGGAAGAAATCCTTGCTGGGCAGGTCAGCCACTTCGTGCTCCATCGCGGGCACGGCTGCTTCGGTGGTGCCTGGCGGCACGGGTTGGGGAATGCGTGTGTCCGTGCCCTTGCTCACAGCCATTCGCGTGGCTTCGAAAGCGGCCTTGCGGCCCTCTTCGGCAGCCAGTTTTGGAATATCCATCGATTTCTTAGGGTCAACCACAAAGGCCTGCATCATCGTCAAGCGATAGGCGGTCGAGATGCCGTCATATTTTCCTGTCTGACGATTGAGCATGCCGTCAGCATTGCGCCGCAAAGCGAAATACAGTGATGCGGCATCTTCATGTTCGCGCGTGCCCTGCTGGCCGCCGTCCTGGGCGAAGGTGTTCTCGGCATAGAGATCACGCCAGTCGCGATAGCCGCCGACCAGGCCCTTTGCGGAAAGGCCGTCAGCCCCAATCGTGATGCGCATTTTGCCCTGACGGAAATCGGCGTCACCGGTCTGATCGTAGAACCAGGCGATGCGGGGGGCATGCAGGTCGGGGACCTGCTCGGTCTCCACCACACCGTTCCTGATCGTGGCCTTCAGCCTGGTGTACTGTCCCGATTTCAGGATGCGGTAGGAAAAACCCGTCGACACGCCGCCCCGCGCGTCCTTGACGATCTTGTCCGGCGAATATCCGATCTCGACCGTGGCGTCGCCGTCATTCATCGGGTCCTTATTGCCGGAGACCCGGACTACCATGGTGAAAAGGCCTTCCTGCATCTTGTCGTTGGCGCGCAGATCCAGCGTGGCATTGCCATTGCCGCGCCAGGGCGCGTCACAGCCCCAGGCGCGGTAGAGGGCGTTGTCGATTCCCTTTTCGCCGTCCGGGCTGATGAAATCACTGGGGCCGATCTTGCCGTCCAGGTTGAACCCGTCGCCGATGCGGCTGGTCACTTCCGGCTCGCCCGGATCGTCTGTCGCCCAGGGATTCACATAGGTCTCGATGCCGCGCTTGTAGCCGCGATAGGCCATGGCCCGGACCCAGATATGACGGCGGGTGAGTCCCGGCGTCTTGACCGTTTCCAGCCCCGGAGGGTTGGTGATCCAGTCGATCTCCTGTTGGGAACGCCATTTCTGCCGCGCGACCGCGATTCGTGTCTGGTCCGGACTCGCGAGATGAATCGTGCTGCCATGGGGACAGTCCACGCCGGGCTCGACCTCGGAGCCGCGGCTGTAATCGGGCCGCCCGCCATAGCGAAACGCATATTCGTATGTGCCTACGACAAAGCCGCGGGTCCAGGGCGCCGCGGCGGCAGGCATCGCCACGCCGCCGGCCATACTGACCGCCATGGCGGAAACTAGAAGACGCTTTTTCATGGCCCCTCCCCTTCTGGTCGGACCGTTGGTGACCCCTTTTACCCCAAATCGGGTGGCTGGCGTTACCCCAAAAATTCCCGCTTTTACGGGTCAAACCGGCATTTTGCGCTTTGAGTATTCACGGCCGATGATTGCCGCCTCCTCCGGACCTTCCAGCACCATTGCCCCCGCCTTGATCGCGCTCAGGACATAACCCGCATCCTTGGGGTCGGGACTGCCGCCCCAAAGATATTTGACGTTATGTTTCATGCATAAATCGTGGACATTGTCGCGGACCCTGATCATCTCGGGCCTGACATTCACTTCGTCGCCAGGCGGCGGGCCGTCCTCCGGCATGATATCCAAGCCATAGAGCCAATAGCTGTGGTCACCCTGTCCCCATTCCGCCATGGCAATGCCGGGCAGTGCGATGGTGGCAGCCGCCTGCTGATCGGCATAAGTGTCCTCGATCTTGACGCCGAAGATTAGTTCGCCCTTGGGGTTCAAGGGCCACAGATCGGCGATGTGATTGTATTTGAACAAGTCCACGCCCCAGATCTGCGCCGCATAGTCGGCGCTGGACCCGCGCAGGCCGCGCAGCGGCAGCTTGGGAATACCGGGGCGGTCGAAGGGATACCGGCAGGCCATCTGGGTTGCAACCTGTATCGCCTTGGTGTCGCGAGCGTGGCACATATGGATGCCGTGTATGCCGCAATCCAGAAGCTGTTCAATCACCCAGCTGTTGGCGCGCATATAGGTCTCGTCCAGTCCGATGATGCAAGTCTCGACGAACACCGCCGGCGTGCGATGACCGCTGCGGGTGGGACCGCCATCCGCGAGCCCGCGCATGAACTCGCGCAAGGAGTGAAAGTCCAGCGCGCCATGCTCCATTTCGACATTGATCGCATCCATGTAGGTGCGCGCCATGCGGACGCCCTGGGCATAGGGGTCGACGCCCGGTCCCAGGCCCGAAATGTCGTAGTAAACGGGCTGGCCGTCTTCCCACAACTCAATCGCCTTGTTGATGCGGCGCGGTCTGTAACCGTGATCGACCGAGGAAGGCTGGACACCGGCATTCACCGGCTTGCCGCCATCGCCAATGGGCATGGGACTGCTCCCGCGTTGCGCATTCGCCGCCGGGGCCACCTGTGCCATCGCGGCCTGGGCGGACAAGCCGACACTTGAAGCCAGGAAATGCCTTTTCTTGATATCCATGTCGCCCCCTTCTTCTTTTTATCCGACAGCCACCTTGGTCAAGCGCGTCCGCTTTCACCGGAAAGCATTTCCGGGCTGACACCGAGCTTGGCAAGGGCGCGCTGCCATTTGCTGTTGATTTCCGCGTCAAAGACAAGACCGGTGTCGGCGGCCACCAGCAACCAGCCATTGGCCTGAATTTCGGAGTCGAGTTGCCCCGGCCCCCAGCCGGCATAGCCGAGGGCGACGAGACACTGGCGGGGGCCCTCGCCCTTGCCGCTGGCGCGCAATATGTCGACTGTCGCCGTCAGGGCGAATTCGTCACCGATGCCCAGCGTGCCCTCGTCGCGGTAATCGGCGCTGTGCAGCACAAAACCCTGGCCGGTCGCAACCGGGCCGCCAAAATGCACCGGCTGCTGGCGATTGGAGCGCTTCACCGGTTCGATCTTGAGTTGCGTGTAGAGTTCGTCGATGGTCAGGGAATCGATCGTCTTGTTGACGATAATTCCCATGGCGCCGTTCTCCTCGCTATGCGCGCACAGATAGACGACGGAGTGGTCAAAGAACGGATCACCCATCTGCGGCATCGCAATCAGGAGCTGACCAGTCAACGACGACATGTGTTTTCTTCACCAGCCATGCACTTGCCCGCAATCGAGATCAGCGCGACATTGAGTCTATTTCATTGGCGCAGATTGAGCCAGAGGCGGACTAGATCGAGACGTGAAAGATATTCCCGGATTCTCTTGTGGCGACAACCCGGCAGCCTCGCGGCCCTTACTGGTTTATGACGGGGACTGCGCCTTTTGCGCCATATGGGTGCGCTACTGGCAGCAACTCACCGGCAAGGCGGTTGAGTACCGACCTTACCAGGAAGTGGCCGCGCAATATCCCGCTATCGCGGTCAGTGAATTCCAGCGCGCCTCGCAATATATTACCCCCGATGGCCATTATGCCGGAGCGGCTGAAGCAAGCTTTCGTGTTCTCAGTCATGCGCCCGGCAAGGGATTCTGGCTCTGGCTCTACCAGGAGCTGCCCGGTTTCGCGGCGGTTTCGGAATTTGTCTATTCCATCATCGCCGCGCATCGGTCCGCCGCCTATCGCGCAACCTTGATCTTGTGGGGCAGGAATTACCGGCCGCCGCAATACGGCTTGGCCGCATTCCTGTTCACCCGGCTGTTCGGGTTGATCTATCTCGCGGCTTTCGTATCGTTTGGCGTCCAGGCCTTGGGCTTGATCGGCAGCCACGGCATATTGCCGCTGAAGGCCATGCTGGACACGACCTACAACCGCATCGGTCCCGACGGCATTTTCGAAATGCCGATGCTGTTCTGGCTGAACGCCAGCGATTTCATGATCCAGGCTGTCTGTTGGGCCGGCGCGGCTTTCTCGCTGCTGGTAACCTTCAACCTTCTCCCGCGCTTGAGCCTGTTCCTCTGCTACCTGCTCTATCTTTCGCTGCTCTATGCCGGCAACGTGTTCATGTTCTATCAGTGGGACACGTTCCTGCTGGAAGGTGGCTTCCTTACGCTGTTGCTGAACTTGGCGCCCCGACCGGGCATATGGCTGCTGCGATGGCTGCTTTTCCGCTTCATGTTCATGTCCGGCGTGGTGAAGCTGTCGAGCGGAGATCCCAATTGGTGGAATCTTTCGGCGCTGAGCTATCACTTTCTGACCCAACCTCTGCCAACTCCATTTGCCTGGCACGCCGCTCATCTTTCAGCCAAGGCGCTGGCCTTTGCCACCGGTGCTACCTTCGCGGTCGAGCTGGTTCTGCCCTTCCTGATCTTTTTTCCGCGCCGTCTGCGCTTCCTTGCCGGCTTTGGCATGCTCCTGCTGGAAAGCCTGATTTCAATCACGGGCAACTACAACTGGTTCAACCTGCAGACAATGTTGCTGTGCCTGCTTCTGTTCGATGATGCGGCTATCGAGAAACTGTTGTCGCAGCGCCTCGCGGCATGGGTGGGGCTGCGCCTGGCCGAAAGACCACTGCAACAGCGCGGCAGGATCACGATCGCGGTGCTGGCCTCGCTGATCCTGTTCTGCAGCCTTGTGCAAATGGAGCAACGCTTCGGCGGCGAGCCGCCCGCGATGGTGCAGGCGGTCAACGACGCAATCGAGCCCCTGCACATCGTCAGCGGTTACGGCCTTTTTGCGGTGATGACCACCAAAAGGGATGAAATCGTCATCCAGGGGTCCGCCGATGGCACCCATTGGCGCGATTATGAATTCAAATACAAACCTGGCGATGTGACGCGCGCGCCACCCTGGAACATCCCTTACCAGCCGCGGCTCGATTGGCAGATGTGGTTCGCCGCTTTGGACAGCCCCGACCGCCTTCCCTGGTTTTGGCGCTTTGTCCAAAAATTGTTGGAGAACGACCCGGCGGTAACCTCGCTCCTGCGAACGAATCCCTTCGCGAACCAGCCGGCGCCGCAATTCATTCGCGCGCAGTTCTACGAATACACCTATTCCAGCACGGCCGAAAAAGCCAAGGGCATATGGTGGGACCGCCGGCTGCTAGGCCTCTACTTTCCCGCCGCGCGGCTAAATCCCAGCTCGTAAAGCTGCGGTTCAATACCACTTTCTGAGTCGCACGATGCTGGCATTGCCCACAGCAGTGGAGAAGGCGGCCATGTCGCTGGTGGCGCCGTCGCCATTGCGATAGTGGTAAGGAAAAACCATCTTGGGATGGAAATCCTTCACCCATTTCGCCGCCGCCGCGACATCCTCCGTATAAGGCAGATTGACCGGGATGAAGGCAAGATCGATGTTGGCAAGATGCTCCAGCTCGGGCGTCTCCTCGGTGTCGCCGGCTACATAGACCCGCTTGTCGCCGAATGTCATCACATAGCCGTTGCCTACGCCCTTCGGGTGGAAGTTCAACCGCGCAGGCGTGGTGTTGTACATCGGCACGACTTCCACAGGCACCGCGCCCAGCGCGCCCTTCTCGCCATTCTTCATGACTCTCGTCTTGGCCTGAAGGTCAGCCGGCATTGCGTCATGCACATTCTGGGGCGCGATGATGACGGTCTTGGTGCCCGCTGCAGCCTGCAGAATTGGGACATTGAAATGGTCGCCATGCACATGGGTGATGAGGATGAAGTCCGGCTGCGGCATCGACTTGTAGGGGGCCGTCACTTGATCGCCCTGGGCACCGTCCAGCGGCGCCGGATCGATCAGGATGTGCTCGCCCTTGTAGCTGAGCATCAGGCTGGCATGATGGATGGGCACGATGTCGATCGGCCCGCCGGAGGTGGAGAAATGGTCGAAACCCGCGACCTGGGCCCGTACCGGCACGGACAGGGCAAGCCCGGCAAGTCCCGCGGCCAGCAGGTAATGTTTGATGGTGGGCATTCTCATCTCGCGCCTTTCCCTAGCCTGGCTGCCGGAATCTAGCGCATAGCCCGCATTGCCGCTATCCGGCACTCCAACCGCCTGTGAAAAATTCCCAACGGAATCAAGAGCCGCCGCGCAGTTGCGAAACGGCGCCAAGCGCGTAACCTTGTCAAAAACAGGGAGACAGGCATGCACGATCACTTGACTCGCCGTGCCACACTTGCGGCGGCCAGCCTGGCATTGCTTTGCGGACGTGCCTTTGCCCAAGCCAAGTCGCGCATCGGTATCATCGGTGCCGGCAATATTGGCGCCTCGGTCGGAGGATTGTGGGTCAAGGCCGGTCATCCGGTGATGTTTTCCTCTCGCGATCCCGACGAGCTAAAAGACCTGGTGGTAAAGCTCGGCCCCCTCGCCCATGCCGGTACGGTTGCCCAGGCCATTGCTTATGGGGATGTGCTGTTCATCGCGGTGCCGTACGCGGCGCTGCCGCAGATCGGGACCGACTATAAGGACGCGCTGAAGGGCAAGATCATGCTTGACGCTGGCAACGCGGTGCCCACCCGCGACGGCGACGCCATCACCAAGGAGGCCGACACCAACGGCACCGGCATCACGTCGCAGAAATATCTGGCCGGCACGCGGCTGGTGCGCGCCTTCAACACCATGGGCGCGAAGATATTCGAGACCCAGTCGAACCGCCCCGATCCCAAACTGGCGATCCCGATTGCCGGCGACGATCCCGAGGCCGTGCGTGTGGCCGAAGGGCTGGTGCGCGACGCCGGCTTCGATCCGGTGCTGGCGGGCGGCCTGTCAAGCGCGAAAAAATTCCAGCAGCGGTCTCCTGGCGCCTACGGCTTCCAGGGCAGCGCCGCCGAACTGAAAGCCAAACTCGACGCGACACCGTAGGGGGCGGCCTTCCCGCCCTATTCAGGCCAGGTGCTGCTCGGCCTGGATCAGGCCGCGGATATAGCCGAACTCGAAGGCAAAATTCTCTCGGCTGCCCGCCTGCTCATCGCCTGGCACGCGCGGGGCGTGGTCGGGCATCAGCAGGTCCTCATAGCCGACTTCGCGATAAACCTTCAGCGCCTTGACGAAATCCACGTCACCTTCATCCGGAAACATCTCGGCGACAAAATTGTCGCGGCCGCCGCGAATATTGCGGAAATGGACGTTGAAGATCTTCTTGCGGCTGCCGAACCAGCGGATCACGTCGCCGATCTCGTCATTGGGATGATAGAGATCTTCGGTGATCGTGCCTTGGCAGAAATTCAAGCCGTGACAGGGGCTTTCATGCATGGCGACGAACTTCTTGAGGCCGTCGATACTGCATAATGGATTTTGGATGCCCTGGAAGCCTTCCTTCGGCATCCCCGGATCTTCCGGATGACATGCGATGCGCACCTTGTATTCGTTGGCGACTGGAACGACGCGAGCCAGGAAATATTCGATGCGATCCCAATATTCGTTCTCGTTCACCAGGCCTGCGCGGGTCAGCGGCCTGTTCTCGGCCAACCCTTCCTTGAGGTCCCACTTGCCGTAGACCGTATCGCCGCGCCCTGGCACCGTTTCGGCGTTGCGCGGCACGCCCAGTATGCTCAGATTGTATTTCAGGGTGTGGACGCCGGTGGCGGCGCAGTTCTTGATCGTGGTCTGAATTGCCTCGATTTCGTGGTCGCGTTCCGGCGACTGGCCCAGCATGATGGCGTCATGCTTTTCGCGGTCGACATAAGTCGATTGCAGCAGAGGGGAATCGATGATCTCGACCTTCAGCTTGTGCTTGTTGGCCATGTCGAGCATCCGGTTCAGCTCCTCGACAGTCGGATAAAGACGCTCCGGGTCCTTGATGTCGGGGCTGGCGCAGAGCGCTTCCAGACCATAGCGCGAGGCCCATTTGCAGTTGGACTCGTTGAGCTTGCCGTTCATCTGGTGGCCCAGCCGCGCTTTCAATGGCGGCAGCCTGGAGCTGGCACAGGCTCCCCCCGAACGGGACCTCCTTGGCGCGGCGGTCCCCGGAATGACAGCGACAGCGCCCGCCCCAGCCACCGAAATAAATGCACGGCGGTCCATGGTCTCCTCCCGGCTCGTTCGATTGCCAGATCGCGGCCTTTGGGAGTTAACTTGTCAATAGGCCTAACGGGGATGGGATAGATGGACCGGCGGTATCTGCTCAAAAATTCTCTCGCGCTGGGCGGGCTTGTGGGCCTGGGTGGCTGCGCCACGCCCCCGCGCGCTCCTGCGGCAAAAGCCGCTCCAAACGTTCCGATCGAAGACCGGGTACCGCCGTTGGCGCCTATCCGCGCCCATACCGACCGGCTGTTCGACATCAAGGTCTGTATCCGGCCGTTCCGGACCAAGGGCCCCAACCTGGATGTCGAGCAGATCGGCGATGCGATGGTGTTGCACAATTACGGTCATGGGGGCAGCGGCTGGTCGTTGTCCTGGGGATCAGCCAACATGGCCGTGCAAAAGGCCATGTCCGCGAGTCCCAAGCAGATTGCGGTCATCGGTTGCGGGATTATCGGGTTGACCTCGGCCATCACCGCCCAGCGGGCCGGCGCCCAGGTCACGATCTACGCGCGCGAACTGCTACCGCGTACGCGATCGGTGCGCGCCAACGGCAGTTGGACGCCGGATTCGCGCATCTCGCTGGCAGCGGAGGCTCCGGCGAATTTCGGCGCGACATGGGAAGAAATGGCGCGAATGTCATGGAAGACCCTGCGTTCCTATCTGGGCCTGCCCGGCAATCCGGTAACTTTTACCGACCACTACAGGCTCTCCGACACGCCCTTCGGCCAGCCGGTGCCGCCCGATCCCAGCATTCCCCCTCTGCCGCCGCCAACCTGGGCCGGCGCTCCGACACAAGAGTCCGATTTCGGCACCTATGCCGACCGGATTGGCGACCTGACACCCAAATCCCAGGTTCTGACGGACGACAACAATCCATTCCCGGTGAAGCACGTCTCGCGCACCACGCAGATGTTCTTCAATTTCACCGAATATGGCCAGCTGTTGATGAGCAACTTCTACGCCGCCGGCGGCAAAATCGTGATGCGCGATTTCCACACGCCGGGCGAATTGGCGGATTTACCCGAGAAAGTGATCATCAACTGTCCCGGCTATGCGGCGCATGACTGGTGGAAGGACAAGGCGATGGTGCCGGTGCGGGGCCAAACGGGGTGGCTGATCCCGCAACCGGAAGTCAACTACGCCATGACTTACCGCAATGTCCAAATCCTGTCCAAGAGTGACGGCATCATGGTGATCGCGCTCGAACATGGCGACCTCAAGGGCTACAACGACAGCGATGAATCGGTTCGCCGCGCAGAGTCCGAACGGGCTGTGCGTGTGATCGAAGAGCTTTATTCGCGCTTTCCCAGCGTCCCGGCATGATCAAAACTTTGAAAGGCAGCGTCATGCGGCACAAGCTGATCCTGGTCTTGATGGCATGCGCGGCGGCAAGTGGCGCCCGGGCAGGAACCTGGAATGGAGTCTACACCGACGCGCAGGCCGAGCGCGGCAGCGTTCAGTTCCAGCAGCACTGCGCAAGATGCCACGGCGCCAATCTCGCCGGCACATTCGAAACGCCGCCTCTGGTAGGGCGCTTCATGCCTTATTGGTCGGGCGCCACGCTGGACACCTTGTTCGACTATATCGCCACGGCGATGCCGCTAGGCAGTCCGGGCTCGCTGAGTCGCGCTGCCAATGCCGATATCCTGGCCTTCATTCTCAAAGCGAACAATTTTCCCGCCGGAGCGAAAGAGCTGAGCGGCGATAGCGAAGAGCTGAAAGCCATTCGTTTCGATGCCGTCAGACCACCGCCCGAGACGGCCCCCAAACCCAGCCGCAAAAAGAACGCCAAGCGGAAATAACGTGAGGTGCAAGACACCGTTTCTGTCGCGCGGCCGTTCCACGCTGTCGCTGGCGGCCGCTTGGCATTCAAATACGTGCGAACGGCGCGGCGGCAGGCCAAAGGTTACTGGTCGGCTTTACGTGCAAGATCGCTGATTAATGTGGCGATCCGAGTCCATGTGTGAAACCCGCCGGCATTGCCACGACTCAACATTGCGTTGGCCTGACGGAAGGCGGCGCTCTCAGCATTGCTGCCGTGCAGCTTCATCATTTGGGCGGCGGCTTGCCGGATAGCGGTCTCATCCATAACAGGGATGATATTCCTCATAAGTGAGCAACCTGTTTAAGATGTTTCGGCAATGCTTTTCCGGCTGACGCAGCGCATTTCTAATGCACGGTGGCTCGGGAAATCGCGTGTTGCACCAATAGCTTGAAGCGGTTGCCCGATTGGAAGTGCTCGATTTCTGGCTCACAAAAGAGTCCCGCTTCTGACATGAAGCGGACACCTGCGCCAGTATGACGGCCCGCGCTAAGACAATCAGCATCGCCATTTAGGAGAGATGCAGGATCATCAACCCGCAGAAACGTGCCGATATATTTCGACACGATTCGACGCTCTCCAATCATCGCGAATTCAATGCATTGGTCTACCTTGGGCTTCTCCAGGGTTGGAGGCATGCCCGCGGGTATGCCTTCCGCGGCGATGTCCTGTGCCGCAATAATCGCAAGTCATCTTCGGATCGGCCTTTGAGTC
>DATKEP010000126.1:0-34198 GCA_035512055.1 Rhizomicrobium sp.
ATTTAAGCGCCAGATTGACCCAGACCTGGGCCTGCAGGGGTAACTTTTCGACATTGAGCTCGCGCGCGGTGATCATCACCTGGCGTTCGGCCCCATCGATTTGGTAACGATCGATGTCGACGCTGCTGAATGTGTAGTATGGCCGTAGTCCTTGGGTCTGTTGCAACTGGGGTTCAAGAGCGCGCCAATCCCAGATCCTGGCATCTCTTAGAGTCGCGGCGTTCGCCTTGAGATCATCGGGTCCAATCGGCTTTGGCGAAGTGGCGAATTCCTGTTCATTGACATTGGGCCCGGCGAGCCCATAGCTCTGGCGCGTGGTGGCAATGCTGCGCAGCAGATAGGGCCGTTCGAGCGTTATCTGGTTGGGGCCAACATAGAGGTTCTCGATTAAAGCGGGGACGATACCAGCGGTGAAGTACGCAGCAACCAGCGATCCGGCGAACCCCTTCCAGCGCGACCGATCGACGAAGAGCCAGCTGCGGAAGGACGCCAGCCAGGCGGCACAGGCCAGACAAATGCCAGCCGCGACCCAGCAGATGATAAATACGCCATAGGCGGGCAGCCACACGTGGACGTCGATCCAGGAAGCACCAGCGACCACACGCGAGTGTCCCTGGATGGCGAGGTGAAACCGGCCCAGGAAGCGCGCGAAGGCGCGACAAAGACAGAAGAGCGCGCCGAGCGCCATCCCCTGGCGAAGCCATGCGCCCGAGGCTGGCGGCGGCACCAGCAGGCGCGTGCCAAATATCTGCTTAATGCTATCCGATCCGTAGCCCATTACGATTTGACCTCGCCTGAACTGCAGCGGCGGGCCGTAAAGGAGCAGGCCAATGAAAGCCCAGGCAGCGATGGCGACGACGACAAGTGTCGTTGCCAGCCCGACAACTGCTTCGTAGAGCGGCAGTGCAAGAAGATAGAAGGAAATATCCTTGCCAAAGACGGGATCGGTCACGCCTGAGGCCGTCGCCCCGAGAAACGCGGTCAGCGGTGGCCAAAGACTATCGATGTTGCCGGCAAAAATCGCGCCAAGAATGAATCCGACAAACCAAGGGGCGCTTCGCGGCATGCCCGTCGCCCGCCGGCTTGCCAGCGACAGATTAAGTCCAATAAACAGGCCGCCAACGACTAGAAGGCTGACAAAGATTGCCACCTGAAGGCCGAGCATGAACCAATAACGGTATTGCTGTCCGAGCTCGGCAAACCAGTAAAAATTGAGCGAGACCCTTAAAGCAGTGTCGAAAACGATCACGGCGATGGCAGCCGCCGCGACGTAGGCCAGATCCCGGTAGATGCTGTGGACGTAGGCTAGTGAGTGGGCTCCGGTTTGACGTCGCGAAAGGGTTTTCGCCAGCGGAACCAACGCGACGAGAACGAGAATTACGTAGCTGACCAAGAACATGAGGCGCCCCTCGGGTCCTGTCAGACCCTGCTCCCTCGCCGATCAGACCATTTCGGCCAGCCCAGCTAGGCAAGCCAATATTGCGGCGTCAAGACCGGGTCTCGACAGTTACGACCGCGATACGGCAAATCTGACCCTTGCGGCCCAGTTTTTCCTGTTATTGGGAGATTTCGGGCCAACAGGACCAGTTCGGTCGTTATTATAAGATGCCCGAAAATCTCATTCTTCCACAAGCGTCATGGAGCGGATGGAATTTGCCAAAGCATCAATATTCACCGGTTTCGCCATGACCGCATCGACGACCGATCGGCTAACCCCCTCCATGTCCCTCCCGCTGCAGATAATCGCCTTAAGGCCGGGGTTGAGCGCCTTTATGCGTTGCACGAGTTGGTTGCCTTCCAAACCCGGCATGGTCTGGTCGGCGACCAATACATCAAATTGATCGCGCCCTTCTTCAAAGGCAGCAAGCGCTTCAATTGGATCATGGAACGCTCGAACTTTGAAACCGCGGCGGGCAAGCCCGATTTTTAGAGCCTCAAGCACATCCTCCTCGTCATCGACAAGCAAGACTCTCTGTCCGCCGGTTCCCTCAGCCACATTCCTTTTTGTCTCGATTGAGGGCCGTTCCTCTGCTTCAATCAGGGGAAAGTAGACAAAAAAAGTCGTCCCGACGCCCTCCTGAGTCACGACACGGCATGCTGCCTTGTGGGCCGACATCACGCCGTGCACGACTGCCAGGCCCAATCCAGTTCCTCGGGCGCGCCGCTTTGTCGTGAAAAATGGATCAAATATCTTGTCAAAGACCTCGGGTAATATGCCCGTCCCGCTGTCCGAAATGGAAAGACACGCATAATCGCGATTCGGTTCAAGCGTTCCGACAATCCGCTCAGCTGACAACTGCCCAATTACAGGATTTTCCGCCAGCGGCAGATCTCCTTGCCTCGCGAACCCGACGTGAACTTCAATCGTCCCCGCTCGACCAGATACCGCATCGTTTGCATTCAGGACCAGATTCATGAGGAGCTGGCCAAGTTGCACTGGCGCCCCGGCAACAAATGCCGACCGGACACCGTAAGTGAACTTGACATGTGTGGTCTTGGACACGGAAGCTGACACAAGCGGTTCGTTCTGGCGCACAATTTTGACGAGGTCAGTCGGCGATAGCACAACGCCACCAGTATTCGCGAATGTCATGATCTGCAGGATGAGATCGCGCCCTCTGTAAGTCGCGGCGGTAATCTTCTGAGAGAAGCGTCGGCTCTCGGATTCCGCAGGCAAATCCTGTGTCAACAAATCTGCAAAGCCGGCAATAATCGCGAGAATGTTGTTGAAGTCATGTGCCACGCCACCTGCCAGCTGTCCCAATGCGGCCAGTTTTGCTGTGCTTGCCGAACGTTCTTGCCGCAGCTTTTCGACGCGCTCCAGCCGCTGCCTCTCTTTGATCGTGTAATTTACGACGTCGACGAGCGAGTCGATTTCATCCGGCCCGCGGTGGAACGGCCTATCGAGCTTCACGACGTCACTTTCGGGCGATGCAATGCTTTCGACTTTTTTCGCAAGCTGGGCCAGGGGGCGGGTAATCCCAAAATACATAAGAGTGAAAAAGGCCAAGGCAATGACTGATATTTGGGCCACCTCTCCAATAGCCAAGCTTATGGCGGACCGGTACAAACCTTGCTTTTCCGCATCATAATTCTCTGAAAGTCGCAGATATCCCAAGACATCTTTTCCGCCCGGCCGAAGCAAGGGTAATTGCCATCGCAGATCCGGTCGCAGCACGGTCCCGCCAGGACGAGTCACAGTCAGAAGAATTGAACTGCCCTCGACGACTTGGGCCTGATAAATGCTCGACCCGCGAACGAGGCCGCGGAGTATCGTCTCGATTTCACGCTGGTTGTAAGACCACAACGCCAACGACAACGGTTCTCGATCCGCGCTGACGACGGCCTGCGCTTCGTTGTGCTGCTGGGAAATTCGTTCGTCGCGTTCGCGTGAAATTTCAAAAACAATAACGGCTGCCGCGATCACAGCAGCAATAAACAGCAGGGTGAACAGCATTCTGGCCGCTATGGACCGGTATCCACTGGTCATCGGCAATTCCTCCCCAACCGGACCTACTGGAGAGTCAGTTTCTTCCAATGCTGCCGGATGCGATCCGTTTCGTGGCTGGAGACTATTAATGAATAACCCCTTTCAAAAGTATCGCGCGCAAATTTTCCCTGAGGGTTCTTCAGATTGAACGCAAGATAGGATTTCATCAGCTCACTTTGAAAAGCGAACCTAATTATGTTTCGCGGTTCGCCGGTATCGCGGCGGCGCGCGATATTGTCAAATTCGCTGGTCATAAGAATAATCGCGTCAAGTCGGTTATGCGCCAACATTTTCAAGTTGGCACTATCATTTATGTTTCGTTCGAGACGGATGCCAGCCTTTTCCATTGCGTAAACATCGTCAGGGTATTCATACCCGTTTATGATGCCGACCGTCGAACCGGGCGGGATGTCAGCGAAGGATTTCGGTCGTTTTTGGGATTCACTATTCAGAAATACATCCGCATGAACTTCGAACAGCGGTTCGTCAGAGAAAACGATTCCCGTGTTCTCAAGGTCCTTTGACCACGACATGGCAAAGCATGCTGGCGTCAGTGCTCTCTTGAGGAATTCCCTGCACCGGGCGTAAGGCACGACATTCAGGGTCAGTTTGACTCCCGCAGCCTTGTAAGCGGCCCTCACCACGTCGTTTGCATAACCCGACCCATCGGCGCGCGAGAATGGTTCCGAGGCGTCCTCCACCATAATGGTCAGCTCGGGTGCAGCGACAGCGCGATCGGCCTGCAACGCGGCAACAAGCAATATTGGCACTATCAATACCGGCCGGATCTTCAATGGAAGCAGGTCGCGCAGCGGGTGCGGCTCACGGATTGCAGAGTCTCGCCGGGAACATTGGAACGCGAAGGAACTAACCGCAAGCGCGCACTTCCTTGTCGTGGAATGCCACGTAAGACTTTGATTTCACTTGGTGTTTATATGCAGCCGGATCGGAATTCGCGTGCCGGTACATGGCGGGTACGAAATGGCACGCGCAGCCGAGCAGGCTTTGGCGATTTGCAGACCGTTTCACCACATCGACGTCATTGTATCTGTCCATGACCCATCATTCGCCGCCTTAATGGTAATATTTACATACTTGGAGCGTGCCGAGCGGCCGCGTTAGACTCCATGAGTCGCTGTCCCAATCCCAGGGCGCTGAGAGACGGTATCAAGGGAGAGGAAATGATGCTGAGAATGAAATCGTCGGCCTACGCTGCCGCAGCCATAGCAGTCACGGCCCTCAGTCTTGGCGGCTGCGCGACCAAGGACTATGTGAACCAGGAGGTGGCGGCTGAAGACACCAAAGTGCAGTCCGCGCAGGCCACGTTGGACCAGCACCAGACTCATCTCAACCGGCTCGATCAATCGACCAAGGACGCGCTCGACCGGGCGACTGCGGCAGGCAAGCTGGCGGAAGGCAAATTCCTTTACGCGATGGTCCTGTCAGACGATTCCGTGAAATTTCCAGCTGACAGTTCCAAGCTCTCGGTGGAAGCCCAGCAGCGTCTGGTGGACTTCGTGAACAAGCTGAAGGGGGATAATCGCAACGTCTATCTCGAAATCCAGGGCCACACGGATTCGAGAGGGTCGGATTCGGCAAACCAACGGCTGGGCGAGGAACGGGCCGAGGCTGTGCGTCTGTTCATGAATCAGCACGGTGTGCCCCTGAACCGCATGTCGACCATCTCCTACGGGAAACAAGATCCGGTAGCCACCAACAAGACCCCAGCAGGCCGGGCACAGAACCGCCGTGTCGTATTGGTCGTCATGGCGTGAGACCAATCGGGGGGCCCGACTTGGCGTAAGCGGTGTAGGGGACAAAACCCTTCACCTTCATCCTGAGTTTGTAGATAGAAGTGCGGCCGCAAAAATAGAGCGTTGTGAAGTCGGCGTCTCCCCACGCAAAGTTGGCGGCATGTTCAATGAGGTTCACGGTCCCCAGATGGTTGCCCCGTGGGTCGAAGACCCAGATGCCAGCCGGACCGGTGACCCAGACATTTCCCTTGACATCGACCTTCATGCCATCGGGACCGCCCGGTCCCGTCCCTTCCTTGGCAAAGAGCCGCCCGTGTTTTATTTCGCCATGGGCAAAGTCGTACACGCGAATCTCGCCTGCGCGCGTGTCGTTCACATAAAGGCGATTGCCATTCGGCGAAAAGGCAATTCCGTTGGGCACCGCCATGTCAGTTGCCAGAAGCTTGAGCGCTCCAGTATCTTCCATGCGGAAAATTCCCTGGTAGGGAAGTTCCTGGTTCTCGCCCTTCACCAGATCCAAGGTTGGATCGGTGAAATACAAAGCGCCATCGGGACCCAACACGACGTCGTTGGGGCTGTTCAACTTCTTGCCGTCATATCTGTCGGCCAGAACGTCATACTTGCCATCTGGCGCCACCCTGATCATGGCTCGCAAGACGCTGGCGGTCTCAATCAGCCGGTGATACCGGTCGAACGTGGCGCCATCCGGATCGCCGATACTCAATACCGTTTCCACCCGGCCGTCCGGATAAACCCGGGCGACTCTGTTCTGGTCCTCGTCACTGACATAAAGGAAACCACCCCTTTCATCCCAGACCGGGCCTTCCGTAAAACTGAAGCCGGCGGTCACTACTTGTAAGCGTGCATTCTTGTCGACCAAGTCCCAGAACTTCGGCGACTCCGCTTGCAGTGCAAACTGCGGCGTTTGTGCCGTCGCAGTCACGCTCGTGGCTGGAATAGCCAGAATACCGGCAGCGCAGAGACCAAGGGCGCAATTACGCATTTGGATATTTCGATCTCCCTAACGAGGCTAAGCAAAGCCTCCATCAGTATGATACAAAACTGCCATCAGGTCTTGGCGGTGCCGCGGGGACATGGGGGGCGTCATGCATAGATGGGCGATCTGGATGTCGGTAGCTTGGTCCGTATTGACGGTGCAAGCCCATGCCCAGAATGTCGGAGGGCTCGGACAGCCCTGGCGGGGAGCGGGGCCGGGGCCCTGCTTCGGCATCGACGGGGGCGCCAACAAGTGCCCTCGCGGACCACAGATGGTGGCGATCCGCGCAGGCCGGCTGTTCGACAGCAAGAGCGGCAGCATGCTGAGCAACCAGGTGGTACTGGTCAGGGGAGACCGGATTACGGCGGTCGGCCCGGCGGCGCAAATACCAATTCCTGCCGGAACCCCCGTGATCGATCTCAGCGAACAGACTGTTCTGCCGGGCCTGATCGACTTGCATACCCACATGTTCAATCCACCCAAGCAGGGCATGACGCGCGAAATGTCGACCCTGATCGCGGTGCAAAACACCCAGGCAGACTTACGGGCGGGCTTCACAGCCGTACGAGACATGAGCACGCATGGCAACGGCTATGCCGATGTCGATATTCGCAATGCCATCGACAAGGGTTTGATCGAGGGACCAAGGGCGCAAGTCTCCACTCGCGGCATTGTCTGGGGCGCGCCTGGCGATACCGCGCCCGCCAACCCGTTGGCCAGCGCGGTCGTCCACAATGCGGAGGAAGCGCGCGCCGCGGTCCGCGACCAGATCAGCCACGGCGCGGATTGGATCAAGCTGTTTCCGGCAGGCGCCTATTCCTTCTCTCCGGGCGGAGAGGCGCAGTATGTGGTGACCTATCCCATGCCCGTTCTTCAGGCGCTGATCGACGAAACGCACCGCCTGGGCCACAAGACCGCCTGTCATGTCTATGGTGGCGAAGGCCAAAAGAACGCGATCCTGGCGGGCTGCGACAGCATCGAGCATGCCTTCGGCCTGACCCAGGACCAGGCCAATATGATGGCCACCAAGAAACTCAGCTACGACCCGACCCTGCAGCGCTACACCGAGCCCTACATGGACGACAACGACCGCAAGAATACCGCCGGCAAGTATCGGATGATTCCGATCTTCGAGAAGGCCGTGATCATGGCGTCCAACACCAAGGGCTTGAAGATCACGATCGGCAGCGGTGTCGATGGATCGACGTTCCCGCACGGGACACAGGCGCTGGAACTCGTTGCGCTGGTCCGCCAGGCACATCTCAGTCCCGCGAGGGTGCTACGGGCCGGGACATTGGCCAATGCGGAGGTCCTGGGATGGCAGGACCGGATCGGGTCCATCGAGAAAGGCAAGTTTGCCGATATCATTGCGCTGCCAGGCGATCCGCTGGCGGACATCACCGACCTTGAAAGGGTCGACTTTGTGATGAAGGGTGGTGAGATCGTGCGCGACGATCGTAGGTCTTAGCTTTCGGGCTCGGCTAACATGACCGAGTAACAGGTTAGCTCTACTTGCGGACCTCCGCCTGCTGCTGGGCCAGGGCCTTTTCAAAATTGGCCTGACGCTCGGTGATATAGGACTTGTAGCCTTCGGGATCTATGAAAGGGTTGGGCCCGCCCGCCTTCATGCGCGCATACTTGGCTTCGCCATTGAAATAGTCGGGATGCGCACCCAGGAAGACATCGGCATGCAGAGACTTAAGTAGCTGGAAGGTCTTGCGATAGTCGTCTGCGATCTGGGGATATTCCGCATTGTTCACCAGCCTGTAGCCCGGATTTATATTGGGACTGCCGACAATCACCAAATTGTAGTCCTTGCCCCCCTCCTTCGCCGTCATGGTCCAGGTCGTGCAGCCCTTGGTATGGCCCGGCGTCAGCAGCGCGGTCAGCACCGTGCCGCCCAGTTCCACCTTGTCGCCGTCATGGAGCGCACGGTCTACATGGGCGGGAGGGTAGAGGCTGCCGGGCAACTTGCCATAATTGAAGTCGGTCTTGCCTCCGCTTTCCACAACGGGGACATCCGGCGACATCACTTCATATTTGGCACCCGTCTCCCTGATGACCTGCGCGGCGCCGCCATTGTGGTCGGAATGGGCGTGGCTGATCAACAGGATCTTGGTGTCGGTATATTTGAAGCCCAGCTTCGCGATACTGTCCTTGATCATCGCGACATTGGCATCGAAGTCGGGGTTGATCAGGACGTTGCCTTTGGGCGTGACAATCAGATAGGTCCCAAGGTCCTTGGTACCAACGAAATAGATGTTGCCGATGATGCGAAAGGCCGGAAAGGGAAGCATCCAATCCGTCCCCTGGCTTCCCTGCCGGAGCCAAAAGGCACATTGCGGCGCCTTCTCGCATGCGGTCTGGGCCAAGGCAGGCGCTGACGAACATGCAACAAACGCTGCGCCCGCGCAGATCGCAAAGGAGATTATTGAGCTTCCGAATGATCCTGTTCGCATTGCCGCGCTCCCATTCCTGGCGCACCGTCGGTGTCCAACTTACACCCGCGGCATGGCTGTGCCTATGATCAAGCCCGGAGCTGCACTATGCTTGCAACGACCGGGGAGGGATCCCATGAGGGCTCTTATTGCGCTGCTGAGTGCATCGTTTCTGCTTGTCTTGCCGGGGTTTTGTTCGCCGGTGGCGGCCCACATCACAAGGACTGCCTGGGGCGAAACGCCGGACCATCAGAAGGTCGACCTCTATACGCTTACAAACGCCAATGGCGTGAAAGTCAGCCTCTCCACCTACGGCGCGGTGATCCAAAGCCTTGAGGTCCCCGGCCGTAACGGCCAGATTGCTGACATCGTCAGAGGATTCGATTCCCTGGCCGGTTATCTCGTGCCGGGTAACAGCCATATCGGTGCGGTGATCGGACGGTATGCGGATGACATCAAGGGAGCGCAATTCACCCTCGAAGGCGTCACGTACCATCTCAATCCAAACACCACCGCCGGCAACACCATACATGGCGGCGTGGTCGGGTTCGACAAGAAAGTATGGCAAGCGACGGCGCGTGACGGCGCCGCGCCTAAGTTGACGCTCCGCTATACAAGCCCTGACGGCGAAGAGCATTTCCCCGGCACCTTGAGCGTCACGGTTACCTATACACTGGAGCCGGATAATGCGCTGCGGCTGGACTATCATGCCACCACCGACAAGTCGACAGTTCTCAACCTTACAAACCACGCCTATTTCAATCTCAAGGGCCATGACCAGGGCGATGTACTGGATCACCACCTGACAATGATGTCTGACACGGTCAACCTGGCGGACGAAAATCGGCTGGTCACGGGCGCGACAGAGCCGGTCAAGGGTACGGCATTCGATTTCACCAGCCCAATGACTATCGGCCAGCACATCAACGACACCGACATGCAGATAACCAGCGGTCCCGGCTATGATCAAAGCTTCATCCTGCGCGGCAAACCGGGAACGCTTCGACTGGTAGCGCGCGTGGAGGAACCGCAATCAGGCCGGGTGATGGAAGTTCTCACGACCCAACCGGCCATTCAACTTTATACCGCCAATGGGGCCAATCCATTGAAAGGCGGCAAGGGAGGGGCAACCTATCTCCAACATGGCGCTTTTTGCCTGGAAACAGAGCATTATCCCGATGCGCCAAACCATCCTGACTTTCCGGCCACGGAACTGAAGCCGGGCCAGACATTCCACGAAGTGACGGTGTTCCGATTCCCCAGTCCGAAATGATGACCGTGGATGTTGCGATCCTTGTGACAAAGACCGGCTATCAGAACGCGACCTGATCGCCGCCCTTCAGCGAAAGAATTGCGCGCGCCTCATCCGGCGTGGCCACCGATCGTCCCAATCCTTCAATGATCTGACGGACCATGCGCACCTGTTCCGCATTGGATTTCGCCAGGCGTCCGCGTCCGGCCCACAGCGAGTCTTCAAGTCCCACGCGCACATTGCCTCCTGCCGCTGCGGCCATCGCGGCAATCGGAAGTTGGCTGCGGCCGGCGCCCAACACGGACCACTTATAGTCCTTGCCGAAGAGCCGGTCGGCCGTGCGCTTCATGTGCAGAACGTCTTCCGGGTGCGGGCCGATGCCGCCCAGAATTCCAAATACGGTCTGCACGAACAGTGGAGGACGGACCAGGCCGCGTTCCAGAACGTTCGCCAAATTATAGAGATGAGAGGTGTCGTAGCATTCGAACTCAAAGCGCGTTCCGGTATCTCCTAGAGTGCGCAATACATATTCGATATCCTTGAATGTGTTTCGAAATACCAGATCGCGGGAGTCTTCGAGCGCCTTCCTCTCCCAGTCATGCTTGAACTCCTTGAACCTCCGCAGCATGGGAAACAAACCGAAATTCATCGAACCCATATTGAGGGAGGCGACTTCCGGCTTGAACATGGCTGCCGGCTTGATGCGCTCCTCCACGGTCATGTAGGGGGCGCCGCCGGTGGTCAGGTTCACCACCGCATCGGTCGCCTGCTTGATGCGAGGCAAGAAACGGCCAAAAGCCTCCGGCGTCTGATCCGGCTTACCGGTCTGCGGGTCGCGCGCATGCAGGTGGATAATGGCCGCGCCCGCCTGTGCAGCGCCCACCGCCGCTTCCGCGATCTCTTCCGGAGTCACCGGCAGGAACGGCGACATGGATGGTGTGTGAATCGCGCCCGTTACAGCGCAAGTGATGATAACTTTGTCGTCCGGATGCATAGACAGTTCTTCCTGGACAAGCGGGCTCAATCGGGAATGGTATGGGCGGCACGCTGCTTGTGCGCTGCCAGCGACATCAACCGTCGATCCCGCCATGCCTGCCGCTCCTGTAACTTCCCGGCCGGGAGCTTTTGGCGTCGCTCTGTCTCTATCGCGTCCAGGACGCGGCCGCCCCATTCGGGGTGTGGAAGCGGGTTGGCCGCGATCCGCTGATAGACCTGTTCATAGCGTTCGACATAATCGCGCACGCCGCCAGGCGCATTGAGATCGATAGTCTCGAACGGACCCATGAACGACCATCGCAGTGCGAGCCCCTCGCGAATTCCCACATCTATGTCTTCCTGGCTCGCATAGCCTTCCGCCACCAACCGGAACGCTTCTTCCAGCAGCGCACCTTGCAAGCGATTCATGATGAAGCCGTCCAATTCGCGCTGCATGACAATGGGTGCATGCCCGGCATCGCGCATCAGCTGCGCAGTTTTTGTCACCACGCCTGGGTCCGTCCACGGCGCAGGAACGATCTCCGCCGCCGGAATGAGGTAGGGAGGGTTGAGTGGGTGAACGACGATGCACCGTGTCCTCCCCGCCAGATCGGCGGTAAAGCGCGATGGAAGGATTGCCGAAGTCGAGCTCGCGAGTACGGCGTCCCGGTCTGCGAGCCTGTCGAGCAATACGAACAGCTCCTGCTTAACCTCCACATTCTCTGGCGAATTCTCCTGAACATGAGTTGCACCTGAAACCGCATCCTGCAGGCTTGAGGCCGCCCGTATACGGCGCCGAACCTCGCCGACATCCGCGCCACCCAACAGATTTTCGGTGGCCAGATCGGGCAGCAGCATATCGATATATTGGAATGCTTTGTCCACAGCGCCCGGTTGCTGATCCCACAGCGCGATCGCATAGCCAGCCCGCGCAAAGCTGATCGCCCACGCCCTTCCGATGAACCCGGAGCCGACAATCGCGATCTTTTGCATCCGCGTGCCCTTTGCTTGGCTTGTTTTCTAACAGTCTTGGCATGACCGGCACTTGGCCGGCAACGTGTTCTTGCGAGGCGCGCGAAGCGTGATTTCAGCAATATCAATTAAGACCAAACGCCAAGACATGGGCATCATGCGTGACGACAAATACTTTTCCCAGGGCAACGACGGGTTCGCTGAAATGCACCCAATTCGTAATGATCTTGTTGCTCGACCAGAGCGTTTTGCCTGTCTCAGCATCGAATGCGTAAAGCGTCAAGTTGCTGACAGGCGTCGACCGGAATTTGGACATCGCCGGTGAAGCGATATCCATGATCGGACGAGGCTGGCCGGGAAGTGGAAGCGGGCGCTGCAGCGTCTGTTCGCCGGTCTGGATCGCGTATACCACACCGTTTGCCACAACCGGGGCATCGGGCACAGTCAGATTCGGCGATGTCCATTGCGGATCCAGGGAGATCTTGTCGCCGTCGGCCTTCACCTGAAGGGCCATGATGCTGCCATTGGGTATCGGCCCGTTACTGTATTTGAAGGCCGGCGCATTCTTGGATGGCGGGCCCCACATCGGAACGTAGAGAAATCGTTTTCCGTCGGGAGTCTCGTAACTTGTGATGCTGCTCCACACGCCTTCGCCGGGCTCGGTCCCCAATGCGGCGTCATTGCCAAGCTGCGGTGATTTGTAGACTGGTGTCGCATGGTCCGGGGGGCCTCCGCCAAGATTATTGGCATCCAGCAGATAGACTACGCCCTCCTTTGCCGAGGTCGCCACGAAGGTCCGGTTTTGAAAGCTGAACACTTCCGGGCTTGCCGAACCGAAATCCAGGTCGTGGGCATTCAGATATTTCCAATTGGAGGGCGTAAAGGAATCCACGACCCTGGTTGCCTGTGGGGCAAGCCTCAGCACTGTTTCGCCCCAAACGCCTGCGCCCGGATCAAATGGCCCGTCAGCGGTTTGGGTGATCACCGTGCCGTCGGGGCCTTTCGCAACGCCACCCCGGCCCCAGGGCCCCGCCGGCCTGGCGCCGCTCGTATAAAAATGCGTCACCCGGGGATGAGCGAGGTCGTTGACATCCATCGCCGAAATGTTCCCCCAGATCACGGGGCCAATCGGTCTGGGCGGCCCGCCCCCCTGTGCCGCCGCAGGCGCGCTGGCGCCTTGGGGAGGCGTTGGGACAGGAAGTTGGCCGGGAAACTGGCCGCAGCCGCGCCCGTTGGTCGTGTAGACAACATTATCGATGAGATTGAGGCTCCAGTCGCGGGCAAACGGAACGACCATATCCGTGGCCGGCATGCGCTCTGCGCCATCGCTTAAATTCAGGCCACGCAACTTGCCATCGCTTGTTATCGCAAAGACGATTGCGCGCTGCTTGTCAATGACCGGGGTCGCGTTCGCCGTGTTCGAGCATTCCCAGTTTGCGGGATGGACCTGCGCGATGGCGTTGGGGAATGACTTTTGCCAGACGACCTTTCCCGTGTTCGCATTCACCGCGAAAACCGTATCATCAGCGCCAAGCAACACAACGAGATCCATTGCTCCTTGCGCTGTCTGGACGCCTTCCGCAACCAGAGGTGCGGTAAGCGTCGAAAGGACAACGTCCCTGGGTGTGGTGCTCAGCTGCGCATTCCACAACAACTTCAGCCGAGAGACATTGTTCTTCGTCAACGTCGTCTCGCCTCGATTCCAGCCGGTTCGTTCCTGATCGTAGCCCCAGGTCGTCCAATCACGGGGCGCAGGCCCGGTCTGAGCGGAGCTAGCGGCACCCGGGAGAAGTGCCGGCTGGGCCGACACCAACACCGGAAGAAGGACCAACGACGCCAAGACAATAATGCGAAATCCAACCATACCTACCCCCTGCTTCTCTGCCCTCAAATGCTTGTCTATCCCCCTCAGGCCGGAACGCCAGTGAAACGCGAGAACAGTTCCTCCATCACCCGCACCGCCCCCTCGGCCTCGACACGGTCGGGGAACTCGTTGCTGTTGTTCCAGCTTTTCGCGTGTTGGGCATCTCCCACGGCAATCACCATGATGCCGTCGCTCTTGGAGCGGGCCTGCACGTTGCGATAGGTCACACCATAATTGACCTCCGGCTGCGGGATCAGCCATTCGGTCTGGCCGCGCTGCGGCACCATCGCCGTGTCCTTCCACCAGTCATGGGCCGCATATCCAGGACAGTTGATGATCACCTTCTCCGGCAGATGTGCCAGTTCTTGCGGGGAATGGAAGTTGCGGATCACAATCTTGCCGCCCGCTTCGAAAAATCCGCTGAGTAGCAGGTGACCATACTCGCTGAAGTTGAAAAACAACCTGCTCGTGCGGCTGGCGTATTTCACCGGAAAGGGGTTGAGCTCAGGCGGGAGAAATTCCGACTTGGGCATGAGATCGGCGATGCGTTGGGTCGGCGTCTCGAAGAAAACCGGGGCGGGCTCGCCGTTGGGCAACGGCACCGGCGGCGGCGGTGGTGCGTCAAACGGCGTATCAGAGAGATCGTAATGATCGCACCAGGCGATGGGATTGCCGGCCAGGCCCGTATAGAAGCGATAGGTTTTCAGCGAGATGCGGGCCATCTGCTCCCAGATATCGCCCAGATTGGCCGGAGCTTCCGATGCGAGCGCTCCTATGGATTCTCCCCAAACGCCATTGGCACGCACCGAGCGCGTGCGCTGCAACAGCTCCCTTGTGTAGATGGTGACATTGGCCCCCGCCCTCTGGGCGGTAATCGCCGAGGTTAGGCCGATGATGCCACAGCCTATCACCGCGACCCTCTTGGGGCTGAAGGACATCGCCTTCTGCACCTGCAGGTCGGCCGACCCCCAGGACAGCGACCAGCCCTCACCAGCATGTCCGTAATTGTGCACCACCGTGGCGTCGCCAATCTGTTCGACGCTCAGGTTGGGGCCTTTCGTACGGAAGGGCCGAAGGCAACACTTGATGTCATAGATGCGATCCACATGCGCCCGGATTGGTGCCAATGCCGGCGGCCGGTCCATTGGCGGCACGCGCAGGGTTTGCGCGGCGGTTTGGCCTGCGCCGGTGCCAAAGCCGGCAAGTCCGCCCAAGGCGAATGAATTCTTCAATAGATTTCTACGGTCCATGACCCCACTCTCGTTTACATTATTTAGGTCAGCCAATGTCCCTTCCGCCGGAGCAGCCTGCCGCTCACGTTGCGTGTCATGACAATCATACCATGTGCCAGGGCCGTCGCCGCTACCCGGGATTCACTTCTTGTGGCGTTTGCGCCAATATACCGCCCCCTTCCCCATGGCCGCCGAGAGATAAAATGAGCTCCACACGATTGGAATGCACCGCAAAAATCCTGGCATTGATATTGGGGGTATTCATTCTGCCGGCGCAAGCGCAGCCAGCAGGGGGCGCCTACAAAGTCATCAAGGTGGATGGCCAGGCCGCGGGCACGGCCTCCAGCGACGGCATCCTGGCGGGTAACACGCTTTATATTGCCGCCCAGGATGGCCGTGGCAAAGACGGCAATCTGCCGACGGATTTCGCACAGGAAGTCAGGCAATCGCTGGTCCACACGCGAGAAGTCCTGCGGGCCGGGGGCATGGACATAGGTAACCTGGCCTGGGTGCAGGTTTACGTGACCCAATCGGCGGACATCTCTGCGATGAACGATGTTTACTGGAATTCCATTGGCACGAATCCCCCGGCGCGGACTGTTCTGGTGGTTGCCAGCCTCCCGGCTGGTCAGCGGGTCCAGATCAATGCCATTGCCGTGGGCGCCAGCGCCCAACGCAAGGTCGTCAACCCTGCGGGCTGGCCGCATGCGCCGCGCACCGATCCCGCCGGCATCCAGGTGGATGACATGCTCTATATCTCGGGCCAGGACGGCGCCAATCCGGTCACCGGCAAAATTCCTGCCGACTATGGCGCCGAGGTGAAGCAGAGCCTGGATAACGTTGGCGCGGTGCTGAAAGCCGCGGGGATGACCATGGCCAATGTTGTGTGGACCAATCCCTATATGGCCAGCCCCAGGGCCGATAGCGCAGCGCTGCCCGCCTCCGGCATCATCGCCCATAACGGCCAGATGCAGCCCCCATTCATGGCGGCGATGAATATGGTCTATGCCAGCTATTTCGAGTTCGGCAACACGCCGGGCCGCGGTACGATCGAGGTGGCGGAGCTGCCAAAGGGTGCGCGCATCGTTTTCACCGCCATCGCCGGGGCCGATCTGTCCCAGCGCAAGTCCATCAGGCCGAAGAACATGCCGCCCAGCCCCACCGCCAGTCCCGGCATTCTCTACCGGGACACTTATTACATGTCCGGTAAAAGCGGATTCATTCCCGACCAGGGAATCGTGACGCCAAATGTCGAGCTTCAACTGCGCCAGTCCATGCGCAACCTGCTCGACGATTTGCAGGAAGCGGACCAGGACTTTTCCGACGTCGTTTGGGCGATCGTCTATGTCCGCGATATCAAGGACCTGGACAAGATACAGGCGCTCTACGGCAAATTCTATACGGGTGCCTTCCCTGCCCGTACCAGCCTGCAGAACAGCTTTGACGCCAAGACCGCGACGGTCGAGCAGATCTCCTTCATCTCGGTGCGTCAGCCGAAGCATTGAAGCGAATGTGGGGGCCCATGTGATACGCAATGCATTTTCGCCGCCCTGGTGATCATCGATGACAGAACCGACCCCCTTGTCTCGCAGACAGTTTGCCAGTGACAATTATGCCGGCATTACGCCGGAAGCCTGGCTGGCGATGGCGGAAGCGAACCACGGTCACGCGCCAGCCTATGGCGAGGATGCATGGACCGCGCGGGCAGCGGACCTTATCCGTGAACTGTTCGAGACCGACTGCGAAGTCTTCTTTGCATTCAATGGCACTGCCGCAAATTCGCTGGCACTCGCCGCCTTGTGCCAATCTTATCACAGTATTTTGTGCCACGAGATTTCTCACATCGAGACTGACGAATGTGGCGCGCCGGAATTCTTCTCTAACGGTACAAAGCTGCTGGTCCTACCCGGGCAAGACGGAAAATTAGACCCGGCGGCCGTGGAACACGCGGTCAAAAAACGCTCGGATGTACATTTTCCGAAGCCGAAGGTACTTAGCATTACCCAGTCCACCGAGCTCGGCACGGTTTATTCATCAGACGATCTCGATCGGCTGGGTGAAACCGCCAGGCGGCTCGGCCTTAATTTTCATATGGACGGGGCGAGATTCGGAAATGCCGTCACAAGTCTTAATGTTGCACCCAAGGACCTAAGCTGGAAGCGCGGCGTCGATGTGCTTTGTTTCGGAGGCACCAAGATGGGCATGGCTGTCGGCGAAGCCATCGTCTTCTTCCGCAAGGATCTTGCACGGGAGTTCGAGTATCGCTGCAAGCAGGCAGGTCAACTTTCTTCCAAGATGCGGTTTCTCGCAGCCCCGTGGATCGGGATGCTGCACGATGGTGCCTGGCTGCGCCATGCGGCACATGCCAACCACTGTGCGGCCGCGCTTGCGGAGGGTCTTTCACGCATCGAAGGCGTTAGCTTGTTGGCCCCCACGCTGGCCAACGCCGTTTTCGCCAATCTTCCCATCGCCGCCATCGAAACGTTGCGCGGCAAGGGTTGGCGTTTTTACACCTTTATCGGCTCGGGGGGTGTGCGGCTCATGTGCGCCTGGGACACCAAGATGGAAGACGTCAACGCATTGTTGGCCGACGTTCGGGCCGCGGTGTAAGCAATAAATTCGACTGTAGAACAGATCCCGGTACCCAAGATGCTCTGGATCGGCATGACCTTATCCGCCGCTCAGGGCCTGCACGATGCACACCTGATCCGCAGGGCGCACACCATGCCCGAGATCCCGCGCCTGTTCGTCATTGATAAATATGCGAATGTGCTTCCTGATCCTGTCTTGCTCATCGATCATGCGGAATCGGATGCCTGGAAAACGAATGTCCAAGTCGTTCAACACTTCGCCCAGAGTTTCCCCCAGCGCCTCCACCTTGTCCGTTCCGGTGTAGGAAATCAGCGGACTTGCGATCAATACCGCGACCGGTCCGCCCGCGCCCATCAGCCCGTCTCGCCGGTTTCGACGGCATATATTTCCGGCAGGTGCCTTGCGATGCAGTTCCAGGACTTGCCTTCATTGCCGCTGGCCCACAGATCCCCGCTCGTCGTGCCGAAATAAATCCCGACCGGATTGCTGCCATCGACCGCCATGGCCTGACGCTTGACGGTCCACCAGGCCTGGCTTTTGGGAAGCCCCTGCGCCAGGCGTTTCCAGGATTTTCCGCCATCCCGTGTGCCATAGACAGCAGGCTCGCCGTCGATGCTGGTCCGCGGCCAAACCGTCTGTCCATCCATGGGCAAGACCCAAGCAACTGCGTCATCTCGTGGATGCACGACTATGGGAAAGCCGATATCGCCGATATCCTTGGGCATGGCCTTGCCGACGCGCTTCCAGACCGCGGACGGACGGTCGAGCCGATAGATGCCGCAATGGTTCTGCTGATAGAGGCGGTCGGGATTGCTTGGGCAAAGACGGACGCAATGGGGATCGTGAAACACCAAATTGCGCGCATCGAATCCCGCCACCACTTCCAGTCCTTCGACCAGCGGTCGCCAATGCTTTCCGCCGTCCAGCGTCTCATGCACGCCCCCGCTGGACATCGCGAAGTAGAGATGGGTCGGGTCACGCGGATCGACGATGATCGAATGCATCTTGGGTCCGTCGGGGGTGCCTTCCTGCTCGCCACCCATCCAAGCCCGATATTGCGGATCGTCGTTGACGCTGGAAAACGGTTCCCAGGTAAGGCCTCCATCCTCGCTGCGGAACAGACCTTGCGGCGACGTGCCGGCGTACCAGACCCCCGGTTCGTTTTCGTGCGCCGGCGTGAGCCAGAAAGTGTGCTTTACGGTACGGCCGGCTTTTCCCTCCGATGCCTTGGCAAAGGCCGGCGGCCGGGACGATTCCCGCCAGGAACGGCCCAAATCCGTCGAACGGAAGATGGTGGGACCGAGATGGCCCGTGCTGGCGGCAGCAAGCAAAGTTTTCCCGTCACGCGGATCGAGGACCAGATGATGGATGATGTGACCCAGAAAATGTGGGCCATCGGCCCGCCATTGCTTGCGCAAAGGATCGCCGTGAAAGAGCCATGCGCCTTTTCGCGTTGCCACCAGGAGAAGGCGTCCACGCGGATTTGCCCGGCCGCGGGACGATCCGGATGGCGCCTTTGACGGACGTCCCGGGACGGGCTTTGACCTGCTTTTCGGCCGGGATTTCACGCTCTTGCGCGCCATGCAACCCTCGCTGTCCTGCTGCCACAGTCTGCGATAGCGGCGTGGGCGCGTCCAGACACTGCTTTTGAAATGCGTACCTGACGGGCGGGGCCTGAAAGGTATATCGTATCAGCGTGATCGTCATGGGCGCCGTGATGTCGCCCAGACAATAACGAAAAGCGGGGAGCCTGACATGAGGAACTGTTACCTCCTTTGCGCCGCCGGCGCCTTGGGCATGATGTTCACGACTACAATCGCGTTCTCGCAAACCAACGATGCCGCGTCCTCTGGGCCGGCTGCAAACGGATCGCCGGCCTGGTTCCTGCAACCCATGCAAGGAATGATTGAAACCAGGGCAAAACCCAGACCCGATGCGGGAATGGCTGGTTGCGAGAGCGACATTGCAAAATATTGCAGCCGCCAGACCGGATCGAGTGCGCGCTACTGCCTCTTGGAGAATTCCGGCAAACTGTCCGGACAATGCAAGACGTCGGCTTCCGCTGCCCAGGCCGATAGCCTGAAGGCCACTCTGGGCACGCCCTATTGCTATAATTCACCGGTTTGCGATCCGACGCCGGACAGGGGCGGCAATCGCCTGGGTGTGAGAGCCGTGGAATGGAAACAGACCATGGGCTACACCTTCGCTTATCCGATCGCCTCACCCGAGGGCGAACGCTACGGCATGGTGGCCGTCGCAGTCGATTCGAAAGACAATCTCTGGGGGCTTCAGCGCAATCCCGCCGGACGGCCACAACTGTTCAAGTGGGACAGCAATCACAAGCTTCTCCTCTCCATCGGCGATGACGTGATCACCCACCATGCCAAGGCGCATGGCATCGCCGTCGATGCCCAAGACAATCTCTGGATTACCGACGCGTCCGGTGCCACCGCGCAGAAAATCAGTCCCGATGGGAAGGTTCTCATGACGCTCGGCGAGAGGGGGCATCGCGGGGATTGGGACGAAGACAAGGGGCAACGGTATCTTTGGGAACCCCTGATGGTCTCGTTCAACGCGAAGGGTGATGTCTATCTCGCCGAGGGACACGGGCATGAGAGCCCGAACGACACCAACTCGACCGACCAGACCAACAATGACGGTGCCGCGCGCATTCTGCATCTCGACAAGAACGGCAAATTCATCGGCCAGTGGTACGGGAATGCCGTTGGACAGGGCAAATTCACCATGGCCCATGGCTTCGCCGTCGATCCAAGGACCGGCGACGTTTATATCGGCGACCGCGAGGAATACCGCATCGTTGTCTACACAGGGGACGGCAAGTTTCTGAGGACGATGCAGTTGAGGAACCTCATCTGTGCCCTCTATTTCGACAAGCAAGACAATCTCTGGGTCGCCTCTGGCTGGGACGGTCAGTTCCTCAAGGTCAACAAGCAGACCGGTCAGGTGCTCGGCGCGATTGGTAACGGAAACGGCACAGGAGTCGGCCAGTTTCTCGAGTCCTCATATTTCGTGATGGATTCGCACGACAATATCTGGACCGGCGACACGGCCCGCGGCCGAATCACGGAAATGATTCCGCAAAAGAACCAGAAATTGCATGCCGCCGGTGTAGGGTCCGGCGCGCACCGTCACACCTGACCACTCTCGCGGAGTCTGCGGTCAGATTTGGGAGTATGGCGTGGGCGTCAATATCTCGTTGGTGATGTTCGAGACAAGACCCTCAAAGGCGTAGCGCGGCTCAGTGCTGAGGGCCTTCCAGGCAGGGGCCGCGGCAAACGCCGCCCAGACCCTTTCTCGTGCCGCCAAATTCTCATAACCGAGCATATAGGTGAGCTTGGGAAGACGCGAACCGACCAGCGTGTCGGCGAAGAAGACCGGCCAAGCTCCCACGCTTTTGAAAATGTCGCTCTCGCCTGCCTGCATTTGCTCGATTTTAAGCTCGTGATCCCGCTCGCTCGGACTTTCATATGTGCGGATTTCGTATATACGCGGTTTCCTGGCAATTGCGGCTTCCGGCAGCGTCAGGCGCGGCATTTTCTCGAACGCCTGGAGCAGGGAAGTGTCCATGCTCACAAAGGAACGCTGGGCGGCAGAAGCGGTAAGGAATGGCCTGGCCGCCTTTTGATAGTCGGTATCCGCCATGAGGTTCTCATCGACCTTCGCAAGCGTTTCGAGTGACAGGCAGGGCATCAACAGGTAGGGGGCCGGCGTGGTCAATCCGATTGACGCATTGAACACGCCAACGGGCGATATCTGCATCCGGTTGAGAGCCGCGACCAGGGCATTGCTGAAATAGTCGGCTGCGCCACCCGCTTGCGCGCTCGAAAGTTGGTAGCGCCGAAGCTGATAATATTCCCGCCCGCTCGAACGCGCATTGTCGGTTGCCGCTTTGCTGCTGGTGGCCGAGACCGCGGCCAGGACAGAGGCGCCCATAGCCGAACCAAGGAATTCGCGCCTTTTCATGATCCACCTCGTTTTTATTGGTTCAAGCCATGCATCGGAAAATTTCCGACTCCTCAAAATTGCAGGCAATTCTTCGCCGCCAATTTCTTCAAGACAGATCGATCCACGCCGGGAACCTTGCCCAAGTCATCCATTCCAGTGAAAACGCCCTGCTTGCGATGCGCCATGATCTCTGCGGCCACCTGGTCGCTCACTTGCAGGGTCTGTTGCACATCTTCGACCGGAGACGTATTCACGTTGATGACGGTGAGATTCTTCTGGAAATAGTTCACCACCCGGTCAAGCTGATCATCGGTGCCGTCCGCGCCATATCCCGACATTTCGGCAAAGACTTGTTCCCAGCGATCGCTGCCACGTGGTGTCGAAAGAAACTGGGACGCGGAATGGCAGACGGTGCATACGGCCGCGACAGCTTGGGCATCCCGTAGATCCTGATCCAGATCCGACGCGGCCTTGATCGCGGCCAAATCGCCAGCCAGGGCCCGAACGGGAGAGCTTGTCACTACGCTCAGACCGCCCGCAATCAGCGCGGCGGTGAGTCCCAGGACCAATGTCCTCCGCACCAAGGAGTGCCAAGCCGCCTTGCGCGCCATATCAATTGCGGGCTTGCTTATCGGTCCCCGTATCCAATGATGCGCGCTTTGCTTCAACCGCTGCCGGATCGCCCTCGGCGAACTGGTTCTCAGTGCGCATCAGGTGTCCTTTGTTGTCGAAGCCCAGCTCCAGAAACTTTTCGCTATGGATGAGATTGCCATACTCGTCCTTGAGCTTAGCGACGACCTTGTGCGATTTCACATCGATCACGTCGCCGGACGATGACAAGGCGATCTTTCCGTCCAACCCCATGGTGATCCAGTTGGAGGCGTGCTGCAGCTTTATCGTCTTGGCAGGATCGAGATCCCAAAGATCCTGACCCTTATTGTCATAAACCAACATCTGGTTGTTTATGGAATCAGGTACCCAGATCTCGCTTTCGTCAGGCGTGAGCGCAAGGCCATGCTGAGGCGCGCCATGACCAAAGAATTGAATATTGGGATCCGCCCATTTGGCTTTCCACATTTCCCCGGGTGCTTCGACGCGCTTGACGATTTTTCCGGTCTTGGCATCCGCGATCTCAAAACCCAGAAGATTGTTGAGATTGGCGTATACCCGCGAAGCATCGTGGTTGATCACGAACACACGGATGTGATCGTCGAACGTTATGGTATGCGTCGCCTTCATCGTCGCCATATCCGCGACGGTCATGGTGACGCCATTGGGAGCATCGAAGACGGTCTTTCCGTCCGCGCTCATGCCCATATTGTGGTTGAACATGCTCTTTGGCGTCTGGATGACGCCTTTTACCGCGCCCGTCCGCGCGTCGATCACCCGGTGGTAATCTTGCAAGTTCGAACCCACTTCCAGCGTCAGGCCGTCGGGCGTGATCTGGCCTCGCTCGCAGCAGGTGCCCGGTTCATAGGTGTTGTTCCAGACAATTTTCTCGGTGCCCAGATCCATAGCGATCAGATGGCCGCGGGTGGAGATATAGACCATATTGGTAACCGGATCAGCCATCATGGCCGACACTTCCTCGGGCGAAAGAGGCGCGGGCAGGTTTTGAAGGTGAATCCGCTTGACGAAGGCATAGTTGGCCTTGGCATCCAGCACGATAATGCCTTCACCAGTCCTGACGGTTGAATCGGGTTCGTCCGAGGAACCGCCGGGCGTGGCGATGTAGATTAGGTCGCGCGCGCGGCGGCCGAATTGCTCAAATCCGTCGCGGGGCCGGGCTTTTCCGACCGTACCGACGAGTCGGGTCGGGTGATCACCGGAATTGATGGCATTTTGGGTGGTCAGACATTGTCCGCCACCGTCCAGAAAACCGTGGCAGGGAACGCCGTTGCCATCCGGTTCGCCGTTGGCGGGCCCCACCTTTCCATAAAACATTTGCGCTTTCGATTGTGAAACTGATAGCGGATCGAGGGTCAGGAATCCCGCAAGGGATATGATCGAGCATGCCGCCAACAACGCTTCACGATAAGACATACAAGCCTCCCAGCGCGTGTTTGTTTCTGAATTTTTATATCGTCATACAAGACGTTACAAGGCGTTCAAGCAACGAGGAACGGCTTCAGATAGGTGTCCAAAGCCGCCCTTATCTCGGCCTTTTGGGCATCTGTGATGGAACCGCCGCGCTGCCGGTTGCCACCCCCTGCCGGCAGGGTGGCGGGATTGGCGCGCATGACGGCGTCTTCCGCGAAGACACCGCGCGCCTTCATCACATATTCATTCGCATGCGGCAGCGCGTTGAAAGCAAGAAAGCGTCCAAATATGTCGTAGGCGTCACGCTTGCGGCCGGCCCTGTAGGCGTAAAAGCATTCCTGCAGAACGTCCGCGAGACCGGTGTATGGGCAGGTGCCCAAAAATCCCAGCTCAAGCTCCGGAAAGAAGGTCATGCCGCCACCGCCGGAAAAATCCTCCAGCTTGCCCCCCGTCTTCTGAAGCAAGGATGGCGCCCGCTCCAGCGGGTCGCCTGCTTCATCCTTCACAGCGATGATCGTTGGCACTGCGCTGGCCAGGGCCACGAGCGTATCGACGCTCACAGTCCCGGTCGCCTGCACCATCATCGGCAAGCCTGCGGCATCAGACAGCGCCCTGAAGTATGAGATGATGTCCGCATCGTTTCCCGATCCCGGAACAAGCGAAATGATGGCGTCCGCGTTGAGGTTTTTTGCTTTTTTGGCATAGGACTGGGAATTCGCGATGTTGAAGCCCGCCGTCTGGACCCCCAGAACCAGGGCCGTGTTGCCTTTCACCGATGCCAGGGCTTCTGCACCGGCATTCCATTCCGAAGCGCTCAAACTCTGCCATCCGCTTGCATTCTGCGGCCAGGCCATGCCGGCGACCTTCCCGCGGTTCAGGAATCGCTGCTGCCTGACCATCGCGTCCAGATCGAACGTGTTGTCTGCCTTGCAGGGCGTCCATCCGATGGGAAACACGCCGGCGAGCGGCCTGCCATTGGGTGACATGGCGACCGGCGCCGCGGCGCCAGAACTTGCCGCGCCTGCAAGAGAAAGGACAGCAAGCGTGCAACCCGCGCCCTTCAAGAACTCCCGACGGCCCCCGATCATGATGTTGCCCCTTCCGCCCCTCACATTCCCACCCAGCATATCGACTTATGTCACTCTTGTGATGACATAAGTTTCTTCGTTCCCGGTCACAGAATTTCCATTGGTGGTTCAAGGTATTGGGAGGCGCAACGTCTGGGCGCGTTCCCAGCGATCGGTCTACATCTGCCCGAGGACGACGCTGTCTTGAATACTGATCGAGACGCGCCGATCCAGCGATTCCAGAAGACGGATGGGGGCTGCATGGGTGCTTGGCTGTTCGCTCGCGCTCACAAATTTCCTCTGAATACCGTCGCGCGCCAACTGATCTCGCACCGCAGCAATTCGCGCCTTCGAGAGGGATGCGCTGTCCTGACCGTCGGTTTCGCTGTTCACGAATATTTGTGCCGTGGTGTGGTCCTTGTGAAAAACTTCGAATCGCATGGCTGCTATCGCCACGATTTCCCGGCCCTCCTTCGACAGCGAGGCCGCGCCACGATCAAAAAACACACTGAAGGAAATATCCGGCTCAGTCAGTCGCTGTGGCATTGCGAACACGTTTGTGCCGGCAACAAGGAAACCCGTAGCCGCGACAAGAAGCGGCGTAATTTTCAACATTGCTCGCACCTCAGGACACTTCAGGTATAACGCTCCACGGACCGCTTTTCCGCAGCTTCAAAAAAAGGTCTTTTGACGGCCAAAACGAGGTCGATACTCTCGGCCTGCAATGCACCATCATGATTGAGGTCCAGTTTTCTGCCGGAACTTTTGGCGGGGAACGTTTTGGAGGAAATCCGGTTCCCTTAGGCGGTGCCATGCGCCACGGAGGATCCGATGTTACGTCTCCCCATCAAGGTTCTGCTGGCGGTGTGCGGCGCCGCTTTTCTCGGTACCCCGGCTTTCGCGCAAGGTTCCGAAGAACAGGGGGCTGCGGCGGGTCCCTCTGCACCCGTCCAAAGCGATAGCGCCGGCCCGCTACCGACGGAAGCCACTGCTCCAAACCTTGGGCATGGCACCCAGGCTCAGGCTGAACACAGCGCCCAGGCCACGGCGCACAAGAGCGTCAACGATCCGAACAACCAGATGGGTACAAGCTTGCAAGGCAGGACCAGGCCGGTCGGGGGTGACGATGGCAGCTCTCAAAATGGTGTCTCTTCGAATCCGGCAGCCGGCGCGCAATAAGTACGCAAAAACCGAAGGGCCGCTGCGGGAAACTGTCCTGCACAGAATTTACAACCAGTTCCGCCACAGGAACGACGTCAGCTCGAACAATTCCAAAAGCCGCTGGCCCAATGGCCTGCGCCGCCAAGCCTGCCGGTCGACCTGTTTGGCGCGGGTCAAATCGGCCTGAAACATATGCTCGTAATCGTTTGCGGTCGCGCTACCCAGCACGATGGCGTCCACCTCGTCATTGAACACGACGCTGCGAGGATCGAAATTTGATGATCCTATCGCCGTCCACACCCCGTCGATGGACGCGGTCTTGGAATGCAGCACCTCATCTTGAACTTCGTAGATCTTTATGCCGGCCTCCAGCAGATAACCGTAATGAGAGCGCCCGACCGCCAGAGCCATCTTGGAATCGCTGTCGCTGGGCAGCAACAGACGCACGTCCACGCCGCGATGACCGGCGGCGATCAGATCCTCTTCCTCCTGATCGGTCGGTACGAAATAAGCGGCACTAAGCCAGACATTCTTTTCGGCATTGCGGATGGCGGAGAGCAGCGTGACATAGAAACGCGGTGTCTCCTCGTTCGGCGTACTACCAACAATACGCACGACTTCGCCGCCCCGAGGCGCAATGGCGGGAAAATACGAGCTCTGATCCAGTCGCGAACCTTTCTGCCGTGACCAATGATCCATGAATAGGGTCTGAAGTTGGGCGACGGCTGGTCCGTCGATCTCGATATCCGTGTCACGCCAATATTGAGATGACTTGCCTTGGGCTCCGCCGGAGCCGGCGGAAGACTGATAGGTGGAGCTGAGATTGATGCCGCCGACGATCGCTTTTGTTCCATCCACCACCAGTATCTTACGGTGATCCCGAAAGTTAAAGGTGATGGGATTGAGGGGATTGTAGTCCACAATTTCGACACCATTGTCCCTCAGGCGCTTGAAGAATTCGAGTGGCGTCGCACTGGAACCATAGCTGTCATAGATGACGTTGACCGCGACACCTTGCTGTCGCTTGGCGATCAACAGGTCCCCCAAATGTTCGCCCTCAGAGACAATGTCCTCGAATATGTAATATTCGAGATTGATGCTGGTCTTGGCACCACGCATGGCTGCGAACATGGCGCTGAAGGTCTGCTGGCCATCGATCAGGAGTCGCGTCGTGTTTCCAGCGGCCAACGGCGTCTCCGCTACAGCCTCCTCAATCGCCATGTGGCGCTTTAGGACGCCGGCATCGCCCGCGTCGGGGGCGATCTTGGCCAGCAGGGCACTGCTCTGCTGGGCGGTCAACGGACCGCGGGTTCCCATTATGGTGGGAGTGCCCTGGGGCGGCGGGGTATCGTTTACCCGGGGGACGACGGCGCATCCCATCAGAAGTGCGCAAAGTGCCGAAGCAATGAGGATGCGCATGTGGGACGTCTGAGGACGGGTTGCCGCTTTGGCGAAACGCTCAAAGGCGCAAAGAAGTTGCCCCGGCGAAGGTGGCGATTATGGGCGGTCACCGCCGCGCAGTTGAGAAGATTCAACGGCTTCGACCCGTTGATCCGGATCGATTGCCAGCCATGAAACCCCCGCTATGACGTAAATCCCCGCCAAAACCATCAGCGGGATATTCCAGTTGTTTGTCGCGTCAACCAGATAAGCCAGAGCCAGCGGGCTGAGGATGCCGCCGACCTGGCCCATAGTGTTCATGACCCCGGCCGTCACGCCGGCATGACGACCACCCACGTCAACCGCGGTCGCCCAGGCTGGTGCCAAAGTCAGCATGGAAAATGCGCCACCGATGGCGATCAAGGAGCCCGCCGCAAAGCCGCCGCTCAATTGCGTGGCCCAGAAGATCGCGAGCGCGGCCAGTGCGTAGCCGCCGACACCGAAGACCCGCCTCGCGGCGCGCAGCGAGATCGCGCGGGCAAGCCTGTCCGAGCCCTCGCCGCCCGTCAGATCCGCAACGAAACTCAGAATCAGCGGCAGGCCCGAAAAGATCGCCAGTCCCGCGCCCGTGAGGCCGCGCGCCTGCGCCAGATAGGTTGGCAGCCAGGTGATGAAGAAATAAAAGCCATAGCTGTTGGCGAAGGCCTGCACGCACAGTGGCGCCACCGTCGGCGTCTTGAACACCGCCGTCCAGCTGACGGAGAACCGGTCCTGGGCGGCAGGCAGCGCACGCGTCGCCTCGATCTGGTCGCGCTCGGCCGGTGACACGGCGCGATGCTCGCGCGGCTCGTCGCGGAACCATGCGTACCACCCAACGGTCCAGACCACGCCTAACAGTCCGAAAAACACGAATATCGCGCGCCATTCGAGCCACCCGGCAATGGCGGCGACTACCAGCGGCGTCAGCCCGCCCGACAGATGGGCGCCCGCGAAGAAGATTCCCTGGATCCGACCGCGCTCGGTTAGGGGAATCCAGCGCGAATAGACGCGCGCCACCGATGGCCAGGCGCCAGCCTCACCCACGCCAAACAGGAAGCGGATGACCAGCAGCGACGCAAAATTCCAGGCGACCGCGGTGGCCATCGTGAATGCCGACCACCACAGCACGACCCTGGTCAGCACGCGGCGCGCGCCATCACGGTCCGCCCACCAGGCGGCAGGTACTCCGAACAGGGCATAGGCAACCGCGAAGGCGCTAAATGCATATCCCATCTGGATGCGTGACAATCCCAACTCGGCGCTGATCTTGGGCGCCAGGACTGCGATGCAGACCCGGTCGAGATAGGTGACCGCGGCCAGTGCGACAGTGAATACAACAACGCGATGGCGAACAGCGAAATTCATGCGATCCCCCAGCCGTACGAGGCGCCTCTTGTCACTGTCCTGCTCTCATTTCAGGTGACAAGGTGATATTCAGTTCTGCCACGCCTTCAATCTTGTCTCGCGAAAAGAAGATGGGAAAATAACGTCCCCGCGCCCAATATTCATAGAGGTCCCGGTAATGCGGGTTGTTCACATCGCCCGACTGGCCCGGATTGTTGAGACCCACAGACGCATCCCAATCATCTGTATTCTGAATAATTTTGAACGATGCGCCGCCCGTCTGCTGGTCGCCGCCGCCCGTGGCTGTGATGGTATAGGCGTCGCCGCCACGCGACAGGTGGCCGACATCGAACCTGGCTTCCAGATCGGGACGTACTGCACTGCCCATGGGATGCTCGATCCTGGCATAGTGATAGGAGCCCAGAGTCCATTTTTCCATGTCGGGTCCGAAACGCCTGGTGAGTTCCGCCACGCCCTCGCTTAGCGCCTTCGCAATCACCTGGTCGCGGCCATTGACCGGATCGGGGCCGTAACTTCCATCCGGCGCGGTCAGAGAAGCAATGATGCGGGTCATGGGCGGCGTCAGATACGGCTTGGCCGCCGCCGGCACGATTATGGCGCGCACATCTTCCATCAGGTGGCGCTGGAACATCTCATAAATACCGGCCTCCACCGAATCCTGGTCCATGATGCAGTCCCAGTGCAGCAGACGGTTTGCCGCCGCTTTCACCGCCGGATCGCTGATTTCCATAAAGCGCAGCAGAGGCACGATGCTGCGCGCCGGGATGGAGAGATTGTAGTTCTGCAAATTGACCATGTCGGCGACCGAGAATTTTTTGCCCGACCCCAGAACTTCTGCCACTTCGCGCGCGCGATAGGGATCGGTCCAGACCTGTTGCACCGCCTCCATATGGTCATAACCCTTGGGCACCTGATAGTCGTTGGAGGTGTTGTAGAAGCCCTTGTCAGGGTTCAGCGAATGGGGGAGTTCCTTGATTGGCAGAAAACCATCCCATTCATAGCGTCCGTCGCCGGGCACCGGCACCAGCCCGCTGAAGTTCGGCCGGCGCGGCGCGACGGAGGCTGCATTGTAACCGATATCGCCCTTCCGATCGCCCCAGATCATGTTTTCAGCGGGGATGCGGGCGTAAGATACGGCATCTTCGAACTGGTCCCAGTTCTGCGCCTGGTCGACACGCAAGTCCGCCATATAGGGCGCGCCGCCGGGCTCCAGCCATCCCGCACGCACCGCATACGCCTTGTGATGCTGCTTATCCTCGAAGATCACCGGCCCGTGACGCGTGAATTTGAGATCCACCCGCACAGCGGCCTGGCCCTTCACCGGAATCGTGTCATGCACGACTTTCATGTCTTCCCAGCCGCTGAGGTACTTGTATTGATTGGGATTGGCCGGATTGGTGTCATAGACGTAAAGGTCTTCCGTGTCGGCGCCATAGACGGTGTAGCCCCAGCCGCCATACGCGTTATGACCGTAGGACACGCCGGGAATTGAAGGCTCGCCGGCGCCGATTACATTCCAACCCGGTGCGTTGAGATGCACCCAATAACGCAGCGACGGCGCTTCCTGCACCCGATGAGGATCGCCCACGACCAGCGGCTTGCCACTTTCGGTCAGCCGCCCGCTCACCACCCAATTGTTGCTACCCATGTCGGCACGACGATCTGCCAACTCCTGCAGAGTGGGAAAATCATTTGCCGCTGCCCTGGTCAGCGTGTCCGCCGCCTCGCTCTTGGCAACGCGGAACGCGGGCAGCAATTCGTCGGGGCTGAAATTCAGCTGCTTGCGGAAGGTGTCATAAAGCTCAAGGATGTTCTTGTCGAGCAGCGACACGTCAATCGCCGGATCGATCTTCAAATCGGGATCGCCCGGCTGATAGCTTTCCAGGCTCTTGACCTTATCCGCCCCGATGGCTCGCACCGCCAGGGCAGTGTTCATTTCGTCATCCAAATTGCCCGCCAAACCGTTGAAGCGCGAAATCACCACCGCTTGCGTCCATTTGCCAGGCTTGATTCCCAGCACCCTGAATTCCTGCGTGAGCAGTGACGGGCTTTTATCCGTCCGGCCGATATAGGCGTTCACGCCATTGACGAAGGCCTGGATTATCGCGGCGCCGTGCGGATGATACCAGTTAAGTTCCGTATCCATATCACCGCGATACTGGAAAAGGCGGTTACCGATATCGCGCTTGAGCTCCTTTGGGCCCAGAATTTCCGCCATCGTGCCGGTTGCTTGACGCCGCCACATCTCGAGTTCGAACAGCCTATCGCGTGCCGCGTTATAGCCTTGCGCGAAGAACAGATCGTTCTCACTCCTGGCATAGATATGCGCGATGCCCCAGTGATCGCGGATGATTTCCACCGGCTGGTTCAAACCCGGCACGGCCAGTTTCTCGGCGGGCGTCGCGGCTTCGGCAGAGAACGTGCTCGCCGCAAACAGAATCACAACAAGCCAGTGTTTGGTCATGGCATTACCCCCGGACACGATTTCGCATCAGGCAGCCATAGCCGGCGGTCCTGCGGTGTCCTGTTCTTATCCCGCTATTTTCTTTTGTTTCCGCGCTATTGCAAACATTCTTTCGTGCCACCTGAAACCAAAAAAGGCACAAGCTGCCTGCGAATGCAGCATTTTGGCCGCACCGCGGCCGGCACAATCCATATTTCCGATTTTACAGGGGGGTCTATCGCCGCGTACTGCGGCCACGCCAACGCGCCACCGTGGCTTCGAGCTTGGTCCGGTCCATATTCGGAGCGGCCCATCGCTGCGTGAATTTGTTCATGCTCTTGTCGGGCAGACAGGACGCCGGAAGCTCCTGGAATTTTATCCGCATCGGCATTGGCGCGCCGCGCCCCAGAATGATCGCTTCGCGGTCGGCCAACAATGGCAGGTAGTCAAGTATACCGAAGGTGCTGTCATGCACATTCGCGCGCATCACCCGCTGATCAACATCGGTGGATAGACGCATGGCAACAACCGTGCTGCACTGCGACAGGACGGTGCTATCCAGCTCGCTCGGCCGCTGGGTCAGCAGTGCCAGGGAAATCGCATATTTGCGGCCTTCCTTGGCGATGCGCGACAGGGCTTCCCGGGTTGGGAAGAAGCCTTTGCGTTCGTCTGCGGGAATGTAGCGATGCGCTTCCTCGCAGACCAGCAGCACCGGCAAGCCGCCATCACTCCACACTGCCAGGTCGAAGGTAAGGCGGGCAATCAGAAGCACCACCACATCGAGGATTTCCTCGGGAACCGAAGCAAGTTCGATCACCGTGATGGGCTTGCCGTCATTGGGTATCCGGAACAGGCGCGCCAAGACGTCCACCATCGTGTCTTCGACATTGGCGTTATCAAACATGAAGGTATAGCGCGGATCGGTGGTGAGCATCTCGATGCGCGCCTTCAAGCGGCGGTAAGCCAGCGTCGGATAGGGGCGTTCCAGCTTACCAAGCTGCTCATCGATATAGGCAAGCAAATCCGACAGCCGGAAGGGCGTTGGACTGTCCACTGTGCCGCTGGCGGTATCGGAGGCGCGGCTTCGAATACGCCCTGTAGTATTTTCGAGGAATCGCTTTTTCGCCACAAGGATGGCGTCAGCCAGGATTTCCGTCTGGGCATCGTAATGGTCATCGCGGCTGGTGAGAACTGAGCGCAACTCTTGAAAGTTCAGCAGCCAGAATGGCAGATGCAGGTCGTAGGAGCCGATAACCTCGGCTTGAGGGCCGAAGGCCCGGTGATATTCCCCATGCAGGTCCAGGACCACGACATGGGCGTAGCGATGGAACTGAAGCGCCTGGCGCAAAATGGAAGTCAGCGCACAGGATTTGCCGCTGCCTGTTGTGCCGACAATCGCGAAATGTTTGGAAAACAGATCATCGGCCATCAGGCGGGCCGGTATGGACGGGTCCTGGTAAAGCGTTCCCACATTGAGGGTGGCGAGATCTGCCTGGACAAAAACACTGGCGATATCTGCACCACCCGCTAGGAAGGATTCATCACCGATGCAAGGAAAGTGCGCCACGCCGCGATGGAAATGTTTTCCATGACCGTCGTCACGTATTTCGCCCACGAGCACAAGATCGAGCACGACCTGATCGCCGTTGGCCGACGGCTTGACCGAGAGCGCGGAAATTATGGCGACAACTTCCGCTGTACGGGTACGGATCTTGGCCATGGCGCCGATTTCCGCGCGTGACGGCGTTGGGGCGGACAACAATTCAATTTGAGCGCTGCATCCTTGCACGCTGATGACGCGCCCGATTTTCTGCACAGTCACAGCGGATGCCGCATGAGATAACGGTGCGGGGCGTGAGGCAGGCGCATGCGGCGGGGCCTGCGCCGGGACCGCGGCAGGTTTTTGCACCGGTGAAGTTGGGGGCATGGCGGACCATTGTGGCTCAGGCGCCGGCACGGCGCCGTTGGCCGGGCGCGGAGCGACGGCCGGTCCGTCAACTTCGGGTCGCCACAATTCCTTCACAACAACCGACCTTCTGCTGCGATTTTGGCCATTTTGGCGTCAAAGTGTTAAGGCCAACCTAAGGTTGAAAGTAAAAGGATAGTTCAGCGCGCCGACTTGTCGCCTAAACGACAAAACTGACCGCACCATTGCCCGAATTATGTGCGCGATGACAGGTTGTTTAGGGGCGCTTCATCCGGAGCATGAAGCGGTCGCTGGCAAAGTGTCCGGTTTCGGAATTGCTGGCCGCTCGGTTGTCTGCCGGGTTGTGCAACAGGTCGCCCTCGGCATCGAGCCTGAATCCTGCGGCGGTCAGCTCGCTCTTGGCGACAGCCTCGTCCATGCGGTGAAACTGGGACGTGGCGGCAAGGCCTGCGCCCGGCGCGGCACTGTGATCCTCGACATAGAATGTCCCGCCTGCCTTCAGATTGTTGAACACGGCCTTGTCCAGCGCGGCGATGTCGGCAGTCGGGCCGTTGTGAAAGTCGTGATAATTCTCAGTTGTCCAGAACAGGTCGGCTTTCTCAGGCAGCATCATGGTCGGGTAATCCACCGTCACGACCTTGATGTTAGGATAGGCCGCGGCCAGTGCATTGAGCGCGTCGAGACCGCCGGGCCGGGCCGCCTGTGCGTTGGTGGCGACGACATAGACCTTTCCCGTAGGTCCCACTGCCTTGGCAAGGATGCGCGTGTAATAACCGCGGCCAGACCCCAATTCGGCCACGACCATGCCGGGCCTGACCCCCGCAAAGGCGACAGTCTCGGCCGGCTTGCGCATGGCATCGCGCTCTTTGTCAGTATCCGGCCTTGCACTATCGGCGACTGCGGCGGCGATGGCGGGTGGCACGCTCTGGGCTGAAGCCGATACGCAAATCAGGCTTGTGACAAACAGGGCGGCGGTAAGATAACGGATCATGAGGCAACCTCCTGGTTGGGTTCGGCGCGTAATGGCGCTCCTTGTCGAGGCAGTGAACCTTAGCATACAGAAACCGGCGCCATTACCGCTAGTCCCTGTTGGTAACCCGCCTACGCAGACGCAGCCGGGAAAACGGTTTGCGTTCCCGTCCCCAACAGGGCCAGTATCCGCGATGTGCTTGGGGGTGGCGCTTTGGCGGGTTCATCGGCAGATATGTATGGCACGACATTTGGCGTGGATTTTGGAAGAAATC
>DATKEP010000127.1:0-12065 GCA_035512055.1 Rhizomicrobium sp.
TGGCATTCGTCTTTTGGTTTGGCCGCATCATGGAAAGGCGGTGAAACAATATCTACTTGCCTGCCCGCTCAGTGGGGCAATTAGGGCCGGCCAATCCTGTCCGAGGTCACTGGTATCACATACATGTCATTCGCGAAGACATTCGTTCCTTGAAAGCCATTCCCAAAGGAAAAACTGAATGCGCTATTGGGGACGCGTGTCCACAACGTGGCCGACCAGTAGAGATAAGGTTGGATATTTTTGAACATTGAATAGGCGGCGCCATGTGTAAGCTCGATGGTGCTGCCCTTGATGCCGCCCAATTCCTCATAATACAAGTGTCCCATCTGACTTGCCGTGCAACCATATCCAAACGCGGCGCTCTTAGGATTCTGGCTGCAGCCCGTGTCCGGCAGAACTGTTTCGGGCAGGTTCCAATGCGCACTGCCAAGATAGCGGGCAGTGTTCATTGCCGCGATCCAACGTTGCGCGGTATCCCAGCCCATCGAGCCATCCGGGTTAATGCCACTGACACCGAATGTCTGAGTCGCCGCGAGGTTGGCATTTGCCAGCCAGGTCAGGTTTAACTTGCTGTCGTAAACAGTCTGGCCATCGCCGCCGGCAGCAAGGGCAGCCTTCGCCTCACTTATGTGGCACAACCCGGCGCACAGCAAAGCTATGACGGGCAAGAGTTTCCGAATAAGCATCTGCGCTCGCGAGAGATAATTAGCTGGGTTGGATCGCAATTTGCATTCTTCGCGGAAAACGGCGGTATCGGAATTGATGACACTGATTCAGTCATTTTTGTCGGGCAATCGAATGAGATTGAACGGTTGCCGTCGCTTGATCGAAATGCAAGCAAACACTTGGGAGGCATGTCTGCGCCGCGATTGGGCGCTTCTGGCCTTGGGGTCCTTTAGACTAATCTTTCCGTATTGAAATGGTAGGGCGACGGGGTGCGGGACAACTCAAAATTTTTTGCCACCATGAAAAGCTTGATTGATGACTGGTACGCCCGACGAGCATTAGCCCCGCTGGCGCGGCTGCTGCCTGCATATCTTGCCTTCAATGGCTTAGCGGATAGCTGGGGCGATTTATTGGACGCACTCGAGGGTGTTCGCGCCTCTTGTCGGGACGGGCTTCCCGACAGTGACCTTGCCATCGTGGGGGATTTGATCCGGGCGGCAGAGAAGGCGATTTACCCGTGACATTCAAACCGTAAGAGTTCCGTCGTCGGAAAAGTACGAGGCCATGTGTAACCTGTACAGCATCACCAAGGGACAAATGGCGATCCGCGACCTGGCGAAGGCCATGGTGGACCATACCGGCAACATGCGATCCCTACCCGGCGTTTTCCTCATCGGCAACGCCCAGTGGCGAAAACCTACGGGCCCCCTTTAATCCCGGCATTTGCTTTCGCATCGCAATTCAGTGGGGCCAAGCCGTTTCGGTCGCGAGCGATCTTTCGGCTGGCCGGCATGTGAAAAAGTATGACAAGCATGTTCCAAACCTCACGGCGAAATTCCGCGAATTTGGCCGCTGTTTCATAGCGCACGGACAATGCCATGCTGACCCGACGCCGCTCTTCTGCATCCGGAAAGTACTGAGCCATGCACAAACGCTCCCTTAGCATTGGTTTGGTAATGGGAGCCCCAACGCGGGGATAGTCTCCCGCTCGCCGGGGGAAATCTGAGCCGGATTGACCATTCGCGACGCGATTTTTGGCCTATCGTCTAGAAAAGACGAGGCATTCGTCAAACGCCGCTTCCTAACTTGTCATAACAAAATGAGACACTGACTGGGAACCAAGTCCGCGCTCATACGCTTTTGTGCGGGATAATTGGGCACTCAAGAAAGAGTTTGCGGTGGGGACAGACACGAACGGACCGAGAGAATTTAGAATTGGCTTTTTGGATGCAGAGGGCACGCTCATTCAAACTGTGTCGCTGAGCGCTGACACTGTGACCAGCGCGACTGACCGCGCCAGCGAGATCGCAACCGATCTAAGCGCGACAAATTTCTTCGTTACCGCAGCGCGTTATTCCTCAAGGGAAGTTGTCGCATTCACCTCACTAAGTATGGCAAAGCGACTTGCCCCTCTGGGCCGTCTTATATTCTCCAATGTCGATACCCTTTGGCTTGGCACGTTTAGCCGCCAGGGGGAAAACCATGAATGATCTGAATTCTTAAAACCTTCGCCCGCGTGCAGACCAAATCCTTGAGTGCGCTGCGCAGACACCAACCACCGCCATTCACGTCATAATCACTCATTAATGGTCACGCCTTAACGGGCATGCCAGCAAATGGGAGGCAGCGTTGGCTAGAACGGACCGACCAGGATTTGCTCTTAAAAGCAGGTTGGCTGAGGGGGCTAATAAGATTGTCGAATTTCTCGACCCCCACCTGCGGTCTCGTTCAAACGTCGATAAGGTCACCAGCAAGCAACATTGGCATCCACGCAGGATTATTTTATTGGTCGTTGGCGCATCGCTTATCATTTGGGCAGCGGCGGCTGCCGTCGTTTGGATATTGCTGAAACTGTAGGAGCCGCCCCGTTGGAGGCCGATATTCAAGGCATTCAAGAACGGTTACCAGCTCCCAACGGCAAAGGCCGTTGATTTACGCCAAGTTCACAGCAATGGCGTCATGGGCATAGGTGGCCGGCCGGCAACAGGCGGACATCCAACATTGCCGCGCAGTTGGCACTTGGCCGCCGAGTATTAGTGATATTGTGACAATGGCTAGAAAGCTCACAGGCAGGACAATTGATATGGATCTGTTCAAGACGTTTTCTTTGACGTGGTGGCAGGCTGCCCTTTTCAAAGCAGGATTGTTGGCCACCGGAATCGTAATCGGAGCATATTGGAGTGCTCTTTTCGCCAGCTATCTTGTCGTTCTTATTGTTGTTGCCGCAATTTGTTTGACGTACGTCACAATCGTCTGGGCGAAGCAATAGGGGCCAGCGAAAGTCTTTTGGCGGACATTCGGACTGCAAGCCTCAATTACAACTGGCGGAGGGTTCGGCCTTAAAGGAACTCCGGCCTGAGGCAGAAGCTCCATGAGCGGCCCGGAAGGCACACCAATCTGACAATTAAGCCCCGCTCGATTTAAATGGTTGAATGTCCAAGAAAAATGGAACTGTCCGCGCGTCCATGGCTTATCCTTTGTATGGAGCGGTCCGGAACTCAGCGAATGATTTTGGTTGTGGACGACGAACTGTTTATCCGCATGTCTGCGGTCGCAACGTTGGAGGACGCAGGCTTTCTGGTCCTGGAGGCAAAGAACAGTGTCGAAGCCCTGGAAATATTATCGAGGCATCCCGAAACGAATGTCCTCATGACAGACGTGCGCATGCCGGGACTCATGGACGGGTTGGCACTCGTCGCCCAGGTTCAAATCGATCATCCGGCCATTCGCTCCATCGTGGTGTCCGCCAATGCCTCCGGCGAGCAAGCCCATAATGCCGGTGCATTTGGATTTGTCGCCAAGCCCTATTTGCCGAAAACCATGGTCCAGGCTGTGCACGATACTGCGCCGTGGCACTAAGTAACCAATGATTGAAGTCGGCCATGACCAACTCAAACAGGCGGTCGAAACCCGGCACGGCGGCAAGGCGACGTTCGTTCAGTGCGTGCCGGTGCATGAAAAGCGGGGAGACCACACGATCTGGAGGGGTGGCGTCTCGGTTTTCGACTTGAGAGGCAGCACCAGTGGAGCGTTTCGCGCCTATGCCTGGTCTCGCGAATTGCCAGACGGAAAGCGACGATTTTTCACGGCTTTGCACACACCCCAAACTGTCAGTCCCGCCCACGCGGTAAGAGCGGCAATTCTGACGGATCGCGGGGCGGGACAATAGCCGTCTTTTCCACTGGATTCGTAAAGTTCACTTATCCAAGCTAACCTTTGCCGTCGCCAGCCGCTATTTGGGCATTGGCGCTTGAGAGACCTTCCGGGACATTCTCCTGGCCCCGCCCGCGAGTGGTGGCTTGCGTTGCTTTGCATCGCGATTATCGGCACGCAGGTCGTTTCCATTGCGGTCAGCGTGGCGTTCCGCCAAGGATAACGTGCTCATGACAATACCCTTCGCTAGAATCGAGGATGCCCGTTCGCTCGCCCAGATCGTCGTGGAGACGGTGCGTGAGCCGCTGCTGGTTCTCGACCAGAGATTGACAATCCTGGTCGCCAGTTCTTCCTTTCACAAGTCCTTCCAGATCAGCCCGAAGGACACACCCAACAAGTCGCTGTTCTCGCTGGATGACGGCGCCTGGGACATTCCGGAGTTGCATGACCTGCTGGAGCGTTTTTTGGCGGACCAGACGGTGGTGGAGGGGTTTATGGTCGCGCAGGAGTTTCCTCGCATTGGAGCGCGGATATTCCTTCTGCATGCCCGCAAGGTACTGGGCACGGATGACGGCCACGCCCTTATCCTGTTGGGCTTTGAGGACGTCACTGAGCAGCGGGTGATCGAAGAGGAAAAGAATGTTCTCCAGCTTCGGACCGACGATCTTCTCAAGCAGAAGGAGGTGCTGCTGGCGGAGATGCAGCACCGTATCGTCAACAGTCTCCAGATCATCGCTAGTATTCTGTTGCTCAAGGCGCGTGCCGTGACTTCGGAGGAAACGCGCCAGCATCTGCAGGACGCGCATCGCCGGGTCATGTCGGTCGCTACCGTTCAGCAACATCTGCACGCCTCTGGACGCACGGACGCGGTGGAGATCGCGCCTTATCTTTCAAAACTTTGCGATTCGCTGGCGGGATCCATGATCGACGAGAGCCGGCCCGCTACCCTCACAGTCACAGCCGACGAAGGATGGGTGCTGTCGGCCGATGCCATCAGCCTGGGCCTTATCGTGACCGAGCTGGTCATCAACGCCCTGAAATATGCCTTCCCCGCCCAAAAGAAGGCAGCGACCGTCATGGTCGCCTATGAGGTCAATGGCACGGACTGGAAACTCTCGGTTTGCGACAATGGCGTGGGACGGCCCGAGGGTAATGGGCCGCCCGTAAAGGGCGGTCTGGGCACGAGCCTGGTGCAAGCCCTTGCCCACCAGCTGGGTGCGCAGGTAGAAATCATCAATAGCCCGAACGGCATGACCGTCTCCGTCACCCACACGACATTCGTGTCCCGTTCGGCCGTTTAGCGCGACGCGTGTACGGAACTTTACCCTGCTGACGGCGTTCACTCCTTAGAGGACATACAACATCCTCCAATAGGAGTTTCCCCAAAAATGACTTTCTTGAAAACGGCTGTTTCAGCCGCCGCGATGACTATGTTTATGGGTACCAGTGCCCTGGTCGTCACCACCGCACCGGCTTCTGCCCGCATGGTCTGCAACAACTCGGGCGATTGCTGGCATACAGATCACCAATACAAATACGATCAAAGCGTCGGCGCCCGGTATCACAATGACGACTGGTATTTCCATCAGCGGTGGAATGGCGACAATCAGCATCATTATCGCGATGCAAACGATGGTCGCGGTTATTACAAAAGCGGCGTTTGGATCGGTTTCTGAGAACCATACCGCTTGATGAAGGGCGGCTTCGACTGCCCTTTTTCACTACAGACGAACAGTGCCGGCGATCATCACTCGGCACTTCTTTTAACGGAGATCTCCAAAATGATGTTCTTGAAAGCGGCTCTTTCGACCACTGCGATTGTCATGTTTATCGGTACCGCGTCTCTTGCCCAGGGTGGCAATCCGGTGCCAGGCCAGCGGGTTGATGCCAACGGCATGCCCACCACGCTTTCCACCCCGGCGGAAAAGGCCCAGACTGTTGAGATCAACAAGCAGGTCGGAGCTGCAAACGCCGAGGCGGATGCGAAGGCGGCATCCGACAATGCCCAATATCAGGCACAACAGCAGCAATATCAGGGCCAGTTGCAGCAGAACCAGGTGCAGCAGCAGGACTATCAGGATCGCACCGCCGCGTATAACGGCCTGCAAAACCGTTATGCCGCGGAGCGCGCCGCCTATCGTCGCGGGGTTTGGCCGGACCGTTACATGAAGTGGGTGATCGTGAACCGCGATGCAGGCTTGATCGGCGAGCGTGTAGAGCTAATTACCGGCAGCCGCGTCGGCACCGTCATCGACACTGCCCATGCCGCCAACGGCAACGTCTCGGCGCTTCTGGTCGAGCTGGACAGCGACAAGATCGTCTGGATTGACACGGGCGACGTTCGCTACAACCGCGCCGACGGCATCGTGATGACCAATCTGGATCAGGCCGACCTTCGCCATATGGCGGATGAGCGCATCTAAAACAGCATTTCCCCTGCGGGAGATTTTACATGTCCCTCGGAACCATACTGCTTGTCATTTTGATTGTCGCTCTTCTCGGTGGCTTCAGCGGGATCGGCGGAGGGCGCTTTTATGGAACGGGATACTATGGAGGGGGCGGACTTGGACTGGTGCTGGTTGTCGTTCTGATCCTGGTCGTGATTGGAAAAATCTGACAGCAGGGTTTGTGCCGCAGTCAGCGCCGGTGATCCGCTCCGGCCGGTGGGAGTGGCATGCTGACATTACGAATTGTCGAAACTTGTTTTTGGTGGCGGGCGCCAATGTCGCCGCAATCGTCATGAGCAACCGACTGGAGGGGCGGCGGCAACAAGTGAGAAATTTTGCGGCCATCGTTATATCTCCGGCGGGCCATAATGGGGGTATTGCGCCAATCGGCGAATGTCCGCCACCCAAAGCAGCCATACCCGGTGAGCATCTATCTGGTGAAATTGGGGCTCAGAACCGGGTCCGCGCAGCAACCCGACGCGCTGAAATAAGGCCACTTTCCGTGCGCTTCCGTGCCCAAGTTGCCAGTGGGGGCCCCGTCTGTCTCAATGGCCTGAAATGAGGCTATGGGGGCCGGGGTGTCTGAGGAAACCGAAGTGATCACCCGACGCGCCTTGTCCAAACTGTCTTGGCGCCTGCTGCCGCTATTCGGCCTTGGCTACGGCATCTCCTACATGGACCGCGCCAACATCGGTTACGCCGCGCTTCAAATGAGCGTTGACCTGAATTTCAGCGCCACGGTCTATGGCCTTGGCGCCGGCCTTTTCTTTCTCAGTTACGCGTTGATGGAAGTGCCATCGAACCTGTTGCTGGTGCGTTTTGGGGCACGGCGCTGGATTGCCCGCATCATGCTCACCTGGGGCGTGCTGGCGATGGGCATGATGTTTGTGAAGACACCGCTGCAATTCTATGCGATGCGCTTCCTGCTGGGCGCCGCAGAAGCCGGGTTCTTTCCCGGGGTGATGTTCTATCTGATGCACTGGTTTCCGGCCTATGAACGCGGTCGTGCGGTTAGCCGCTTCTACGTCGCCATGCCGCTCAGCCAGGTCGTGATGGGCGCGGTTGCGGGGGCACTGTTGAATTTGCAGGGTCTGCTGGGCCTGGCGGGCTGGCAATGGCTGTTCGCGGTTGAAGGCATGCCTGCTGTGCTGCTGGGCCTCGCCATCTTTTTCCTGCTGCCAGAAAGCCCCGAGCGCGCGAAATGGCTGACCGAAGCTGAGCGCGCCGCCATCGCGAGGGGCCTTGCCGCAGACCATGCCGGCAGCAGCGCACCGGCGGATCACCGCATGCTGGGGGCGCTGCGCGATCCCCGGGTTTGGCTGCTTGGGCTCGCCAATGTCTGCATTATGGGCGGCTACTATGCTTTCGCCTTGTCGGCGCCAACAATTGTTCGGGGCGCGACCCATCTGGACACGACCCACACAGGCTACCTCATCGCAGGGGTGGCACTGTTCGGTACTATCGGCATGATCGTCGCGGGATGGTTTTCAGATCGCCGCCGCGAACGGCATCTGCATCTCGTTACTTACCTATTGTTCGCGGCCTGTGCCTATGCGGTGATGGGTTTGACGCATAGTTGGCCCATTTTTGTTCTCGCCTATGCCAGCTTACAGATCGCCCTCGCGGCCCAGCAGGCGGTGTTTTGGCTGATCCCCAGCGACTTCCTGCGTGGCCGTTCAGCGGCAGCTGGCCTGGCGGCCGTGGGCTCGATCGGGATGATTGGAGCTTTCATCGGCCCATCTGCCTGGGGGGTGGCCCGTGACATGACCGGTAGCTACCTGGCTGGTCTGGTGGCCCTGGCTGTACCCTACACGCTCGCTGCGCTCATCGTCCTTGTTCTACGCCGCAATCTTCTGGTACGGCGATCCGCTGCACTGCTGGAGGCTGCCGTCGCGCCATGACCGGTGAAAGCGAAACCGCGCTACCCGTGCGTGAGAAGCCAGTGATGGACATCCACAGGCCCAAGCCCGTCCAGAGGTGCTGACGAGTGTCCGCTTTCAATGTGCCTGCTCTGCAGCACCCGATGGATCCAAAAGCCATCGAGCCGGGCCTCCTGGATGGTGATGATCTGATTGTCTCTGCCGGTCCGCACCCGCGCTTTCTCCTTGAGTTGTGCCAGCCACTCCAGCAAGCCAGCAATATTGCCGGCCGCAACGGCATGCTTCGACATCTTCTCTCCGTCCCCCGGTGATACAGATGTGATCAGCCAACTCGATCGACTCAGTTCCATTGAAACGAAAATTGCGCGAAGATCCGTGTGGATAGCGCTCGGTGCTTCGGGTCGGTCTGCTAGAACTTTCATGGCGGCCTCCAGAGTGGTTGGGGTAGCAACCTCACTCTGCCAAGAGCACCGGTCGCTATCCACCTTCGCCCATAGGATCTTTTACCCGAAGCGAAGATTCACGGCGAATGTTGTGCGCCCCCTAGCCGAAGTCGTTGCTGGACGCACGCGAAAGTGCGGTGTTAGCCTTAGGTGATGCGCATCCTCGTCGCGGGCTTCCAGCACGAAACCAACACCTTTGCGCCGTCCAAAACCGGCTATGTCGACTTTGTCCGCGGCGGCGCCTTTCCAGCAATGGTTCACGGTGCGGACGTTCTGGCACTGCGGGACGTCAATATTCCCATGGGCGGTTTCATACGCGCGATGGAGGGGCCTGGGGTAGAGCTGGTGCCGGTTTTGTGGGCGGGCGCCACGCCTGCGGCGCAAGTCGAGCGGGAAGCTTTTGAGCAGATCGCGGGCGAAATAATCGCAACAGCGCAAGAGCTCACTTTGGACGCCGTCTATCTCGACCTGCATGGCGCCATGGTCTGCGAGCATGAGGATGATGGCGAAGGCCTGTTGCTGGAGCGATTGCGCCAAGCGGTAGGCCCGAGAGTTCCCATTGTCGCCAGTCTAGACCTGCACGCCAATGTGACCCGCCGGATGCTGACGCTTGCCGACGCTCTAGTCGCCTATCGTACCTATCCGCATGAGGATATGGCCGAAACGGGCGAACGCGCGGCAGGACTGCTCAAACTCCTGTTGCAGCTTGGCGAACGCATGCCCTGCGCCGCGCGCCGATTGCCCTTCCTGATTCCAATCAACGGCATGTGCACCTTTGTGGACCCAGCGCGCGCGATTTACCGCTCCCTGCAAAGCGCGGAACAGACGGGCGGCTTGCATCTGTCCTTCGCGCCCGGCTTTCCGGCGGCGGATTTTCCCGAATGCGGCGGCGTGGTCTGGGGCTATGGCGCCGCCGTAGAGGACCAGGTGGACGCGCTGACCCGCCAGATCATTGAGCGCGAGGCGGCTTGGATGGTTCCGTTGCTCGAACCTATGGAGGCCGTACGGGAGGCTCAGCGACTTGCCGCTAGCGCGTCTGGGCCTGTGGTGATAGCCGATACCCAGGACAATCCCGGCGGTGGCGGTGATTCCAACACGACAGGCATGCTGAGAGCGCTGTTGGATTGCTGCGCCGACGGCGCGGCACTGGGGTTGATGGTCGATGCGGCGGCGGCAGCGACTGCTCATCAAGCGGGTGTCGGTAACGACATCACCATAGCCCTGGGCGGAACATCTGGCGTTGTCGGGGATGCGCCATTTCACGCAACCTTCCGTATCGAGCAGTTGTCGCAGGGCCGCTGCCGCTTTGAAGGGCCGATGATGCGCGGCAAGCTGACCGATGTGGGGCCGAGCGCGCGACTGTCCATCGGCGGCGTTCAGGTGGTGGTCAGCACCTGGAAAGACCAGATGCTAGACCGCAACCTTTACCGCATGGCCGGAATCGAGCCGGAGCGTATGAAAATACTCGTCAACAAAAGCTCAGTGCACTTCCGTGCCGATTTTCAACCCATCGCCGCGGCCATTCTGGTTGCCAAGGCGCCCGGCCCGCTGCGAGCTGATCCGGCGGACTTTCCCTGGCGGCGTCTCTCACCGGGACTACGGCTGCGGCCGCTTGGACCGGCTTTCGCTCTTCCTAATGATGGTATCTGATAGAAAATGTCCTGGTTGGGTAACTGCGCGACTGCACTAGTGAGCGCCTGAATGTCTATTGGCGCAAAGCGGACATCCGACCATTACTCGATCCGCAGCGTCACGAATTTATCTCAATGGCTGGAGTGGGGGTTCCTCGCCTGGAGGCAAGGGGTAGCGGTCGACATTCATCAGCATTGACATGGTGTGGTAATAACCAATGAGGCAGATGAGGTCGACCACGCCACGCTCGCCAAAGCGCTGCTTTACGTTGTCGAAAGTCGAATCGCTTACATGGTGTATGGAGTCAAGCTCCTTGATAAAGGTCCATACCGCTTGTTGATCAGGCGTCATCTTAGGTGTGCGACCCGTCGCGATGTCATCGATCGCTTCTTCTTTCACTCCTGCCATGAGGGCGAGCTTCTTGTGTGCGAAGAATTCATATTGCGCTGTCCATTCACGCGCTACGGTCACGATGGCGAATTCGTTGATTGCATGCGGCAGTGAGGTCTTAAAGCGGAGATCTTCGCCCACCGCCTGCAGCCGATTGCCGAGATCGGGGCTGCGCAAGAGGACGTTAAACGGACCATTCAGGCTTGCGCGCGGGCCGGTGAGGATGTCATGGATCATGGCATTTTGTGCCGCGTCGAGCTTGTTGAGATCGAGTGGCTTGAAGCGGTCGCCGCGCAAAGGCGGAATATCGGCGGCCAGCGCGGCCGAAAGGGTGAGGCCGAGAACAAGCCCCATGCCAATAATTTTCTGCATTGTTTCCTCCGTTTCTTGGTCTTCGATCGATATCCAGAGGCTGCAGTGTTTCCCAGCCGCATTAGGAAACCAGCCCTTGGAATGGGGCCGGTAAGTCTAACGAAGTCCTAGTTCGCGTATGCGCAGTCGATGCTGCTTATGAACACAGCAGCGCTCCAAAGATTAGCTGCGTTCCTTGGGCCAAGTCGAATCCAGCGGCTTGGTGGGATCGGCGGTGATGTGCAGCACGGCGCAGTGGTGATATGTGAAATTGCCCGGGTTGTTCACGGGGTGCTGTTCCATGAACTGAACCACCTGAAGTGTGCAGGCTGTGCAGTTGATGTTGGGAACGGCGACGTCTGTCTCGAATGGTGTGGTGGTCTTTTCGCTGTGCTGGAATAGTCCATCCGCCAGCACGGGCTGCGCGACCGGGTTCATGATCTCAGCAGACACGGACATTACTCTGCCCTTGTCGTCGGTCATTGTAGTGGCCTTGGGGTCCAGCGGCAGCTCAGTCGGCGAATTGACCGCCAGCGCTACCCGGTAGTGGCCAGGATGATATACCGTCTCCTGCACCTTGATGTGCAGTATCGAGCCACCCTTCACCTCTGTCACGGCGTAAGTCGGCTTGCCATAGTCGGTATTGGTGCCGCCACAGGGCCCGGCCTTCTGCGGATCACCAAGCTGGCTTTCCTCGATCCAGGAGGCTGGGGCCAGGAGGCGAAAATGGGCATGGCTCACGGTTGGCAGCGCAGCCAAACCAGCTGTCAGCAGGGCGAGACGAAATGCAGTCCTGGACATGGCAACCCCAAAATTCGGGCACGATCCGGATAGCAGCGCACGGGATTTAACGCAATCCAACTATGGCGTGGGGCCCCCGGATATGACCTATTGGCGGATATTGATGCTGGCGCACCCATCTAGCCATTCTACTGCGAACTTTCGCAGTAAGCTTTGGCGGTGCCGGAGGGACTGCACCAATTCAGGTAAATCAATAGCTTGCGCGGCTATCGCCAAAGCCCGAAATTATTTCAGGCTTGACGCAATCTTGCGAAGCTCGTCCGGCGTGTGCTCGCCGCTGATGATCGATCCCGACACCAGAT
>DATKEP010000128.1:0-43510 GCA_035512055.1 Rhizomicrobium sp.
GCCGGCAATATGAAGGAATGGCGCAGGGCGGGCGCTGCCGGTTTCGGCATGGGCGCGGACCTGTTCAAGCCCGACTACAGCGACGATGAAATTGCGGCGCGCGCGCGCCAAAGCGTGGCGGCTTTTAGGGCTGCGGGCTAGGGTTCCGCGCCCTGCCCTCGCCTGCTATGCAGGCTCGAAGCGGGGCCAGCTTTTCTAAGTTCGCGGTGCTCACTAAGAAAAGCTTACCAGTTGGTGTAGGATCCATCCGGTCGGTGGTTCATCTGGATGGCCGCATAATGCTCCGTCCAGTCACCCACCAGTTGCAGCTTGCTGGTGTCCAGCGTCACGCCCAGGCCGGGCCGGTCGTTCGGCCACAACTTGCCGTTATGGAAGTCATAGGCCTGCGGCAGATAAGGCCAGGGATTGCGGCCTGCGCCGGTCATTTCCATGAGCGCGATCACCGAGGTCGCGGTCAGGCAATGCACCAGCGCAGTCTCGCCGATCGGCCCGGTGAAGTGCGGGATCAACCCGCAATAATGGGTCTCGGCCAGGGCCGCGATCTTCATATATTCGGTGATGCCGCCGACATTGGGCACGGTGCAGCGGGCAAAGTCGATCAGGTTTTGCTCGATCAGGGGCGAGATCTCCCATTTCACGCCATAAATTTCGCCGACCGCGACCGGCACGCGCAGGCGCGGGCGGATGACCTTGTAGATGTCGATACTCTCGCCGCGGATCAGGTCTTCGCAGAAGAAGGGATGCATCGGCTCGAGTTCGGTGGCGAGCGTGATTGCGTCTTCCGGGTCCATGGTGCCGTGGAAATCGATCGCCCAGGCGCCGTCCTTGCCCACGCCGCGGCGGATGGCCTGGCAGTCTTCCACTGTCTGGCGCACCGCTTCGAAGCGGTCGAAATTCTCGTTCTCGCGCACGCCGGTTCGATAGGCGCGGAAGCCCTCCGCGACGCAGGCCCGCGCCGCATCTTCCAGCGTCCCGCCCGGGGGCGTGGGATAGGACGTGGCATAGCATTCGACATAGTCGCGGCTCTTGCCACCCAGAAGCTGCCACACCGGCACGCCAAGCGCCTTACCCTTCAGGTCCCACATCGCCACATCCAGCGCGCCCAGAGAATGCGTCTTTTCCCGGCCCGACGGATAGAAATAGCCGCGCTCCATCATCTGCCAGAGATGCTGGCTGCGGAACGGGTCTTCACCGATCAGCATTCCGGCGCATTGTTCCATGGTCGAAGGCTCACCGCCCTCGCCGATGCCCATCAGCCCGCTTTGAGTCTCGATGGTGACGATGTTGGTGGACTGGTTGAAGGTCGGCTGATGGACGTTGGGACGGCCCGCCGCGTCGGTGGGCGTCTTGTAGTAACGGATCCGCTTGATCTTGTCCTTGGGCAATCCAAGCGCAAATGCATCGGGCGGCGTCCACAATGTGGCAGCGGCCGTGCCAAGCATCCCCGTCATCACGCTACGGCGATCCATATTCCCCTCCATTTATTGTCTTGAAACTCTTATATCAGGTTGCAGACCCAACCCTTGTTGGCGTCGCAATACCACAGGACGCCATCCTTGATGTCCAGGCCGTGAATCGAAGGATCATTGGCCTTGTCCAGCACGATCTTGGCCACGATGGCGCCGTCGGAATTCTGCAGCTTGTAGATTTCAGCCTCATCGGCGCCCACGCACCAGATGTGATCGCCATCGAGCGCCAGGCCATGGGTGCGGACGGTCGGCGCCGGGATGCTGCGGGCCACGGTGCCTTCTTCGGCGTTCATCAGGAAGATTTTTCCGCTGGCCGGAACCGCCATCCAGTATTGGCCATTGCCGGACCATTTCACCCCATGCCCGCCCGAAGCCAGCGGCAGATCGCCCGGCTTGGGCGCGCGCTGGGTGTAAACGCCGTAAATGCCCCAGCCCGGCGTCTCCCACTTCTTGAGCGTCTTTCCCGTTTTGGGATCCACCTTCAGGGTCGACGGATTGCCGGAAAGCACCTTGGTCGACGTCAGGAACCAGGCGCCATCGCCATAGGTGATGCCGCTGCCATGAATGCATTCGGTGACCACGTTGGCCAGCACCTGTCCCGTTATTGGATCGATGGTGGCAACATGGTTGGGATCGACCTGGTCGAGAATCCACAACTGCCCATTGGGCGCGAATTGCATATCATTGGGCTCTTTCACGCCCTGCGCCGTCAGGTTGTAGAGCCGGTTCACCTTTTTGGGCACGACGGGCGCGTTCTTGCGCGCAGCGAGCGTGGTTTCGGGAATGACCGGATCGGTTGCGAAAGCCTGGGCCGGGATCAGCGTCCCTGCGGCAGCGACCATCAGATCCCGGCGCGACAATCTTGCCATGACCATCCTCCCTGAATTCTGTTGGCCGGAAAGCTAGTTCTTCACGCCGATGTGGGAAAGTCTCCGGACGCATTTGTTTTCATTCGCGTCCTGACATAACCTCTCAGGCAAGTGGCCCCGACAAAAGGGAGCCGCGTCAGTGAAGGCGGCGAAGACCGCCGACTGGGGTCGAGGAAACAAGACAAAGAATCAACACGTTAATCGGCGCTAAGCCGGAGGATGGATTGGCCTTTGGCCGCCATCCAGAGGGTGAGAGAGATAAGGCGGGAACAACCCGCGATTGGTGCCGTCCTCCGCCAAGGAGGACGGCATTTTTCTTGGAATGTTACCCGCGTCTCATTTCGCAGTGCAGCGTAACTCTGTGCTGTTTTTTTCCGGCACTGTCTCTTAAGAACCGGGTCATGCGAGCAGTGCAGCAAACAGGGAGTTTTTGAGATGCGGGGATTGAAATTGAGCGCTGGCCTTCTGGCGTTGCTCGCCATCAGCGTTCCGGCCAGTGCGGAAACGACGGTGCTGAAAAACGTCACGGTGATTGATGGCACCGGCGCAGCTCCCCAACCCAACTCCGCCATCGCGATGACCGACGGCAAGATCGCCTATGTCGGACCAGTTTCGGGCGTGAATGCGCCGGCCGGCGCGACGGTGAAGGACCTGTCGGGCAAGTTCGTGATGCCCGGCATCATCGACAGCCATGTCCATATCGGCATGATGCACGACGTCACCCAGGACTTTAAATATTACACCCGGGAAAATGTCGAAGCCGACCTCAAGCAATATGCCGCCTATGGCGTGACCGCGGTCGAGGTACTGGGCACCGACAGGGATCTGATCTTCGACCTGCGCAAGGAAGAGCGCGCCGGACGCCCCAAGATGGCGCGCGTGTTCACCGCCGGCCAGGGCGAAGTGTTCAAGGGCGGCTATGGCGGGCTGCTTGGGCTGAACGTGCCGGTATCGACGCCGGAAGAAGCCCGCAAGCAGGTCGATGAACAGGCTGCCAAGGGTGTGGACCTCATCAAGCTCTGGATGGATGACGAGCGCAAGACCATCCCCGTCAAGATGACCTATGCGGTTTCGGGCGCCATCATCGACGAGGCGCACAAGAAGCATCTCAAGGCCGTGGCGCATATCTTCTACCTGGCCGACGCCAAGGAACTGGTGCGCGAGGGCATCAATGGATTCGCCCATATGGTGCGCGATCAGCCGGTGGACAATGAACTGTTGAACATGATGAAGGCCAAGGGCGTATGGATGGTGTCGGCCACCTTGAGCCGCGAAATGGCCTATAGCCTTGCCATCATGCCCTGGCTGAACGATCCCTTCTTCACCCGCGGCGTCACGCCGGGCACGCTGACCGCGCTCAAGAGCATGGACCGCGAAAAGGCCGTGGTGACCGGACCGACACGCTTCCCGGGCCTGCCTTACGAAAAGAAGGTGTTCTTCGATATGGATCGCACGCTTTACCAGGCCCTGGAAAATTATGGGGCAATGGCGAAGGCGGGCGTGAACACGGGCATGGGCACCGACTCCGGCCCGAACGGCCGCTATCCCGGCTTTAATGCGCATGAGGAAATGCAGCTGGAAGTGCTGGCAGGCAGGACGCCGATGGATGCCATCAAGTCCGCCACCAGCGACAATGCCCGCTGGCTGGGCGACAATAGCATCGGCTCGATTGCGGCGGGCAAATGGGCCGACCTGCTGGTGCTGGACAAGAACCCGGTGGAAGACATTCACAACACCGAGACGGTCAATTCGGTCTATATCGCGGGCAATTCGGTGCCGACCATCTGGCAGACCTGCCGCGACCGGCCGGAAAGCCAGTGCCAGCCGCGCCCGGCGAACCTGCCGAACATGCCGTATTGAAGCCAGGGTGGCGGACGTCGGTGTTTCGTGATTAGAGCAGTCGGGGCCGGCCGGCCTTGAATCGGGGAGAGCCCATGTCCAATCCATCCGTCACGATCAAGCCGACGCATGTGCGGTACATTGTGCTGTCGCTGGCGGTGCTGGTCTACATGATCACCTATATCGACCGCACCTTCATCTCCACGGCGATCCCCGCGGCGCAGAAGGAAATGCTGTTCACCGATGCAGTGATGGGCTCCATTCTGGCGGCGCACCAGCTTGCCTATGGCCTGTTCCAGATTCCCGCCGGTTGGCTGGCCGACCGTTTCGGGCCGCGCTGGGTGCTGGCTTCGCTGGTGCTGTGGTGGTGCGGCTTCATGATCGTGACGTCCTTCGCCGGCTCCGTCACGGCTTTGCAGATCGGGCTTTTCCTGTTTGGCGCGGGCGAGGCGGGAGCGTTTCCAGTGGCCAACCGCGCTCTGTCGCGCTGGCTGTTGCCTTCGGAGCGCGCCTTCGCGCAAGGAGCGACCCATGCCGGCTCGCGGCTAGGCGGGGCGATCACGCCGATCTTCGTCGTCGCCGTGATCCAGATCTATGGCTGGCGTGCGCCCTTCTGGATGCTGGCGCTGATCGGCCTGTTCTGGGTGGTCGTCTGGCTCTGGTACTATCGTGACGTCCCGTCCGAGCATCGCGGTGTCAACACGGCGGAGCGCGAGCGCATCGAGGCAGCCCTCGGCCATGCGTCGTCCCACAGCCGGGTCATTCCCTGGGGCAGGATTCTGTCCAGCCGCAACATGTGGACGCTGGCGCTGATGTATGCCTGCTATAGCGTGATCCTGATCATCTTCCTCACCTGGTTCCCGAAATATCTGATCTCGGCGCGTGGCGCGGATCTCAAGCTGGCAGGCCAGCTCACCAGCATCACGCTTGCGGCAGGCATGGTGGGCGACATTCTGGGCGGTGTGATTTCGGATTATCTGGTGCACCGCACCGGCCGCGTCACCTTCTCGCGCCGCGTTGTGGCGATCGCGGGCTTCCTCATTACAGCCGTCTTCATTCCGGTGGCGGTGCTCTCGCCGAACATGACCGGCAGCATCATCTGCTTCGGTATTGCGGTGTTTGGTCTGGAGTTGACTGTTTCCAATAGCTGGGCCGTGACCTTGGATATCGGCGGGTCCTTTGCGGGGTCCTGTTCGGCGGTGATGAACAGTTTCGGCAATCTGTGCAGTGCACTTTTCACCTCCCAGGTCGGCACGTTTGAGCATGCCCATGGCTGGAACGCGGTGTTTTTCACGGTGGCTGCCGCTGCCGTTGCCGCCGCGCTGCTGTTCTCCCGCATCAAGGCGCATGAGCCGCTCGCCCGGGCGACGTGATGGTTCAAGGATCGGGTGACATGGGCCCTAATGCCAGCGCCGAGGATCTGACTCGCGAAGTCGCGCGCTTTATCCTTGCAGCAGGGAGGGCCGACATCCCCGCTTCCGTGATCGAGGCGGGCAAGAAAAGCATTCTCGACGGGTTCGGCCTGGCGCTCGCCGGCTCGGCGGCCGAGAGCGGGCATCTTGTCCAAACCTATCTGGGTTCGTTGGGCCTGAGCGCGGGGCCGTGCACGGTCATCGGCACGACGCTGAAAGTGCCCGCACGCTTTGCCGCCTTCGCCAATGCTGTCTCCATCCATGCCGATGATTTCGACGACACCCAGCTCGCCGTCGCCAAGGATCGCGTCTATGGCCTGCTGACGCATCCGACCGCGCCCTGCCTGCCGGCCGTGCTCGCCAATGCCGAAGTGCTGGACTGCCCGGGCGCAGAGGCGATGCTCGCCTACCACATCGGGCTGGAAGTGGAATGCAAGATCGCCGAGGCGATCAATCCGCGTCATTATCAGGACGGCTTCCATACCACCGGCACTTGCGGTGTGTTTGCCTCGGCGGCTGCCAGCGCCAGGTTGCGCGCCTTCGACCTGGACAAGACCCTGCGCGCGCTGTCCATCGCCGCAAGCCAGTCGGCGGGGCTGCGGGAGAATTTCGGCACCATGACCAAGCCCTTCCATGCCGGACGCGCGGCGGAAGCCGGCGTGGTGGCCGCGGAATTCGCCGCCTTGGGCTGGACCGCGACCGACAAGATACTGGAAGCGCCGCGTGGCTTTTTTCGCGCCGCGGGCGGCGGCTATGACGCCGGCGCAATCGGCGCAAAGCTGGGCAATCCCTGGACCTTCGATTCGCCCGGCGTATCGATCAAGCCGCACCCGTCCGGATCGCTCACTCATCCCGGCATGACCCTGATGCTGCGCCTGATCCGCGAACACGCGATAACGGCGGACAGGATCGAACGTGTCGATGTCGGCACCAATAGCAACATGCCCAACGCCCTAATCCATCACCGGCCGCGAAATGAGTTGCAGGCCAAGTTCAGCATGGAATTCTGCATGGCGATCCTGTTGCTCGACGGCAATGCAGGCTTGCCGCAGTTCACTGACGAGACCGTGCAACGCTCCGATGTGCAGGCGATGATCGGCCGGATCAATTTCCATATTCATCCCGAAGCGGAAGCGGCGGGGTATGACAAGATGACCACGATCATCGACATCTGCCTGAAGGACGGCCGCGTCATTCGCGGCCGTGCCGATTTCGGCAAGGGCAGCCCCGCCGATCCGATGAGCTATCAGGAGGTGGCAGACAAATTTCGCGGCTGCGCCGAACGGGCGCGCTGGCCGGCCGAAAAGTCCGAGGCGATCATCGCGGCGGTTCGCCAGCTGGAGAGCCTTGGGGATATCGGCGAACTGACGCGGCTATGCGCCCGGCGCTAACAGGAATTTTGCTGCAATTTCAAAGATAAAGCCCGGGGTTCACTTTTCCCGGGAATTGGCTATGGTCCCCGCCCCATGGAACCCTTCAAGACCCTCCAGGGCGTCGCCGCCCCCCTGAACATGATCAATGTCGACACCGACATGATCATTCCCAAGCAGTATCTGAAGACCATTCATCGCACCGGGCTGGGCAAGGCCCTATTCGATGAGATGCGCTACAATGCCGACGGCAGCGAGAAGCCGGATTTCGTGCTCAACAAGCCGGCCTATCGCAAGGCGAAGATCCTGGTGGCGGGCGACAATTTCGGCTGCGGCTCGAGCCGCGAGCATGCGCCCTGGGCGCTGCTCGATTTCGGCATCCGCTGCGTCATCGCGCCCAGCTTTGCCGACATCTTCTATGGCAACTGCTTCAAGAACGGCATCCTGCCGATCAAGCTTCCGCAGGAGATGGTGGACAAGCTTTTGGACGATGCCGAGCGCGGCGCCAATGCGGTGATCTCCATCGACCTGGAGAAACAGGAGATCCGCGGCCCCGATGGCGGCATGATCAAATTCGAGGTCGATGAATTCCGCAAGCAGTGCCTGCTGAACGGCTGGGACGATATCGGGCTGACCATGCGGACGCAGGACAAGATAGCCTCCTTTGAAAAGCAGCAGCACGTCCAGGCGCCCTGGCTTTAATCAGGAAAGAACGATGACGAACGAATATAAGCTTCTCCTGGTGCCGGGCGATGGCATCGGTCCCGAAGTCATGGACGCGACCATGCGGGTGGTGGGCTGGTTCGGACAGAAGGGCCTTGCCTACAAGACCGAGGAAGCGCTTTTGGGAGGCGTGGCTATCGACACGGTCGGCCGTCCCGATCCCGACGAGACTTTCGTGAAGGCCAAAGCCGCCGACGCCGTGCTGATGGGCTCGGTCGGCGGGCCCAAATGGGATGGCCTGCCTTTCGAAAAGCGTGCCGAGCGCGGGTTGCTGCGCATCCGCAAGGACATGGCGGTTTATGCCAACCTGCGCCCCGCGCTATGCTTTGACGCGCTGAAGGATGCCTCGACGCTGAAGCCGGAAATCGTCTCGGGCCTGGATATCCTGATCGTACGCGAGCTGATGGGTGGGGTCTATTTCGGCACGCCGAAGGAAACCACCACGCTCTCCGATGGCCAGAAGCGCGCCGTGGACACCGGCGTCTACACCACCAGCGAAATCGAGCGGGTCTGCCGTGTCGCCTTCGACATGGCACGGCTCAGGTCCAACAAGGTGCACAGCGCCGAAAAATCCAATGTGATGGTGACGGGCGTCTTGTGGAAGGAAGTCGTCACCATGCTGCATGCCCGCGAATATCCCGATGTGGAGCTGCATCACATTCTTGCCGATAACGCCGCCATGCAGCTGGTGCGCAATCCCAAGCAGTTCGACGTGCTGGTGACCGACAATCTGTTCGGCGACGTGCTGTCCGACGAGGCGGCGCAGCTTACCGGTTCGATCGGCATGCTGCCCTCGGCCTCGCTGGGCGACAGGAAGGCGAACGGTCTGCCGTCAGCACTCTATGAGCCCATCCATGGTTCGGCGCCGGACATCGCTGGCAAGGGTCTGGCCAATCCCATCGCCTCCATTCTCTCTTTCGCCATGTGCCTGCGCTACTCCTTCGGCCTGAAGGACGAGGCGGTACGGCTGGAGAGGGCAGTGGACAAGGTGCTTGCCGAAGGCTTCCGCACAGGCGACATCATGCAGCCCGGCATGAACAAGGTCGGTACCGCTGGCATGACCGATGCGATTCTGAAGGCGTTGGATCGGTCGAAATAACCCAAATTTGTCATGCCCGCGCACGCGGGCATGACAATTGGAAAGAGTTAATCTCCTTTGAGGTCTCTCCTCGCCTGATGCAGCAGCGGCTCGGTATAGCCGGATGGCTGTTCCTTGCCCTTGAACACCAGATCGCAAGCCGCCTTGAAGGCGATGCCGTCATATGCGGGCGCCATCGGCTTATAGAAGGGATCACCGGCATTCTGCTGGTCCACGACCTTTGCCATGCGCTTCAAGGTTTCCCGGACCTGGTCCGGTTTGCAGATGCCGTGCTCCAGCCAGTTGGCGATATGCTGGCTGGAAATGCGCAAGGTGGCGCGGTCTTCCATCAACCCGACATTGTGAATATCGGGCACCTTGGAGCAGCCCACGCCCTGGTCCACCCAGCGCACCACATATCCCAATATACCCTGGGCATTGTTGTCCAGCTCCTGCTGCACTTCCTCGGGGCTCCAGTTGGGCCGGTCGGCCAGCGGAATGGTGAGAATGTCCGACAGCTTGGCGCGCGGCCGTGATTTCAACTCGTCCTGCCGCGCCTTCACGCTCACCTGGTGATAGTGCAGGGCATGCAGCGTGGCAGCGGTTGGCGAGGGCACCCAGGCACAGCTTGCGCCCGCCATGGGATGACCGATCTTGGCTTTGAGCATGTCGGCCATCCTGTCAGGCATCGCCCACATGCCCTTGCCGATCTGCGCCTTGCCCTGGAAGCCGCAGATAAGGCCGATATCCACATTCTGGTCCTCATAGGCGGCCAGCCATTTGGAAGTTTTCATCTCGCCCTTGCGCACCATGGCGCCGGCATACATGGAAGTGTGCATCTCGTCGCCGGTGCGGTCCAGGAACCCCGTATTGATGAAGACGATGCGGTCGCGCGCCGCGCGGATGCATTCTTTCAGATTTACCGAGGTGCGGCGCTCCTCGTCCATCACCCCCATCTTGATGGTGTTGCGGGCAAGACCCAGAATATCTTCCACGCCGTCGAACAGCCTGCTGGTGAAGGCCACTTCGGCGGGACCATGCATCTTGGGCTTGACGATATAAATGCTGCCCTTGCGGCTGTTGCGCTTTCCGCCGCGAATGTCGTGCAGCGCAACTAGGCTGGTCACCACCGCGTCCATCACGCCTTCGCCGATCTCGCTGCCATCGGGCAACAGGACCGCGTCGCTGGTCATCAGGTGGCCGACATTGCGAATGAACAAGAGGCTGCGGCCGGGCAGGGCGAATTTGCCACCGCCCGGCGCGGTGTACTCGCGGTCGGGATTGGCGGCGCGCTGCATCGTCTTGCCGCCCTTTTTGAAGCTGGCGGTGAGCGTGCCGTTCATCAGACCCAGCCAGTTGCGATAAGCACCGGCCTTGTCTTCGGCATCCACCGCGGCGATGGAATCTTCACAGTCCATGATGGTGGTGATGGCCGATTCCAGCACCACGTCGCTGATCCCCGCCTTGTCGGTCTTGCCGATCGCATGATTGCGGTCCACATGGACTTCGATGTGCAGGCCATTATGGGAAAGCAGCACCACGCCGGGCGAAGCAGCCTCGCCAGCATAGCCCTTGAACTGGCACGCATCCTTCAGCGCGGGCTTGAGCGCGCCGTCCTCGACCGAAAGAGACGTGATGTCCTTCCATGAACCGCTGGCCAGCGGTGCGGCCTTATCCAGCACGTCGCGCGCGATGGCAATGACCTTCTCGCCGCGCTTGGCGTTATAGCCCTTGCCCGGCGCAAGCTCCCCCTCTTGCGATATCGCATCGGTGCCATAGAGCGCATCATAGAGGCTGCCCCAGCGCGCATTGGCGGCATTCAGCGCAAAGCGCGCATTGGTCAGCGGCACGACCAGCTGCGGTCCCGCCACGATGGCGATTTCCGGGTCCACATTGGCGGTACCGATCTGAAAGTCTTCGCCTTCCGGCTGGAGATAGCCGATCTCTTTCAGGAAGGCGGTGTAAGCCGCTACATCGACCGGCCTGGCCGGATGAGCCTTGTGCCATTGATCGATGGCGGCCTGCAGCCGGTCGCGTTCGGCCAGAAGCGCGCGGTTTTCGCGCATCAGCTTCACCGCAAGTGCTGCGAAGCCAGCCCAGAATATGTCCGGGTCCACGCCGCTGTCGGGCAGGGCCTCTTTTTCGATGAAGGAATGAAGGGCTGGGCTGACTTTCAGCCCGTGCTTTTCGATGCGGTCAGACATTTTGGATCGGCTTTTTTGGAGAATGAAATACGAGCCTAATGTCCCCTTTGGACAGGGTCAAAAACAAAAGCCCGGACCTGTAAGGGCCCGAGCTTCTTGTCGCCTATTGTTCCGGTCAGTTGAGGCCGGGCACCGTCAGGGTGAAGGGATAGACATAGGCCTGAAGCATCACGAACAGGCCCACCAGCGTACCCATGAGGAGGGCGCTGGGCAGCACAAAGCGCAGGATCTTGCCTTCGCTGCCCTGCCATCCTGTCGCGGCCACCGCGATCACGATGGAAGCGATGGCGATGATCTTGCCCATGCAGCCGCCGGTCGAATTGGCCGCCGCCATCAGCAGGGGATTGAAGCCCGCATGATTGGCTGCCACAACCTGAAGCCCGCCGAACAGCACATTGGCGGAGGTGTCCGATCCCGTCGCCGCCACGCCCAGCCAGCCGAGAAAGGCGCTGAAGAAGGGAAACAGGCTGCCGGTATTCGCAAATGCCAGGCCCAAGGTGCCCTGGATGCCGGAAGTGCCGGTCAGCGTCGCCAGCGACAGCATCAGCACGATGGCGATCAGCGGGAAGCGCACGATGTAGATGGTCTTGAACCAGTTCTTGACCAGCTGGACGGGCGAGAAGCCCATGATCAGTCCCGCGATGATGCCAGACACCAGCACGCCCGTGCCCGAATAAGTCAGGATTTGCCAGCTCAACGCCCCCGCCTGCGGCGTCACCTTGGTGACCACCGGCGGCACGGCCATGATCAGCTTGTCCAAGCCCGGCACATGATAGATGGGATCGAAGATTTTATTGCCCAGCGACTTCCAGATAGGACTGGCCCAGAAAGCCAGTACGGCGCAGAGGATCACCCAGGGCAGCCAGGAATGGAACACCTGCTTTCCGGTGGGAAGATCGGCCAGCGGTTCCGGCGGCTTGACTTCGCCATGGGAATCGTCGCGGAAGCGCATGGCCGTGTCGGTCATCACCTTGGCCGGCTTCCATATCCTCAGGAACAGCACCATCGACGCCAGCGAAATGCCGCCCGAGGCCACGTCCACGATATATGGATTGACGAAGTAGGAGATCAGGAACTGCGGGATGGTGAAGGACAGTGCCGCCACCAGGATCGCCGGCAACACTTCCATCGTCTTTTTCCAGCCGCAGAACATCCACAGCATGTAAAAGGGGATGATAATGGAGAACGGCACCGACTGGATGCCGATGGCCTTGCCGAGAAGCAGCGGGTCAATGCCTGTGGATTGAGAGAGGCCGTTGATCGGTGCGCCGATCGCGCCGAAAGCAACGGTGGCGGTGTTGGCGAAAAGCGCCATGGCCGCCGATGTCAGGGGCGAAAAGCCCAGGCCCATCAGCATGGCCGAACATACCGCGACTGGCGTGCCGAATCCGGCCGCGCCCTCAAAGAAGGCGCCGAAGCAGAAAGGGATCAGCAGAATCTGCAGCCGCCGGTCGCCGGTGACGCGCCCCAGCGAATGCTGGAATATGTCGAACAGGCCTTTCTGCTTGGTCAAGTTGTAGAGGAAAATCACGTTCAGGATGATCCAGCCGATGGTCCAGAAGCCATTGACTGCGCCCAATGTGGCCGATTTGACCGCCATGCCCGCCGGCATGGTGAAGACATAGACCGCGATCAGCAGGGTGAGGACCAGCGCGATGGCGGCGGCCCAATAGGTCTTGATCTTGTTGGTGGCGATCATGATCAGGAGCAGCAGGATCGGAACCGCCGCGATCGCCGTCGACAGCACAGTATTGTGCAGCGGATCGTAAGTTTGTGCCCAAGTCATGTTGCGTCCCCCAGATGGCGCCCAAAAACCGGGCATCCCCTTTTTGCAGAGGCGACCTTAGAGCAGGAAATCGTCTGCTGTCATGGGCAGGGCGGCATTTTTGTGAAGAAAGCCGGGCAGTTAGCTATTGCAGCGCAGCATCCGCGACTACACGTTCCAGGTCGAGGCAATGTGGTCTGGGTCTTCCTGCGAACTGCGCTCCGCCATCAGGAAGCTGTAATAGCCACAGCCGCCGCCCGGATATTCGCGACAGATGGTGGGACGCGCTTCGTATATGGTGCAGCGGCGATTACCGGTATCGAAGAAGCGGCAGATCTTGCCGAAATGGGCATCGGCCTTGCGGCGCATGGCATAGGGCTCTTCGCCATCGACCTTGGTAAACTTCTTGCGCGCCTCCTCGAAACTCAGACCGAAATGATCGGCCAGCCGCTCAACGTCGCGCTTCTTGAGCGGGATCAGCGGATAGGAGCAGCAATAGCCCGGACACTTTGCACAATTGTATGACGCCACGTTATTCCCGCGTGAGTCGCTCGGCCACCCTTAGCATGAACGCGCAATAGTGCCATGCGGCTCCCCGAGGCGGCGACGCCATGACGCGCCGGAATGCAAAGGCCGGAATACAAAGGTATGTAGTGCCGGATGACGGCAGGGTCATACATTTGCCGGCATCGGGGGCTCATTGTATCAAAAGGCAATGTCCAACAAGCCGATCTTCTTTGACGAGTCAGGACGGCGCGCGGCCCGCATCCGGGTTGTCGCCTGGGCGGTCAGCCTGTCGGCCTTGCTGATCCTCGTCGGGTTCATCACCAGTCTGGCACTGTCGCCGCGTGTCAACGGGTTGGATTTCCCGGGACGGGCTACGGTCGCCAATCCCGCCTTACTCGAGAAGCGCGCCCAGAAGCCCGGTCTGCTTGCGCGCGCCGAGCGGCTGGCGCAGGCCGCCCGCAAACGCCGGCTGGAAGACATCGCCCGCCTGCACCGCGCCCAAAGCGCTCTGCCGAACCGGTTGCTGCCCGCCATCCTTAAGCCGCAGGCGGGACGGCCATTGGCGATCGGCTTCTACACCAACTGGGCCGGCCCGGATGATCCATCCTGGGTTTCGCTCAAACGCTCGCTCAAGTTCCTGGACTGGGTGGTGCCGAGCTGGATGGAGCTCAGTGGCCCGGACATGCAGTTCAACGCTCGCCTTGACCAGCGCGCGCTGGACTTCATCCGCACCAACAAGCCCGCTGCCGCCATTCTTCCGATGATCCAGAATGCATCGGGCGGAAGCTTCGATGGTCCCGGCCTTGCCAGGCTGCTCGCCGACCGTGCCCGCGCCGACAAATTGCTGGACCAGATCACCGCCTTTGTCGCGGCCAACAAGCTTCAGGGCGTCACCATCGACTTCGAGGATCTGCCCGCAAGCGCGCACAAGGATATGGAGGATTTTCTCTCCCGCATGTCCGCGGCGTTTGCGCCCCATGACTGGATCATTGCCCAGGCCGCGCCCTTTGACGACGACAGTTGGCCCTACCAGACCTATGCCGACATCGTCGATTACACGATGCTGATGGCCTATGACCAGGTCGATGACTCCGGACCGCCAGGTTCGATTGCGGGCGAGGACTGGTATGAAAGGACGCTCGATCAGCGGATGCGCCAGCTGCCCGCCGACTCCACCATCATTGTGGTCGGCTCCTGGGCCTATGACTGGCCGGCGGCCAAGTCCGCCACCGCCGTGCCCTTTGAAAAGGCGATGGGCATGGCGCGCGACAATGACTCTGCGGTCCAGTTTGATCCCGCCAGCAACAATCCGCATTTCAATTACGTGGATGACGACGGCAAGCACCAGGTCTGGTTCCTGGACGGCGTCACAGCCTTCAACCAGATCCATGCAGCCGATCCCTACCGCCCCGCCGGCTATGCGCTGTGGCGGCTGGGATCGGAAGACCCGTCCATCCTGCCCTTGATGGGCCGCGCCTACGATTCGCCGGCGCCCGACAGTCTCCGGCACATTCCCAACGACATCGAAAACCCCGATTACGACGGCTATGGCGAAATCCTGCGCGTGGAGGCTGGCCCGTCGGTGGGCACACGCACGCTGACCATCGAGGCATCGACCGGCGACATCGTGGATGAGCGCTATGACAGCCTGCCCACGAGCTATGTGATCCGCAAAGTGGGCAGCCTGCCCGGCAAGCTGGCGCTGACCTTCGATGACGGACCGGATCCGGAATGGACGCCGACAATCCTGGAAATCCTGAAAGAGAAGAAGGTGCCCGCCACCTTCTTCATGATTGGCTCCAACATGGAGGCCCATCCCGGCCTGGTGCAGCGGGTACTGGCCGAAGGCCATGAGATCGGCAACCACACTTATACGCATCCGAACCTGGCCGACACGCCACCGGCGGCTGTGAGGCTGGAGCTGAATGCAACCCAGCGGTTGTTCGAGGCGCTCACGGGCCGCTCGATGCGCTTTTTCCGTTCGCCTTACCTGACCGATGCCAATCCATCGGACGCAGACGAGCTGGAGCCGATCGAACAGGCCCAGGCTCTGGGCTATTTCGAGGTGACGGCCAATCTCGACACGCTGGACTGGGAAGAACTCTCGGTGAACCAGATGATGAATCTGGTGTTCAAGGCGCTCAATAATCCCAATCCCGATCTGCGCGGCAATGTGGTGCTGATGCATGACTCCGGCGGCGACCGCAGCCGTACGCTGGCGCTGCTGCCCAAGCTGATCGATACGCTCAGGGCGCGGGGCTATCACTTCGTGCCGCTCTCGGAATTGGGCGGCTTCAAGCGCGATGACGTGATGCCGCGGCTGCCTTTCACCATCTCGCTCTATGCCGACCGGGCGGTGTTTTTGACCATCAGCTATCTTGGCCAGTTCTTCTATTACTGCTTCCTGGGCGCCATCGTTCTGGGCTTGGCGCGACTTTTCGTGCTGGCCGGGCTGGCGCTGTGGAAGCGGGTGAGGGGACCGGGGGTGCCTATGCCTGCCAATGGTCCGCCGCCGGCCGTCACGGTGTTGATCCCTGCCTTCAACGAAGAGAAGGTGATCGTCACCACCGTCGAGCGGATTCTGGCCAGCGACTATCCCAATATGGAAGTGCTGGTGATCGATGACGGCTCCAAGGATTATACCGCCTATATCGTGCGCTCTCATTTCATGCGCGAGCCGCGGGTTGGGGTGATCTCCATTCCCAATGGTGGCAAGGCCAATGCGCTGAATGTCGGCCTGGCCAATGCCCGCGGCGAGGTGGTGGTGGCGCTGGATGCCGACACCCAGTTCGAAAGCACCACCATTTCAAGACTGGTTCGCTGGTTCACCGACGCTTCCGTCGGCGCGGTGGCCGGCAACGCCAAGGTTGGCAACCGCATCAACATGATCACCCGCTGGCAGGCACTGGAATATATCGTGGCGCAGAATCTGGAGCGCCGCGCGCTTTCGGCGCTGGACACGCTGACCGTGGTGCCGGGCGCGGTGGGCGCATGGCAGCGCGATGTGCTGCGCACACTGGGTGGCTTTCCCGCCGACACGCTGGCCGAAGACCAGGATCTCACCATCGCCATCCAGACCAAGGGCTATCGCGTTCAGTTCGATCCCGATGCCGTCGCGTGGACGGAAGCGCCCGACACCGTGAAGGGCCTCGCCAAGCAGCGCTTCCGCTGGGCCTATGGCACGCTGCAATGCCTGTGGAAGTATCGCGGCATCACCTTCAATCCTGATTATGGCGAGTTGGGACTTGTGGCACTGCCCCAGGTCTGGCTGTTCCAGATTTTACTGACCACGCTGGCGCCGGTGGCAGACCTTTTGCTGGTCTGGCAGCTGGCCGCCGAATACATCAATTACACCCAGCATGTCGGCACCTACACGGGCGAAAATCTGCGCATCGTGGGGATCTACTATGTGCTCTTCATCCTGGTGGACGTGCTGGCGGCGATGGTGGGCTTTGTGATGGAGAAGGACGAAGACTGGCGGCTCTTGTGGTGGCTACCGCTGCAGCGCTTTGGCTATCGCCAGATCATGTATTACGTCGTGGTGCGCTCGCTATGGACCGCCTTGCGCGGTCCCTTCGTCGGCTGGGGCAAGCTGGAGCGGCACGGCACCGTGAGAGCTAGGGCTTAGGGATCAAAAACGTCCCGTTATCGTCGCTGTGATTGGTGCGGTAGTATTTCCCGATTGCTCGCCGCACGTCGGGACCCATGCCATCCATGTCGATCAATTGCAGGCTGCCAAAGTGGTGATGGGCGATCATCCCGATCAGCGGCGCCGGATCGCGGGCGTTGGCCTTGATTGCCTCGCCCACATTGAAGACGTCCACATCCGCGCCCTTGTCCGCCCACAGACACAAGGAAAGCTGGTCGCATAAGGCGGGGCCCGGCCGGCTTTTGAGGAAAGCGATGTCGGCTGCCGAGCGTTGCGCAAATGCGCGGGTGAAGAAGAAATTGTTTTCCTGAAAGGTCACGCCCGCGAAAATCAGCACCGGAAGCGCGCTTGCCGCTGCCAGGACCGGCCAACGGCCGCGCTCCACCACCAGTCCCAACGACAGCGACAGGGCAATGCCGAGATCGAAGAAGGCATTGGCATCCACGCCATCGCCCGTCGCAAAGGCCACGCCAAGCAGCAGCGCGGTGCCAGCGTATAGCGAACAGAAGGTGCTGTGGCGGTCCGGCCAGAAGCCTGTCATGGCGAGGCCGGGCAATACCGCCCACCACAAATGCGCGACGGCGCGGCCCAGGTTGGCCAACGAGAAAAGTCGCGGAGAGGCCAGTTGCTCCACAAGGCCGATGCCATAACCGAGCTGGAAAAGAACCAGACCCGCCAGCGCAAAGGCCAGCAGCCAGAGCAGGAATGCGGCTGCGGCCCGGCGGTCCTGCACCAGCAGCCACAGGCCCGCCGCCAAAGGCATGGCCAGGAGATTGTGCTTGATGAACAGGCTCACGCCGAATACCAGCGCGGAAACAAAGATCCGCTCGCGCAGCAAAAGCAGCAACGCGCCCAACTGCACCGCATGGCCAAGCAGTTGGGGATCGTCCATCCCCACATAATCGCTGGTGACCAGAAGCAGGGCGGCAAAGAACAAGGCGCTCAGCAGGCTCGCACGCGGGCGGCAGTCCATGCGCTGCAGCACCAACGCAATCCCGGCAACCGCGGCAAGATAAGCGGCAAGCGCGACCCAGCGCCCGGCAATGATGACGTCGCGGCCATGCCGGGCAAGGGCACCGATCAGGTAGAAGGACAAAGGCGGATAATTGTCGACCATCAGCGCCTCTGGCGGCGGATAAAGGCGGCGCCCCGACATCGCCACCAGTGCATGGGCCCCATTCCAGCCTTCATTGGGATCAAGCGGCACATGCGCCGGGATCGCGATGATGTTGCGCACCAGAAGGAAAAGGACGACCAAGGCCAGCGCCGCCGATGCATCCCAGACCGGGTCTGTGAAAATGTCCCTGTTCATGGCTTGCAGGTCCGGTCGGGCAGGATGTCGTAGAAGGAAAAGAAGGTGCCCGAGTGGCGCAATCGTAGCATGGCGGGAACGGGCGTGCGCTTGCCGTCCAGATGCACCACGACCGCAATGTCGAAGTGGCACTGGAAGTGATTCAGGTAGGGCATATCGTCCTCAATGTCCGGGTCTTGGACCATCTGGCCGCGGGCCAGGAAACCCAACTCGTCGACATCGGGCGGCGAGCCCTGCTGCGCGGAAGCGGCGGCGAATTTCTCGTAAGGCGCATTGAGTTGCACCACATGCTGGCCCTTGGTCGTGAAGAGCAGCGGCGTGAAAACGCCGCGTTCGGGCACGGCGAACTCGGCCATGTGCCAATAAGGCTGGTCGGGACGGTCGCCGATGGCATCGCCGTCCAGCACGGTCAGCATGCGCGCCCCGCGCGGCACCTCCTCCAATGCGGCCTGGAATTCGCGGAACTGGCGGTCATAAACCAGCCAGTTTTGCGCCAGCGTGATCGCGCACCAGGCAATGGTCACCAGCACCAGCGCCACCAGCGCGGTGCGCGTGGCAGGCTTCATGGCAAGCTCGGCGGAGGCAAACAGCATAGCGCCGAAGACCGCGGGCAGCCGCAAATGCACGGCCCAGCCGCCAAATGCCCATTCCGGAGCAAGGACCGCGCCGATCAGCAGTAGGCCAAGCGTTCCCCACATGGCGGGATGCAGACGGGCTTTTCGCAGGCAAAGCGCCAGTCCCAATCCGGCGAACAGGGCGATCGGCAGGACATAGGCGCTGTCGTCGAAGGCGTGCTGTACCAGGCTTTCAAACCGGTCCAGCATCGTGTCGGCCAGATTGAAAATGACCGCGTTATCTTCTTCGCCATGGGGCTTGAGAAACAGGAAGGCGAGGCCCGCGGGAATATAGAGGATCGCGACGCGCATGGCCCGGCGGGCAAGAGCCTTGAGATCGCGATGCTCCAGCCGGAAGTTCTGTGTCGTTTCGAAACCGGCGATCATCAGCAGCAGGCTTGCTGTGGCAAAGACGTGGCAAAAATAGAGGAGGGTGACGACAAACGTGAATCCCGCGAGCCGCGCGATGCCATTGCGGTTTTGTGTGGCGATCCAGGCGGCGAAAACCGCAAAACTCAAGCCGCTGGACAAGTAATAGTTGAAGAAGCCCCAGACGAAGTTCGCATTGTAGGCGAAGAAGGAGCCGAACAGGGGTGCGATGCCAGTGCGGCCGTAGAGCGCGCGATGCACGGCGCCCGGCCCCAGCACCCAGAGAAAGATCGCGGCGGTGACAAACAGTTTGGCCGCCACCACCAGTCCGGTCAGCCGCGCCAGGATGGGCACCAGAACTTCCGACGCCAGATTGGGCACGAAGTCCCAGTGCAGGTGATAGAATTTGTTGCCGGTGCCTTGTTCGATCAGGGCGAAGCTGGCCAGATGGGCGGGATAATCGGGCATGGCCGGCGCCCAGACGCTCCAGAGCGGGGCGGCCAGCATCGCGGCGGCGGCGATCAGTGTGACGCCCGTCAAGTGGCTTTCCGGCCAGTGCCGCGGCGCCCAGTTGCGCTCCATCCCTGTCCCCACATTTCCAGGGCTGCAATAATAGGGGAAAGGCTTTGCTCAGGTCACGGAGCGTTTTCCGAAAAGAAGTTGCCGGCGAAAATTGCACGCATTTGATGCGAGGATATTCAATGAAAATCCCGGGAGGGCGGCAATACTCGCACATTGCGGGGATGGCGGTGGTCCGGGACCGGCAGCTTGAGGTCGTCTGCATACAGACGGCTGAGATCGGCGCTGCGGTCGATCAGTTTTTCGACCATCAGATGCAACACGCCTTCCGGGCTTTTCTGCACCTTGCCTTCGGCCAGGAGCAGGCGCGATCCCATCGCTTCCTTGCGGAAGCGCGGGAAGATGCTTTCCCACAACACCAGATTGGCGATGCCGGTCTCGTCGCTCAGGGTGATGAAGATGGCCTTGCCTTCGCCGGGGCGCTGGCGCACCAGCACCACACCCGCCACCCGGGCGCGCGCGCCATCGGCAAGCGCCGCCAATCCGGCGCAAGGCATGATCTTTTCGGCATCGAACAGGGGGCGCAGGAACTGAGTGGGATAGCCTTTCAGCGACAGGCGCAAGGTCTGGTAATCGGCTACCACTTCCTGGCTTTCGGGCATGCGCGGCAGGGGCGCGATGGTTTCCTTGCCCATCTCGGGCGTGGCGCCGCCATGTCCTTCATAGGCAAAGAGCGGCAGGGGTGAATTATCCGGCAGGCGGCGCACCGCCCACAGGCCTTCGCGGCGGTTAAGGCCAAAGCCCCGGAAGGCATCGGCTTCGGCCAGCGTGATCAGAGCGTGCTTGGGCAGCGCGGTGCGGCGGGCGAAATCGGCAAAGCCACGATAGCCGTAACCGCGTTCTTCCATCACGATGCGGGCATGGCTTTCGGCGAAGCCGTCTATCTGGCGCAGGCCCAGCCTGACGCATAGTGCGCCCTTTTCGTTGCGTTCGAGCGTGCAATCCCGGTCGCTGAAGGCGGCATCGGGTCCAAGCACGCTCACGCCATGCTCGCGGGCACAGCGCACGATCTCGGCGGGCGCATAAAAGCCCATGGGCTGGGAATTGAGCAGGGCGGCGGCGAAGGCGGCCGGATGATGCTTTTTGATCCAGGCCGAAACATAGACCAGCAGGGCAAAGCTGGCGGCATGGCTTTCGGGAAAGCCATAGGAACCGAAGCCCTTGATCTGTTCGAAGCAGCTTTGCGCGAATTGCCGGTCATAGCCGCGCGCGGTCATGCGACCGACGAATTTCCGCTCAAAGGTATGGATGGTGCCGACATGGCGGAAGGTCGCCATGGCGCGTCTCAGCCCATTGGCTTCTTCGGCGGTGAATTTCGCCGCCACAATGGCCAGCCGCATCGCCTGTTCCTGGAACAGGGGAATGCCCAGGGTCTTGCCCAGGATGGCGTGCAGTTCATCCGGCGCGCCATGTCGCGGGTCCGGCGCGGGAAAGGGAAAGACGCTTCGCGGGTTCTTCCGAAGCTCCGTTCGCCGCTTCAGATAGGGGTTCACCATGCCGCCCTGGATGGGGCCGGGGCGCACGATCGCCACCTCGATGGTCAGGTCGTAGCGGCAGCGCGGCTGCAATCTGGGCAGCATGCTCATCTGGGCGCGGCTTTCCACCTGGAACACGCCGATGGCGTCGGCCTTGCACAGCATGTCATAAGTGGCCGGGTCCTTTTGCGGCACAGTGGCAAGGGTAAGCTTCTCTTCCCTGCCGCTGCCGGCATGCCGGTGGATCAGATCAAAGGCCTTGCGGATGCAGGTCAGCATGCCCAGTGCCAGAATATCGACCTTCATGATGGCCAGCGTGTCGAGATCGTCCTTGTCCCATTCGATGAAGAAACGGTCTTCCATCGCGGCGGGACCGATCGGCACGGTCCAGTCCAGCTTGTAGCGGGCCAGCACGAAACCGCCGACATGCTGGGAAAGATGGCGGGGGAAACCCATCAGGAGATTGGCGAAGAAAACCGCGCGGTCCACGGCCGCATTGCCGGGATCGCATTCTCCTTGGCGGACCTGATGCTCTTCCAGTTCATCGCCATGATGGCCCCACACCGCGCCGGCCAGCCTGCCGGTGACATCCTCGGTCAGGCCGAACACCTTGCCCACCTCGCGGATGGCGCTGCGCGGGCGATAGTGAATGACGGTGGCGGTCAATGCGGCGCGGCGATGCCCATAACGGCGGTAGATATACTGGATGACTTCCTCACGCCGTTCATGTTCGAAGTCCACGTCGATATCGGGCGGTTCGCGGCGATTGGTGTTGAGGAAGCGCTCGAACAGAACCTCGACCTCGGTGGGATCCACGGCGGTGACGCCGATGGCATAGCAGACCACCGAATTGGCGGCCGAGCCGCGGCCCTGGCAGAGAATGTCCTGGCCGCGTGCGAACTGCACAATGTCATGCACGGTGAGGAAATAATGCGCGATATGGCCTTCGGCGATGAAGCGCAGTTCCTTTTCCGCAATATCCGCGATCTTCTTCGGCACCCCTTGCGGATAACGCCATTTCAGGCCGGCCTCGGTCAGGTCGCGCAGATGCTGGTCCGCACTCTTTCCGCGCGGCACCGGCTCGCGCGGATAGCGCTGGCCGAGTTCTGCCAGGGTGAAGGTGATCGTCTTCGCAAAGCGCAAGGTCTCTCCCACCGCTTCCGGACAGTCCCGGAACAGCCGCCGCATTTCTTCCGGCCATTTCAGATGGCGTTCGGCATTGACTTCAAGCCGTGAGCCTGCCTCCTTCAAGGTCACATGTTCGCGGATGCAGGTGACGATATCCTGCAGTTCGCGCCGTTCGGCCTTGTGATAGAGCACGTCATTGACCGCGATCAGCGGCACACGCGCGGCACGGGCAAGTTTTTTCAAGTCGCGCAGGCGGCGACGGTCCTCGCCGGTGTAAAGCATGGAGGCCGCCAGCCAGGTGTCGTCACCCAGCTGGGTCAATATCTCGATCAAGCTCGAGCGCCGCACATCGCGGCGCGACCCTCCGCTTCCGCCGGCTTTCTCCCCCCGCGAACGAAGCGACGAGCGGGGGGAGGTGTCGCAGCGAGGTGCTTGCGAAGCAAGCCCGAGCTGTGACGGAGGGGGGACAACAATAAGAAGCAATCCACGGCGATGGTCCAGCAGGTCTTTGATGTCCAGCAGGCATTCGCCTTTTTCGGCGCGCAGCTTGCCGATGGACAAAAGCCGCGACAGCCGGCCATAGGCCTTGCGGTTTTTGGGATAGGCCAGGATGTCCGGCGTGCCGTCGCGGAAGACCAGTCGGGTGCCGATCAAGAGCCGTGGCCGGTTTTCTTCCGGCAGCTCTTTCCACTCGCCATAGGCGCGCACCACGCCGGCCAATGTGTTGCGGTCGGCGATGCCGATGGCGGCATGGCCCAGCTCGGCGGCATGGCGCACGAATTCCTGGGGATGGGAGGCGCCGCGCAAGAAGGAGAAATTGGTGGTGACGGCGAGTTCCACATAGCTCATGCGAACATGCCTTGCAGATACCAGCGCGGCGCAAATCCGTTTTGCCGGTAAAGACCGTCGCGATAGAGCCAGAAACGCTGGCCGTCACGTGTTTCCACCCGGAAATAGTCGCGGGTCTGACCTTCTCTCCTCCACCATTCCATGGCGATGCGCTCGGGACCTTCGGCGCGGGCGATCTGGAACTCCACCCGCCGCCAGCGGAAGCGCACCGGCGGACCGTCCGGCACTTCCGACAGGGGCACGGAAATCTCTTCCGGCTTTTCCAACAGTCGCAAGGGCCGGCGCGGCGGATCGCCGGACAGCCGTTTCCTGCGCCAGCCTTGTTCGCCAAAATCGCTGTCTTGTGCCGGCACGGCGGCGCTTTCCGCCTCAGGGATATGCGTGTCCTGCGGCACGAAACGCTGCACGCGGGCGTCGCCGAACCGCGCCGCCAGCCGGTCCACCAGAAAGCCGATCTGGCGGCGAGCATTTTCGTTGCTGTCAAAGCTGATGGTGGCGGGTTTTGTCTCCTCCGCCAGAAGCGCTTCCAGCCGGATCAGGTCGAAACCGAAGCCGGGATCCAGCGGATCGGCTAGCGCGTCCAGCCTCTGGCGCAGCAGCCGCAGCATCACCTTTGGGTCGCGCAAGGCTTCGCCCGTCCTGACGGCGATGCGCTCCACTTTTCCGTCGGCGCGGAAGAAGGCGGCTTCCAGCACGCGCGCGCCACGGCCTTCGCGTTCCAGAATCGCGCCCAGATGCTGCGCCAGCCTGAACAGCGAAGCGGCGATCATCTCTTCGGTGACAATGGGTTCGGCAAAGCGCTGTTCGGCCATCAGGTCGGGCAAAGGACGGCGCGGTTGAAGCGGCTGGCCTGAAGCCCCCAGCATCACCTTCAAGCGGGTGACAAACCCTACGCCCAGCCGCTCCGATAATTCGCTGCCCAGCCGGCTTGCCACCATACCCACGGTCTTGAGGCCGGCGTGACGCAGGGCGCGCAACGTCTTGTCGCCGCATTCCAGCGCGGTGATGGGCAGGTCCGCAACAGCCTGCGCTTCGCCGCCGGACGGTGTGACGGTGAACTTTTTATGGCCTATCGCTTCGCTACTTGAGGCCAAAGGTGAGTAGCGCGCCAGCGCATGCGCCGCCAAGGATGTGCCGGCAATCGCGCCCCGCACGGCAAAACCGTGGCCGGCGATCAGGCCTGTGACGGTCTCGAGCATCGCGGCTTCGCCGCCGAACAGATGCGCCGCGCCGGTGATGTCGAGAAACAGGCCGTCCGGCGCATCCAGGCTGACCAGTGGGGTGAAACGGTCGCACCAGTCGGCGATCCCTTCCAGCAGCGCCGTATCGGCTTTTTCATCGGCCGGCATGATGGCCAACGGCTCGACCATGGCGCGGGCATTGGCCAGGGGCTGGCCTTTATGGAGTCCAAGTGTCTCAGCCGCCGCGTCCAGGGCGTGAACATAAAGCGCGTTGTTCGCCTTCTGGCCGATCACCAGCGGCGCATCAAACGGCGCACCGCGCTTGCGGATAAGCCTGTCGGTGGAAAGACGCGGCAACCACAGTGCCAATATCCGCCGTGTCGAAACAGCCATCTTCATGATTCCATGTGAGCAGGAAACGGCCCAGCCCGCCCAGCCGATGACGGACAAGCTCGGCGTCGAAAACCGGATTGCCCCAATCGTCATCCATCGGCGATGACGGCGCGCTTGCCACCTGCCAGCGGGTCAATGCGGCGCTGGGTTCGGGGCTGGCGCCCGCGCGCAGCATCACCACGGTGACGCCGCTCTCTTCCGCCGCCAGCACGAGCCGGCGGCTGGCCACCAGATCCAGGCATTTGGGCGCGCCTTCCAGTTCCAGCAGCAGCGCGCCCACATGCGGACAAGCCAGGATGTCGCCCGCCGCCGACAGAGCATCGGCGGACCCGCGGGCCTTCACCATCACCAGCCGGCGCGGGTCTCCGCCCAGTTCCAGCAGGCCCCGGGGCGAAAGGACGCCATATTCCATCGCCTCGTAATCCGGCCGCACCCAGAACAGCGTTTTTGTTCCCGCCGCCAGCAGCGCCAGCAGCACGGCAAAGCCGCCGGCGCCCCAGCCGCGCGCAAAGATTTCGTGCAGCGCGCCCGGCCGCAATCCGCCGCCCAACAGGTCATCCACAGCCTTGTTCCCCAGGGGAACCGGGGGCCGGTCGGAAGGCAGGTCGTGCCGCGCCAAGGAATGGCGCAATTCCGCCAGTTTTGCTCTTTTGTTCATGATATGTTCTATCATGCGCGGCAGCCCCAAAGAGTCAATCCTTTGCTTTGGGAATGCGCACTCATTTAATGGGCGCGCATCTGGCATGTTGCGCCGCAACTGGCGGCGTGTTCACATGCCGGGTAATTCTGAGAAACGGGCGTTTCCTCGGGCTTTCCATGGGAGGGCGGGGAAACTGCGCCCGTCCGTGCCGTTGGTTGGGGTTGAAATGGGATTGCCGCCGAAACAGGGTCTTTACGACCCACGCAACGAGCATGACGCCTGTGGCGTTGGCTTTGTCGCCAACATCAAGGGCGCCAAGTCCCATGAAATCATCGGGCTTGGTCTCCAGCTCCTGATCAATCTCGACCATCGCGGCGCGGTGGGCGCCGATCCGCTGGTGGGCGATGGCGCCGGCATCCTGATCCAGATTCCCGATCCGCTCTTCCGCGACTGGGCGAAAGAGACCGGCGTCACCCTGCCGCCGCCCGGCCAATATGCCGTGGCCATGTGCTTTTTGCCGCGCGAAGCCAAGGCGCGCGAAATCGTCATCAAGCAGTTCGAGCATTTCATCAAGGTCGAAGGCCAGAAGCTGCTTGGCTGGCGCGATGTGCCGACCGATCCCACCGGCCTGGGCAAGACCGTGCTCGACGGCATGCCCCTGATCCGCCAAGCGATCATCGCCGCGGGACCCCACATCAAGGATCAGGACCAGTTCGAGCGCAAGCTGCTGACGATCAGGAAGCAGGCGCAGAATCCTCTCGCCGATCTCGCCAAGAAGCACAAGCTGCCCGCCATCCAGCAGCTCTACATGCCGAGCCTGTCCACCCGCACCGTGGTCTATAAGGGTCTTTTGCTCGCGCATGATGTTGGCCGCTTCTATCGCGATCTGCAGAACCCGCTCACCGTCTCGGCGGTGGCGCTGGTGCATCAGCGTTTTTCGACCAACACCTTCCCGTCCTGGAAGCTGGCGCATCCTTATCGCTTCATCGCGCACAACGGCGAAATCAACACCGTGCGCGGCAATGTCAACTGGATGAATGCGCGCCGCCGCAGCATGGAATCGGAGCTTCTGGGTCCCGATCTCGACAAGATGTGGCCGCTGATCCCGCATGGCCAGTCCGACACCGCCTGTCTCGACAATGCGCTCGAACTCCTGGTTGCCGGCGGTTATCCGCTCGCCCATGCCGTAATGATGCTGATCCCGGAAGCCTGGGCCGGCAACAAGGGCATGGATGCCAAGCGCAAGGCTTTCTACGAATATCATGCCGCGCTGATGGAGCCGTGGGATGGCCCCGCCGCCATCGCCTTCACGGATGGCCGCCAGATCGGCGCCACGCTCGACCGCAATGGCCTGCGTCCCGCGCGCTACATCGTCACCGAAGACGATCTGGTGATCATGGCCTCGGAATCGGGCGTGATCCCGGTGCCGGAAGACAAGATCAAGCGCAAATGGCGGCTGCAGCCCGGCAAGATGCTGCTGATTGACTTCGAGGAAGGCCGCATCGTCGAGGACGAGGAGATCAAGAAGAAATTCTCCGCCGCCGAGCCTTACGAAGACTGGCTGAAGGCGGCCCAGTTTAAGCTGGAAGACCTGCCGGACCTGCCGGAGGACCTCAAGCCGCAGGCCAATGATCCTGCGCAGCTGCTCGACCGCCAGCAGGCCTTTGGCTACACCCAGGAGGACCTGCAATTCTTCCTGGAGCCGATGGCGACCGCCGGCGACGATCCGGTCGGCTCCATGGGATCGGACACGCCTATCGCGGTCCTGTCGAAGAAGCCCAAGCTGCTCTACAATTATTTCAAGCAGAACTTCGCCCAAGTCACCAATCCGCCGATCGATCCGATCCGCGAGGAACTGGTGATGAGCCTGGTCTCCATGATCGGGCCGCGTCCCAACCTGCTTGGCCGGGATGCGGGCGCGCACAAGCGTCTGGAAGTTGCCCAGCCGGTCCTGGCCAATTCCGATGTAGAGAAGATCCGCTCGATTTCCACGCTGGTGGACGGCGCCTTCCGCACCGCCACCATCGATTGCACCTGGCCGGCCGCCGAGGGCGCCGACGGCCTCTCCAATGCCGTGCAGCGTATCTGCCTCAATGCCACCGATGCGGTTCTGGCCGACAACAACATTCTGATTCTGTCGGACCGCGCCGTCAGCGCCGACCGCATTCCGGTGCCGGCGCTGCTCGCCACCGCGGCCGTGCATCACCATCTGGTGCGCCAGGGCCTGCGCATGCAGACCGGGCTCGTGGTGGAAACCGGCGAGGCGCGCGAAGTCCATCACTTTTGCGTGCTGGCGGGTTATGGCGCGGAAGCGATCAATCCCTATCTCGCCTTCGAGACGCTGGAGCAGGTAAGGGTGCGCCAGGGCCTGTCGCTCAAGTCTTACGAAGTGCAGAAGAACTACATCAAGGCGGTGGGCAAGGGTGTCCTCAAGGTAATGTCCAAGATGGGCATCTCCACCTACCAGTCCTATTGCGGCGCGCAGATTTTCGACGCGGTGGGGTTGGCCAGCGAGTTCATCAACAAATACTTCACCGGCACCGCCACCACCATCGAAGGCGTCGGCCTCAAGGAAATTGCCGAGGAATGCGTGCGCCGTCACCGGGACGCGTTCGGCGACAATCCCGTCTACCGCAACATGCTGGATGTGGGCGGCGACTATGCCTTCCGGCTGCGCGGCGAGGATCATGCCTGGACGCCCGACACGGTATCGCGGCTTCAGCATGCCGTGCGCGGCAACAATCCGGCCGAATATGGGCTCTTCGCCGAGCAGATCAACACGCAGAGTGAGCGGCTCCTGACCCTGCGCGGGCTGATGGAGTTCAAGACCGGCGAGGGCATCCCGCTGGACGAAGTCGAAGCCGCATCGGAGATCGTCAAGCGCTTCTCCACCGGTGCGATGAGCTTTGGCTCGATCTCCCGTGAGGCCCATACCAATCTCGCCATCGCCATGAACCGCATTGGCGGCCGCTCCAATACCGGCGAGGGCGGCGAGGAAGTCGACCGCTTCAAGCCGCTGCCCAACGGCGATTCCATGCGTTCGGCGATCAAGCAGGTGGCGAGCGGCCGTTTCGGCGTCACCGCGGAATATCTGGTCAATGCCGACGACATCCAGATCAAGATGGCGCAAGGCGCAAAGCCCGGCGAAGGCGGCCAGCTTCCCGGTCACAAGGTCGACGCCAATATCGCCAAGGTGCGGCATTCCACGCCTGGCGTCGGCCTGATCTCGCCGCCGCCCCATCACGACATCTATTCCATCGAAGACCTGGCGCAGCTGATCCGCGACCTGAAGAGCGTCAACCAGAAGGCGCGCATTTCGGTCAAACTGGTCTCGGAAGTGGGCGTGGGCACCGTCGCCGCCGGCGTCGCCAAATGCCGCGCCGACCATGTGACCATTTCCGGTTTTGAAGGCGGCACCGGCGCATCACCCCTCACCTCGCTCACCCATGCGGGCAGCCCCTGGGAAATCGGCCTGGCAGAAACCCAGCAGACCCTGGTGCTGAATGGCTTGCGCGGCCGCATCGCCGTGCAGGTGGATGGCGGCATCAGGACCGGCCGCGACGTCGCCATTGGCGCGCTGCTGGGTGCCGATGAATTCGGTTTCGCCACCGCGCCGCTGATCGCCTCGGGCTGCATCATGATGCGCAAGTGCCATTTGAACACCTGCCCTGTGGGCGTGGCGACGCAGGACCCTGTCCTGCGCAAGCGCTTCACCGGCCAGCCAGAGCATGTGATCAACTATTTCTTCTTCGTGGCCGAGGAACTGCGCGAGATCATGGCGCTGCTGGGCTTCAAGACGGTCAATGAGATGATCGGCCGGGTCGACAAGCTCAACATGACCAAGGCTGTGTCGCACTGGAAGGCCAAGGGCGTGGACCTGTCGCGCATTCTCTACAGCGTGACGGCCAAGCCCGGCGTCGCCATCCATTGCTGCGAGAAGCAGAATCACGGCCTGGAATCGGCGCTGGATCACGATCTGATTGCCGCTAGCCTGCCTTCGATCGAAAACGGCCAGCCCGTGCGACTGGAGCGCACGGTGCGCAATGTGGACCGCACCATCGGCGCCATGCTGTCGGGCGAGGTGGCCAAGCGCCACGGTCACGCCGGCCTGCCCGAGGACACGATCAGCGTGACGTTCACCGGCACCGCCGGCCAGTCATTCGGCGCGTTCCTGGCGCGCGGCGTTTCGCTGGAGCTGGTGGGCGATGCCAATGACTATGTCGGCAAAGGCCTGTCGGGCGGACGCATCGTCGTCAAGCCGCCGGCCGGCCTCTCGCGCGAGCCCACCGAAAACATCATCGTCGGCAACACCGTGCTCTACGGTGCCGTCGCAGGCGAGGCCTATTTCCAGGGCGTGGCGGGCGAGCGTTTCGCGGTGCGCAACTCCGGCGCCATCGCCGTGGTGGAGGGCACCGGCGACCATGGCTGCGAATATATGACAGGCGGCGTGGTGGTCGTGCTGGGCCGGACGGGCCGCAATTTCGCCGCCGGCATGTCGGGCGGTGTGGCCTATGTGTTTGACGAGGATGCAAGCTTCTCCCATCGCCTGAACCCCGCCATGGTTAGGCTGGAAAAGATCACCGCTGCCGACGGCAGCGACCATGCCGACATGCCGCGCCAGCGCTCGGTCAGCGTGTCCGATCCGGGCATGGGCGATCTGCTGCGCTTCGATGCCGAAAGGCTGCGCATCCTGGTGGAGCGGCATCTGCTCCATACGGGCAGCCAGCGTGCCAAGGCGCTGCTCGACAACTGGGAGGCGTCGCTGGCGAAGTTCGTGAAGGTGATGCCGACCGACTATGCCAAGGCGCTGGCCGACCTCAAATCGCGCGCAGCCATCGCAGCGGAATAAGAAGCATCATGGGCAAAGTTACAGGCTTTCTGGAAATCGACCGCCAGGACCGTACGTCCGAAAATCCGGAAGTGCGCGTCAACAACTATCTCGAATTTATCCGCCCGCTGCCGCCGCGCGAGATCAGCCAGCAGGCGGCGCGCTGCATGGACTGCGGCATTCCCTTCTGTCACCAGGGCTGCCCCGTCAACAATCTGATCCCCGACTGGAACAACCTGGTTTATCGCGACCAGTGGCGCGCAGCGTCAGAGGCGTTGCATTCCACCAACAATTTCCCGGAATTCACCGGCCGTGTCTGCCCCGCGCCTTGCGAGACAAGCTGTACCCTCAACATCATCGACAATCCGGTCACCATCAAGACCATCGAATGCCAGATCGTGGACCGCGCCTGGGAAGAGCGCTGGATTCAGCCGGTGATGGCGCCGAAAAAAACCGGAAAGACAGTCGCGATCGTGGGCTCCGGACCCGCAGGCATGGCCTGCGCCCAGCAGTTGGCGCGCGCCGGCCACAGCGTCACCCTTTTTGAAAAAGCCGATCGGATAGGTGGCCTGCTGCGCTACGGCATTCCCGACTTCAAGATGGAAAAGCACCTGATCGACCGCCGCATGCGTCAGATGGAAGCCGAAGGCGTGGTGTTCCGCACCAATGTCGAGGTGGGCGTGACGGTTTCGATGGACATGCTCCTGGCCGACTATGACGCGGTGGTGCTGTCGGGCGGCGCGGAAAAGCCGCGCGACCTTCCGGTCCCCGGCCGCGAGCTGGACGGCATCCATTTCGCCATGGACTTCCTCACCCAGCAGAACCGGCGCGTGGCGGGCGATCCCGAAGCCAAGGCCGCGCCCGAAGGCACGATCAGCGCCAAAGGCAAGCATGTGGTGGTGATTGGCGGCGGCGACACCGGTTCGGACTGTATCGGTACCTCCAACCGCCATGGCGCGGCATCCATCACCCAGTTCGAAATTCTGCCCCAGCCTCCGGCGAAGGAAAACAAGATGCTGGTGTGGCCGGACTGGCCGCTCAAGCTGCGCACCTCGTCCTCGCATCAGGAGGGCTGCGACCGCGACTGGTCGGTGCAGACAAGGCGTGCCATCGGCGAGAATGGAAAAATCACCGCGCTGGAATGCGTGCGGGTGGACTGGCAGCTGGGCGATGGCGGTCAGATGAAATTGGTCGAAGTGCCGGGCAGCGAATTCACCCTCAAGGCCGATCTGGTTCTTCTGGCGATGGGGTTTACCGGTCCGCGCACGCAGGGACTGGTGGAACAGGCGGGCGTGGCGCTCGATGCGAGCGGCAATGTGAAAGCGCCGCTGACCAACTACAAGACCGGCAAGACGAAGGTCTTTGCCTGCGGCGACATGCGCCGCGGCCAGTCGCTGGTGGTATGGGCGATCCGCGAAGGGCGCCAGTGCGCGCGCGGTGTCGATGAGTTTCTGATGGGCTCGTCCGAGCTGCCTCGGTAGCTATCTCGTGGTCACAATCCCGATCGGTGCCGCGTTGGCGCCCCGAAGGCTATTGGTGGCTTTAGCCATCAGCGGGCTGTGCACCATCTGGCCTTTTGACACGAGTATCGTTGCGTCGGCAAGGCGGGCAACCGCGCCGGCCTCCGCACTTACCGTTCCACAATCGATCACCACAAAATCCGCCCCGTCGCGCAGCACCGAAATCAGGCGCTGCATCGGGCGGGAGGCGAACATGGTCGCTGAGTTGGCAGGGCGCCTGGGCGTGGCCAGCACGAAAGCTTCGCTGCGCGGGTCCTTAGCCAGGGCCTGGTTCAGGGTCACCGCGCCCGTCAGCACGTCGTACAGGCCGGTCTTGACCGGCGCCTTGATGACGCGCGACGCCAGCCGTTCCGGTGCGCAATCCACCAGGACGGCCTTCTTGCCCATTCGCGAAGCCGCGCGCGTCAGGCTTACGGCAATGGCGCTGCGGCTTTCGCCATTCTCGGCCGAAGTCAGCGCAAGAATGGCCGCGCCGGACTCCGGCCCGGCCTGAAGTTGCAGCACCAGGCCGGCAATGGCGTCGGAATATTTGCTGGCGGGATAATCTAGGACGAAATCCGCGGCGCGAAGCTCGGCAGGATCGTCGATCTCGCCCAGAACCGGCGGCCCGTCCCTCGCAGCCGCGAACCTTTGCGCGTGCCCTGTTCGCGTCATCGGCGGGACGAAAGCGCCGCGAGGCGCGTCATTGACGCCTGCGGACATCATCGGCGCGAATTTTTCCGCAAGCAATGCCGCCAGCACACCCAAGAGAAGTCCCAGCGGAAGGGATGCGGCGACGATCAGCCCGCGCCTGGGCGCGGCGGGATTGAGCGGCACCGCGGCGCTGCTGATGATCCTGCTTTCCGGAATTTGCACGTCGTCCTGGCCCTGGGCCTGGCGCAGCCGTTGGACAAACGCCTCGTACATGGATCGGGTGGACTGGGCGTTGGATTCCATCGCCTGCAATTCCACCCTCGCCATGTTCTGACTGCGCGCCGTGCCTTCGGTGCCGCCCAGGCTCGCTTCGAGCGACGCCAGATGCGCCTTGGCGGTCATCACGTCATTGCCGGCGCTGGCGGCCAGCCGGTTGACCTCCTGGGCGATCTTGAAATCCAGGTCGCGCTTCTGTTCCTCGATCGCCTGCATCTTGGGATGAAGGGGCCCGTAGCGGCTGGTGAGATCACCTTCTTGCGCCAAAAGCGCGGCTTCCTGGCCGCGCAGCTGCACGATCAGGGGCGAAGACACGATCTGGGTGACATCGGCGGGGTTGCCGGACGCCACCAGCCTGTTGATGCGGTCATTGATCGCCTGTTTCTCGGCCAGGTCGGAGCGGGCCTGCACGACTTGCGCGCTAATCCCCACCATCTGCTGGTCCAGGATGGAATTGCCGGGGCTGGCGTCGTTGAGATTGTGCTCGGACTTGTAGCGCTGAACTGCCTCTTCCTGCACTTGAAGCTGCTGCGCCAGATCGTGCAGCCGGTTGTTCAGCCAGCCGACCGTGGCATTGGTGGCGCTGACTTTCGTTGCAATCTGCGACTTCAAATAAGCATCGGCCACGCTGTCGGCGAGCCGGGCGGCCTTGGCGGCATCACGGGACGTGGCGGTGATGGTGATGGCGGTGGAAAGGCCTTGCGCGTCTGCCGAGACATGCTGCTGGAAATTGTCGATCACCCGCTCGCGCAAAAGTCCTGCCGTGGCGGCAGGTTCGCCTTCAAACCAGTTTCTGGGATTGAGCAGCGACAGCAGATCGCCCAGGAGCTTGGTCATGCTGGGCCGGCCCAGCGCGGGATTGAATTCGGGATCGTCGATGAGCTTCAGCCGGTCCACCACATTGCCCGCCAGATCGCGCGAAGTGAGGATCTGGATCTGGTTCTGCACCGACGCCGGATCGTTGCCCAGCGGCGACAGCACGGCCGAAAGATCGGTGACGTTGTTTTTGCGCGGGTCCAGCATCACGACGGTGGAACTGGCATAGACGGTGGGCAGCACCAGCGCCACGGCCAGGCCAAGGAGGACGGTGGCCAGCGCCACCCGCAGGATCAGGAGGCGGCGCGCATCCAGAAGGCAGATGAAATCGGCGAACTGGAAAGGGGCCGGTGCATGGGCCGGAACAACGAAACTGCCCGGGCCATTGGCCGTGGGCAGGAATGCGTTGGGTGGCCGATAAGGAGACATGACGCGCGAGCAGCCTTCCGGAGGTCGCATGAACCCCCAAAGCCTTTAACCTTTACCCCTGCCGTGGCTGACGAACGGTTAACAGGGCAGGCATTGGAACCACCAGGTAGGCCCAGAAATGCAGGCGCCAAGTCGTTAAAACGGCCTTGCTGCGGGCGGCTTCCCGCGGCGTTAACAAATCCTTCGCGCGCCACTACCCACAGGCTGGCCGCGTCAGGCGCGTTCCAGCCGGCCAGCAGGGGGCTTTTCTTTGGGCTCCCGCAAGCCGAGGTTCAGCCACTGGATGCCGATATCCGCCAGCCAGCGATAGGCGGCGGCGCCTAGGAAAATCTGGAGGAAGATCGCGGCCGCCAGTCTTGGTCTATAACAGCCGCCAAGCAGTGCATTGAGATAGAGACCGAGCGCCAAAAGCGGGTGCCGCCGTACGATCAGCTTGGCATAGGCCCAGCCGCGTGCGCCGCGCCAGGCGCGTGCGGGGATGTCAGGCTTGAGCCGGCAGAGCCAGGCATGAAATTCTTCCCCGCCTTTGCTCGCGGAAACCCGGTTCGGATTGCGCCTGTCGTTCCAGATCGCGCCTGGGGCTTGCAGCATGGCAAAGCGATAGCCCGCAAGACTGAGGCGGATGGCGAAATCCGTGTCTTCGGCAACGCGCAATTGTTCGTCGAAGCGGATCCGGCTTGCCGCTTCGCGCGGTACCGCCATGGTGCTGTTGGGCGTGAAACCACGGTCGCACAGAAGATAATTGGCCATGTTTTCGCCAGGCCGAAGCGCGCGCGGCGGTTTTAGAAAGATGCGGCCTTCGCCGCGGTCTACGCGTAGGCGGGCATAGCCGGCCAACCCGGTACTGTCGTTCAAAAGCGCGTGCATGCTTTCCAGATGATGCGGCAGGAACAGGTCGTCGGAATCCAGGAAGGCGATGAACGCGCCTTGCGCATGATCGATGCCGGTGTTGCGGGCGGCGCCGCCGCCGGCGTTCATCTGACGGACAAACCGGATGCGAGAGTCATTTAGGGCATGGATTCTTGCGCGCGGATTGTCCGTCGATCCGTCGTCCACCACCACGATCTCGAAGTCCTGGAAAGTCTGGGCGCGCACCGACGCGATCGCTGCCGCAAGTTCAGGGGCGCGGTTATAGACCGGAATCACGACGCTGAAGAACGGGGCGGCCATGATGCAAAATTCTATGGCCGCCCGCGTTAGCGTCCCGTTAAAGAATGACTCCTTGCGCCTGTGTTCAGGGCCGCGATGGCCAGCAGCAGCGCCACCCAGGCGGCGGAATCGCCTTCCAGGAAATCGGACTCCATGAAATTATGAAGGATGGCGAAGACAAAAAGCGCCATCAGCATCGGCTTGAAACCATCTCCGTCTGGACGATCCAGGGCCCAGAAGCGCGCCAATGGCGCGATCACGGCCGCCAGCATGGTCAAGATGAAGCCAACACCGCCGATGGTGACCAGCACCTGCAGATAACCGTTATGGCCGTGGCTCACCGCGTCCACCCAGCTGGCGCCGATATAATTGTGCAAAGGCGACTGGCTGCTGGAATCGGTGAAGGTGCCGAAGCCCGCGCCCAGAAACGGATGATCGGCGATATAGCGCAGCTCCGCGAACCAGATTGCGACGCGGCCGCTGAACTCATCGGGATCCTCCAAGAATTTGGCGATGGCATCGGCATCCAGCAGCACAAAGGCGATTGCGGCGCAGGTGCCGGCCGTGATGGTCGCGGCCACGATTGCGCGCGACAGCCCGTCGCGCCAGCCGATGCGATAGGCAAGCCCGGCCAGGACCGCGATCGCCAGAAAGCCGGCGGAGGATTTGGAATGCGTCATGGCCAGGAAGACGCAGGCCGCGAACGCGATCACGATGCCGATCCAGTTCCCGCGGCCGGTCCGGGTGAAAAGGAACAGGATGGCGGTGATGGCCGAGACCGCGCCCGCGATATTCTTGTGGCCATAAAGACCGCGCCAGTTGCCGATCAGGGCGGGATCGATCTCGCCCGCGCCATGGCGCGCGCTCGCCACCAGAGGGATGGAAAGGAAATTCACCAGCAGAACCGCCGCCAGCAACCAGCGCCAGATGGTGAAGGCGCGGGCAGGCCCCAGCGTTTCCACACTCAGCATCACCGAAACCACGATCACCACTTCCAGCCCGGCGCGGCGCAGCACAAGCCCGGGCGCCGGAGCCCAGAGGGCGCTTGCCACGCACCAGGCAAGCACCAGTCCTAGTCCCAAGGGAATGGCGCGCAATGCGCGCAATCCGTGACGCTGGATGGCGGCAGCTGCGACCAGCGCGGCCATCCCCAGATAGAGAATCTGGCGGAGGAGGTCGCCGTGCGAAGTTTCTGCCGCACCGCCGAGCTGCGCCACCACCGGCGGTGGAGAAAAGGCGTCTAGGCCGACGAAGATCAGGAGCAGGAGCCCAACGAAGCCAAGCTGGGGCAGCCAGCTTCGCTCGAACGCCTGAGGCTGGTAGCAGGTCAGCGTGTGATCACTCGCCATGGATCACGGCATACTCGTTGTAGCGTGTGCCCGCCATCGCGCCGAGTTTGCCTGCCGCACGAAACAGCTTCTGCAGCGGGATAACCCTGCGATTCGGGCTTGGCGCGAGGATGACCGCGCCCAGCGGCGACAACAAGAGCGATGCCATGATTTTGGCGAGTTCGAGCGCCAGCCGGATGGGCCCAGGCCGGTGCTTCAGAACAACAAGCATGTCGGAATTGCCCACCGAATAGGCCCGGCGCAACAGCCAGCGGAGATTGGCGCGTGTCTCGGGAATATCGCCATGGGCGCGGGCTTCGTCCGACCAGGCGAACTGCTTGCCCGCGAGTTTCAGGCGCACAAAGAAATCCCGGTCCTCGCCGCCCGACAGCGCGAAGGCAGGATCGAACCATGGACGCGGTATCTCTTCCAGGACGGACCGCCGGATCAGGAGATTGCCCGCCCCCTGCAACATGGCGACGGGACCCGTAGCTGCGCGGATGTCGCCATGACCGTCGGCCGCCTTTTCGTGACCGAACAGGATGGAACCTTGCAGCACATCGGCATTGGTGGCATGGGCGGCCGCGAGGAATTGCTCGATCCAGTCTGTTTGCGGCCATTCGTCATCATCGATCATGGCGATGAATTGGGCTTCGCCTTTGAGCGCCTCCGCGATCAGGGCGTTGCGCACCTGGGCGATGCCGCGCCTTGGCGCGATCATCGCGGTGAGGGGCCAGGGATAGGATTGGATCGAATGGCAAAGGCTGAAGCCGGCATGGCATTCGGCGTCATTGTCGGCAACCAGCACGGAAATCCGGGCCCGGGTTTTCAGCGCAGCGACAGCATCGAGCAGACGCTTGAGCATCATGGGACGCCGGAAGGTGGGAATGCAGATGGCGACGGTGTCAAGCATGGGCCCGCTTCCAGTCGCGCGTCATCTGGAGCACGCGGATCAGGATCACCAACTCGCCGAGCATAATGCCGCCCATGGAGGCGATGGGCCCAAACATCAGAAGCAGGGTCAGGGTGGCGATGACAGACAGTGCGCCAGACTGGACGCCAATGCCCGCCAATTCCTTGAATTGCCCGGCCGCCTGCAAAAGCACCGCCAAAGGCGTGCGCCAGACGCGAAGCGCCACGATCACCGATGCCAGGATCGCGACCAGCACCACGTCGTGAAGGAGATAGCCCTTCTTCAGCACCAGCAGCGGAAAAATCGCGAGCAGCACGGCGCAGAGCAGCATATTGGCCAGCCAGGCGGCGGCGAGGCCCCAGGTAAAATGGCGCCTTATGCGCGACAGCGCGGCCATGTCACCGTTGGCAATGGCGCGCGACATGGCCGGGCGTTCCAGGTCGGGCAGGGCCGATTGCATCAGCGAAGCTGGCCGCGTCAAGAGCATGCCCAGCGCCAGCAACGCGAAGGCACCTGCGCCGGAAATGAACGTCACCAGATAGGCATGGGCGTTTACCGTCGCCTCGGTCAGGACGACGCCGATCAGCGACCAGCGCGAGAGGTCGCGGAAGACGGGCCAATAGCGGCGCGGACTGCCGGCCATGGCCGACAATTGCGCGCGCAAGAAATCGGCGCCAAAAGGCAACAGCGCCATCAGCGCCGCCACAAGCAGCATCACGCTGCCATGAAGGAGGCTCACCTGATGTGCAGCTGCCATCATCGCAAGCCCGCCCGCAAGAAGCAGGCCATAGGCTATGTCTGACCGGACCGCGGCCGCGATGCGCCCATCGACATAGGCAAAACAGCGCGCGAACCAGCGAAACGTGAAAACGCCGCCGAAAAGAGCAAGCAGGCATGCGTCCGGAAGCGAAGCATGTCCGCACAGCAGGGCGACAAACAGCAGGCCGGCGAAACCGAAGCAGACCAGCCAGTTCATCTGGAAACAGGCCGGCCGCGCATCATCCATGCCCGTGACGATCTGGCGGGTTAGCGGCACGGCGATCAACGATCCGTTCAGGCTCATGGCGAATGACACTGCCACCATCACAAAGGAGAAGAGGCCGAATTGCTGCGCTGGCAGGTTGCGCAGGAAAATCAGGGAGGCGAGAAAATGCGCGCCCGACACCACGGCAGGACCTGCCGCCGAGGCGCCATAACGTAAGGCCGTTGCTGTGAGGCCTTCTGGCGTGGGCCATCCGGATGTCCGGCCTCGCGCGATGTCCGACATGGTCATGGACGAAAAGCCCTATCGTCCCGCCAGCGCAGAATTTGTGCGCGTCAGAAGCAGAAAGACCGCAATCGGATTGGTCACGGCATAGCGCCAGAACAGCCTTTTGGGCTCCCTGATCAGGCGGAAGAGCCATTCCATGCCCGCGGCCTGCATCCAGCGCGGTGCGCGTGAATGCGCGCCGGTGATGAAATTGTAGCAGCCGCCGCAGGTCACCAGCCAACCGGCGGTGAGCCGGTTCTTGTTGCGGACGGCAAAGTCATATTCCAGGGGCACCGACAGTCCCACCCAGATCACGTCGGGAAGCGTGAGATTGATCTCATCGCAAAGGGCATCTTCTTCGTCGCGGCTGAAATAGCCATGCCGGCGGCCGACGATGCGAAGTCCGGGATAGGTCTCTTCGAGGATCCGGGCGGCTTCTGCATTGGCTTCCTCGGTCGCGCCCAGAAGGAAGAAACGTAGGCCATGCTGGGCCCCGATCCTTGCCGCATCATGGATGAAATCGGTGGTGGCGCTGCGCTCGGGTATCGGGTTTGCGGTCATGTGGGAGGCGAACACGGTGGCCTGGCCATCGGCATGAATGATGTCTGCCTGATCGAAGGCAGATCGCAATGCTTGGTCATGGGCAGTGAGCGCGATGGTATGGCCATTGGACGCGAAAACCAGCTTGGGATGGCGATGCGGATTTGCTCTGGCATCCAGGCAATCCTGCAGCATCATGCGCGCCAGGCCGTCGCGCGACAGGCAGGCAGTGGCAAGGCCGCCCACTGTGACTTCGACATAGGAGTCATTGGCGGCCTGAACCGGCCAAGGCGCGGAAACCTCGTAACGGGCCGGCAGTGAGAGAGCCGCGCGCATCAGGGCACGTCCTGGCTGCGCAACACTGCCATCGGCGTGCGCGCGAGAATCGTCAAGTCCAGCCCCAGGCCGGCATGGGCGACATACCAGGCGTCGAGATTCACGCGCCGCTGCATGACGTCCAATGTGGGTGTGGCGCCGCGTGCGCCATTCACCTGGGCCCAGCCGGTAATGCCCGGCCTGACCCTCTGGCGAAGGACGTAGTTGGAGATCGCGGCGCCATAATAATCGTCATGCGCCACCGCATGGGGGCGGGGGCCGACCAGCGACATGTCGCCGGCGATGACGTTGAAGAGTTGCGGCAGTTCATCAAGCGACAGCTTGCGGATCAGACGGCCGACACGGGTGAAGCGGACGTCGTTTGCGCGGGCCTGGATGATCTCAGCACCGTCCTCCAGCACATGCATGGAGCGGAATTTCAGGATGCCGAAGATCTTGCCGTTCAACCCCCTGCGGCGCTGGCAGAAGAGCAGCGGTCCGCGCGAATCCAGAACGATGGCCAGCGACACCAGCGCCATCACAGGGGCGAGCAGCAGCAACAGGAAAATCGAGATGCCGACGTCCAGAACGCGCTTGACGGTCACCCTGTCGGCGGGGACCGCGAACCCGAAGCCGTCCAGGGCGGGAAAACCCGCCTTGATCACTGCCTGGGATACGTCCTGCCTGGCCACGGGCTTTGAGCCTCCGTGAGGGGCCGTTGCAGGAGACGGGCCAGTCCAGAGCCCGGTTTTTCGCCCATTTTGATACGAAACAGCCAGTTTTCCGTGCGGCCGGAGGGGCCCGCGTCAATCCATTAACCTTGGATCGGTCCCATTTTGACCGGGCCAATTGGGCAGCGAACCGGTAGGCGCGGCGGGCGCGCGACCTTACCGAAAAATAACTTTTAGATCAGTGGCTTACGGGAAAATGTGCCTTAGAATGGCGGCTCCCGGTGCCAAGAGCACATAGGCCCAGATCAGAGCGGAAGCGGTATTGGCAATCATGAATGGCCAGAACTCCAGTTCGGACATGCCGGCCACCAGGGGCACGGTGGCGCGGAACGGCCCCATGAAGCGGCCGATGAAGATCGCCCAAGTGCCCCAGTTGTGAAACAGGTGCAGCGCTTTTTCGATCTGTTCCTCGAAGCGGCGGAAGAGCCTGAAATGCACGATTTTGTGGTGATAGTGAAAGCCGATCCACCAGGAGATCCAGTCGCCCAGGATCGAGCCCAGGACCGCGCCCAGCCAGGCGGGAAATAGCCCGATATGGCTCGCGCCGACCACGCCGCCGAGCGTTATCAGCAGGATCGTTCCCGGGACGATGAAGGAAACGCCGACGAAGCTTTCCGACAAGGCGATGACAAAGGCGATGGGAAAGCACCAATAGGGATGGGCCTGGGTCGTCTCGACCACAAAGCCGCGGGCGTCGTGGACAAACCAGTGGAAAATGCCGAGAAACACGCCTCTGCCTGTTGTTTTTTTCGGGCCGGTTTTCGGACCGGACGCCGACATACCTTGCCTTCCGGTCCTGCGCCAGTTGCTGGGACACTTCCGACAAATTTCTTCCACCCAGGGCAGCTATATCAGCGGCCGCCCGTTGCGGGGTATAAGGTTCATGCCGCATTCACATTGGCGGTGCTAAGCCATTTGATATATTGAGTTTCCTGGGCTTTTCGGCCCGTTGTGACATGGACAGGCCTATGAATATCGACCGTTCCACCAGTGATTTTCGGCGCGCCCAACCTGCGGGCCCAGTTGCCGAGGGATCGGCGGGCGGGGCCTGGGCCGGGTTCAAGAGCTGGAGCGGCCGCCACCCCAAACTGTCCCGGGTCTTGTGGTTTGCCGTCGGTCTGGCCCTGCTCGGGCTTCTGATCTGGGCCATCTATCCCGCCAAGACGACGGGCCGGCGCGGCCTGATCAATCAGGGAGCCCAGCCAGTGAACGTGGCCAAGGCCATCGGCGGCGATATCAATGTGACGCTCAATGCGCTGGGAACGGTGACGCCGCTTGCCACCGCCACGGTGCGCCCGCAGGTGGGCGGCATGCTGGTGAAGTTGAACTTCACCGAAGGCCAGATGGTCAAAGCCGGGGATACGCTGGCCCAGATCGATCCGCGTCCCTATCAGGCGGCGCTGGACCAGTCGCGGGGCCAGCTGGCGCGCGATTCCGCCAATCTCGCCAACGCCAAGGTGGATATGGCGCGCTATATCGCCCTGCAGAAGCAGAACGCGATTTCCGACCAGCAGGTGGCGACCCAGGAATCCCTGGTGAAGTCGGACGAAGGAATCGTGGTCGCCGACCAGGCCAATGTGGAAACCGCCCGCATTAATCTGGGCTATACCAACATCGTCTCGCCCGTGGATGGCCGCGCCGGCATCCATCTTGTCGATATCGGCAATATCGTCACTGCCGGCCAGTCCGGCGGCATCGTGGTCGTGACCCAGCTCCAGCCCATGTCGGTGCTGTTCACGATCCCGGAAGACAATATCAACCAGATCATGGCGCGAACCGGCAGCGGCGCCACTCTGCCGGCCGACGTCTATGACCGCGCCCAAACCACAAAAATCACCAGCGGCAGCTTGTCGGCCGTTGATTCGGTGGTAGATCCGACCACCGGCTCGGTCAAGCTGCGCGCCCTTTTCGACAACAAGGACAAAAAGCTTTTCCCCGCCCAGTTCGTGAACATCCGCCTTCTGGTGGATACGCTGCACAATCAAACCGTGGTCCCGGTGGCCGCGATCCAGCGCGGCGCCGATGGCAGTTTCGTCTTTCTGGTGACGCCGGAAAAAACCGTGACCCAGCGCAACGTCACCACCGGCGTTCAGGATGGCAACAACATTCAGATCCTGTCCGGCATAAAGCCCGGCGATACGGTGGTGGTGGACGGCGCCGACCGCCTGCGCGATGGCGCCGATGTCGAGATCCCCAACCTGACCGCCAAGATCGCGGCACCTTCGGGCGCGGGCGCCGACGATGCGGCGCGCGCCGCCCGCCGCGCGCAGATCGAAGCGCAGCTGACCAAGTCTTGCAGCGAGGACGTGAAGAAATATTGCCCCACCGCGCAAGCGGGGCGTGAGCAGCGCATGTGCCTGTTCCAGAACCGCGACACGCTGAGTGGCGACTGCTCGAAGGCATTTTCGCAGATGCGCCGCGGCGCTGGCGGTGGTGGCGGCGGACGGCGCGGCGGGGGTGGCGGTGGGCCGTGACATCTCCTTCCTTCACGCCGGCTGACGGCCGCGCGCAGCCGCCCCAAGGTTCCGGCGCCAATATCTCAGCGCCTTTCATCCAGCGTCCGGTTGCGACTTCGTTGCTGATGATTGCCATCATGCTGGTGGGCCTGTCGGGCTACAAATTCCTGCCCCTCTCCGCCCTGCCGGAAGTGGATTATCCCACCATCCAGGTGCAGACCTTCCTGCCCGGCGGCAGCCCCGACGTGATGACCACGTCCGTCACCGCGCCGCTGGAAAAGCAATTCGGCCAGATGCCCGGCCTCAAGGAGATGTCGTCCATTTCCTCGGGCGGCTCGTCCGTCATAACCCTTCAGTTCGATCTCACCCTCAGTCTCGATATCGCCGAACAGGAGGTGCAGGCGGCCATCAATGCGTCCAACAGCCTCCTGCCCAATCAGCTCCTGCCGGCGCCACCAATCTATGCCAAGGTCAATCCGGCGGACGCGCCTGTCATCACGCTCGCGGTGAGTTCCACCTCGCTGCCGCTTACCACGGTCGAGGACCTGGCCGACAACCGCATCGCGCAGAAAATCTCCCAGCTGCCGGGCGTGGGTCTGGTCAGCATTTCCGGCGGCCAGCGCCCTGCCGTGCGCGTTCAGGCCAATCTGCAGAAGCTGGCGTCGCTGGGGCTCAATATCGACGACCTGCGCACCACGATTTCCAATAACAATTCCAACGCACCCAAGGGAAGCTTCGACGGCGCGGCGCAGTCCTACACCATCAACGCCAACGACCAGTTGCAGAGTGCCGAGGCCTACAAGAACATCGTCGTGGCCTACAAGAATGGCGCGCCGGTATTCCTGCATGACGTGGCCAATGTCGTGCAGGGGGCGCAGAACACCAAGCTGTCCAGCTGGGCC
>DATKEP010000129.1:0-2562 GCA_035512055.1 Rhizomicrobium sp.
CCCCAGCTCGGTCAGCCGGGTGCCGCCGCCGGAACTTCCTCCGATCGCGCTCGTCACCACCGCGCCATTGAAGGTCTCCTGCATCTCACGAATCAGGAGCCACGCCTTGCGGTAGCTCATGCCCATGGCAGCGGCCGCGGCACGGATGGAACCATGAGCGACCACTTGTTCCAGCAATCGCGCCATCCCGGGGCCTAAGGCGCTGCCGGAGGGCTCAAAGTCGATGCGGATGGAAAGATGGGACATGGATCGGGGAACTTGCCGTCAGAAACTTAGCCAACGTCATGCTAGTTTAGCGGACCGGTGCATGCCACGGATATTTCGGCCGCATTGCGCATCCCCCAACCGCAGAGGGAAAGTTGACAAGAAGGCCTGCGCTGCCAAAGTCGGCTCGGATGCAGTCCAGTATCTTGTGGCCGACCCGATGCCGGTAATGCCGCGCCCCACATGTCCGGCTGTGCCGGTGCTCGCCGCCCTGCTTATCCTTCTCAATCTGGCGCCAGCCATGGCGGTGCCGGCCGACCAGGGCTTCCGCGAGGGCCTCTCGGCATACAATAGCGGCGAATTCGATAAGGCGATGAAGATCTGGATGCCCCTCGCCCAAGGCGAGGATGCCGCCTCCCAGGCCGGGATCGGGTTCATGTATCACCGCGGGTTGGGCGTGGCCATCGACAACCACAAGGCGGCCTATTGGCTGCGCAAGGCGGCAGAACATGGCCAGCCGGAAGGCCAAATGATGCTCGGCACCCTTTATTTCTATGGTGCCGGCGTAGAGAAGAGCTATGTCAAAGCCTACGCCTGGTGCGACTTGGCCCAGGATGGCGGCAACGCCGACGCCCAGGAATGCCGCGATGCTGCACTGCAATCTCTCGCGTCAAAAGACGATCTCAAGGCGGCATTCCGACTCAGTCTCGGTCTGCATCAACGCTTCGCCAAACATCCGTGACACAAAAGCGTTATTCCCAAGAAAATATCACGCTTGGGCAAATCACGCAGCAATTAAAAGCTTGAACTCACTTGTTGCGCGCGACAGGAAGCGGGCGAAACAGATACTATTGTCTGGCCCGGTCCGCCTATGATTTACTTTTGGAAAATATAACCACTGGGGTAGGACGCGTGTAGTTGGGGTCGTGCGTTATGGCGTTTTTGCAACCAGCGACCTCCACGTCACGCGATATTCGGCCTGCCCGGTTCTCATAAGGGAGCCCGCATGTCAGACGCTGACAAGAACAATACCGCACCAACCGGCCTTCGGGCTTCACGGCGCGCGGTCATTAAAGGCGTGATCGCATCCGGCGTCGCCGTCTCGGCCGCCGGCTATCTCATCTATGAACGCTACGGTTCGGGCGGCCGGACTGCCGGTTCGGTCGAGCGGCTGATCACGCTCAATGTGAACGGCAAGGACCGGCGCGTGGATGTCCTGCCCAATGAAACGCTGCAGCACACCATCCGCTACAAGCTGGGCCTGACCGGTACCAAGCTCGGTTGCGACCATTCCGAATGCGGCGCCTGCACGGTGATGATCAACGATGTGGCGACCTATTCCTGCTCGACGCTGACGCACATGGCGCGGGGCCGAAAGATCACGACGATCGAAGGGATCGAAGGCCCCAATGGCGAGCTGCACAGGGTGCAAAAAGCCATGATCAAGGAACTTGGACCGCAATGCGGCTTCTGCACATCGGGCCAGGTTGTTGCGGCCGTGGCGCTGCTTAAGCAGAACCCCACGCCGACCATCGACGAAGCGCGGCGCGGCATGTCTGGGAATATCTGCCGTTGCGGCGCCTATGACCATTATCTCAAAGCTGTCATGACCGCTTCGCGGGAGGCCTAAAAGATGCCCTACAATCTGATCGGCAAAGATTTCACGCCCATGGACGTCGAGGCCAAGGTCACTGGCCGGGCCAAATATGCAGAAGACTTCCGCGCCGACAACATGGTGTTTTGCAAGACCCTGACGAGCCCCATTCCGCACGCCAAGATCAATAGCATCGACACGTCCGAGGCGCTCAAAATGCCAGGCGTGATCGGCATCCTGACTGCCGACGATGTTCCGCAATTTCCTCCACCGGCCCTGCCGATATTGGCCAAGGGCGAAGTGCATTATGTCGGCGATCCCATTCTTGCGGTCGCGGCGGAAAATGAGCAGATCGCAGCCGATGCGATCGAGGCCATCAAGATCGACTTCCAGCAACTGCCCCATGTCGTGGATCCCCTGGAAAGCCTGTTTCCGGGCGGACCCAATGCACTCTCCGCGGGCAACGTCGCGGCCGGGCAGATCAAGCTACAGACGGTGAAATGGGAAGCGGCGGATTTCGCCGCCGCCGGCGACAGCAAGATGCCGATGGGACGCGCGGCGGAGGAATGGAGCTATGGCGATTTGGATGCAGGCTTCAAGAACGCCAAGGTGACGGTTGAAGAGACCTTCGTCACCGGCACCTATTCGCATAACTGCATGGAGACCCGGACCACCTTCGCCTATTGGCAGGGCGGCAAGTGTTTCCTGCACGGCTCCAACCAGAGCCATACCGCGGCCATCGCAAATATCTCCCGCTATATCGG
>DATKEP010000130.1:0-9736 GCA_035512055.1 Rhizomicrobium sp.
CATTCGGGATGTGATACGCGGTGAGATAGGATTTGAAGGGCTGTTGATGTCGGACGACCTCTCCATGAAGGCGCTCGACGGGCCCTTGTCGGTGCGCGCCAAACAGGCCCTTTTTGCGGGCTGCGATCTGGTGCTTCATTGCAATGGCGAGTTGAACGAAATGCGGGAAGTGGCTTCGGAAGTGACAGGATTGATGGGTCTATCGCTCAAGCGCAGCGAACAGGCGCTCGCTCATCTTTCGGCGCCGGCACAATTTGATCCGGCGGCGGCCGACGCGCGTCTGGCTGCTCTATGGGGAGCGTCAACATGACCGACGCGGTCGAAAACTTCGACGAATTTGAATCGACCACCATCTTCTCCGACGATCAGACGTTGCTGGTCACGGTCGACGGTTTCGAAGGTCCGCTGGACATCCTGCTGACGCTGGCCAGAAACCAGAAGGTGGACATCGCCAAGATTTCCATCCTCAAGCTGGCCGAGCAGTATCTGGAATTCATCGAGTCCGCCAAGAAACTGAATCTGGAATTGGCTGCGGATTATCTGGTGATGGCGGCCTGGCTTGCCTATTTGAAATCGCGCCTGATCCTGCCGCAGGAGAAGGGGCCTGATGGTGAACCGACCGCGGACGAAATGGCGACCCGGCTGCGTTGGCGCCTCCAGCGGCTGGATGCCATGCGTGCTGCATCGACCCGCTTAATGGGCCGTGAGCGGTTGGACCGCGACGTGTTTGGCCGCGGCGATCCCGAGCCGGTCAATGTGGTGAAACTCAGGACATACAAAGACACGCTCTATGACCTGCTGACGGCTTACGCCACTGACCGGGTGCGGCGCCTGGGCGGCAAGAGCTACCGGCCCGAGATGGCGCCGGTGCTCCACATCGAAGAGGCGCGTGAACGGCTGGAGCGGATGCTTGGCAGGATCCCGGACTGGAGCGCGCTGACGCGGCTACTGCCCTTCGAATGGTCCGGCGGCGGCAGGCGGCGTTCGGCAGTGGCTTCCACGCTGCTGGCCTGCCTGGAGCTGGCCCGCGACGGCAAGATGGAGATCCAGCAGATGGCGCCCTTTGCCGAGATTTTTGTACGGGACCGCGATGAGCGCAGCGAAGCGCCAGCACAAGGTGCCTAAGAGTGGCGCATGAAAGTGAGCATGACATGAGTAGCGTAGCAAAGATGATTGAGACGATCGAAACCGAATTGGACGCCGAGAGCACCCAAGGGCCCAAGGCGAACCCCGAGCATCTGAGGATGGTCGAGGCACTTTTGTTCGCGGCCTGCGAGCCGCTGGATCAAAATGCACTGTCAACATCCCTACCGGAAGGCGCGGACGTCCCGGAGCTGCTGAAGGCGCTTCAAGAGATTTATGAGAAGAGGGGTGTAAACCTTTGCTGTGTCGCTGGAAAATACCAGTTCCGCACCGCCAGCGATCTGGCTTTTCTGTTGCGCAAGGAGCAGCCGGAGCAGAAGCGTCTGTCCAAAGCCGCGATCGAGACCCTGGCCATCATCGCCTACCATCAGCCTGTCACTCGCGCCGAGATCGAGGACATTCGCGGCGTCGCCATGTCCAAGGGCACCATCGACATTCTGATGGAAATCGGCTGGATCAAGATCAGGGGTCGCAAGCGCACGCCGGGCCGGCCCGTCACCTACGGCACGACCGAGGCTTTTCTCATCCAGTTCGGGCTGGAGAGCGTTGCGCACCTGCCAGGCATCGACGAACTCAAGGCTGCGGGCTTCCTGGAGGCCATGCCGCCGTCAGGCTTCGACGTTCCCAATCCGTCGGACGAATTGGCGCCGGACGAGGATCCCTATACGGGCGAGGAGCCGGAGGATTTGGCTACCGGTTCCGTCAATTTGGATGAGGCGTAAGCTTCGACCGCTAGTTTGGGCGCGAGGGATTTTGGTCGATGGCCAGGAGCGCGCGCGGAACGTGCTCAATGCACGTGAGCACGGGCGACGAACCCAGCGCACAAAAGATCCGCGCCCCCTTTAGGGCGCGTTCGCGGCCGCCGCCATCTTATCCACCGCAATCTGGAAGCGCCGCTGGCGGCTTTCGCGCGCATCGGCCTGGGCCTTGGCGTCGCCAACCGCAGTTTGGTTCCAGATCAGGGTGTAGACGATCCGGGAGTGGGTGGCGTCCACAGGTTCGACCGACATGGTGCCGTGATAGAAAATCGGCGTGAATGGTTGGGCGTAGGTGTAGGAAAGCGGCGTGCGCGCCACGGCCATTTCAACGATCTTGTTGGGGCCCACTTCGACCAGACGCAGTGATCCCAACTCGCCCTTGCCCGACATGATCGTGCAGCTCTTGAGGTCGAGGAACCTGGCTATTGCGCACCAGTCATGGCCGCCGATACGATCCCAGGCGATGTCCGCCGGTTTGTTGACGCTGGCGGTAAAGTTCAAAATGGTCCAGTCCGCGGGTTGGGGCGTCTGGGCTTGAGCCGTCACAGAACCGAGCGCCAGCAGCGCTGCGGTCGCCAAGGTCTTCCTCATTCTTCAGTCTCCAGTTCGACAACCACAGCTTCGCCTTTTTCCAGCGCGATGGCGAGTTCTCCCTTGCGCATCGCCACCGCGTCCCGGCCGAAAACCTCATTGCGCCAGCCATGCAGGGCGGTAACGCCATCATCCTCATAGGCCGCCAATTTCTCGATGTCCTCGGCATTGGCGATCAGGCGTGGTGCCACGCCGGCCTCCTCGGCCCTCAGCCGCAGCAGGGTCTTGAGCAGGTCTATCACGGCGGGTGAAGGCTCGCGGCGGCGGCGCTGTTTGTGCTCGGCCACCGCGCCTTCCGGCGGCTGCGCCTGAATCCCCGCGGCGATCGCCTCCATCAGGCCCTTGCCCATTCTGGAATTGGCGAAACCCTTGGGAACGGCTCGGATGCGCTCCAGCGCTTCCGGCGTCTCCGGCGGATGGGCCGCGATTTCGGTCAGGCCTTCATCCTTCAGGATACGGCCGCGCGGAATGTCGCGCGCCTGAGCCTCGCGCTCCCGCCAGGCCGCCAGCGCCGCCAGCACCGCCAGGAAGCGCTTGTTGGTGGTGCGCGGCTTGAGCCGCTTCCAGGCCTGGTCGGGATCGAGCCGGTAGAGCGCGGGATCCTGCAGCGCCGCGACTTCCTCTGCCACCCAGGCGGCGCGACCCGTCTTTTCCAGCTTCGCCTTCATCCATTCATAGATCACCCTCAGATAGGTGACGTCGGCCAGCGCATATTCCAATTGGCGCTTGGATAGCGGCCGATGGCCCCAGTCGGTAAATCGCGCCGACTTGTCGATCTCCACGTGCGCGATCTTGCGCGCGAGGGTCTCGTAGGAAGCGGCATCGCCAAAGCCGCACACCATCGCCGCGATTTGGGTGTCGAAAAGGGGATCGGGCAGGACGCCACCCTGCAGAAAGAATATCTCGATATCCTGGCGCGCGGCGTGCATCACCTTCACAATGTGGGCGCGCCGGATCAGTTCATAAAAGGGCGCGAGATCAAGACCCGCAGCGAGGGGATCGATGATTCCATCGACTCCTGGGGCGGCCACCTGGATCAGGCAGAGTCTGGGATAATAGGTCTGGTCACGCAGGAATTCGGTGTCCAGCGCCAAATAGGGCGCGTGCGCCAGTTCGGCCACTAAAGCAGCCAGCGCGTCGTTGCTTTCGACAATCCGCATGCATTCCTCTCTGGCCTTCGCCGGCACCCCGCTGGCGGCAGCCGCCTCTCCGTCACGAACGCGCCAGAGAGAATGTGGTGATAGCGGATTCGCGCGGGAACGGGGACTTAAAATGGCGCTTGACATGCAACCAAATAGTTGCATATTGTACCGCCATGGTCGCCGATGAAGACAAAGTGTTCAAAGCCCTGGCCGATCCCAGCCGCCGGCAATTGCTCGACCGGCTGCGCCGCAAGAACGGCCAGACGCTTTCGGAACTTTGCGAAGGCCACGATATGAGCCGTCAGGCGGTGACCAAGCACCTCAATCTGCTGGAGGAGGCCAATCTGGTCGCCACCGCAAAGCGAGGCCGCGAGAAGCTGCACTATCTCAACCCCGTCCCCATCAACGAGATCTACATGCGCTGGATCGGCAAGTTCGAGCAGGGCCGCATCCAGGCGCTCCACAATCTCAAACAGGCCCTACAGGAGAAAGATCAATGAGCGAGCCCCTGACCGAATTTGTTTACGTCACTTACATCATCTCCACGCCGCAGAAAGTGTGGGACGCCATCACCATGCCCGAATTCGCCCGCCAGTATTGGGGCCACGGAAATGTCTCTGATTGGAAGCCCGGCTCCAAATGGGAAATGGTGCGCAATGACGGCTCGGGCGTCCAAATGACAGGCGAGGTCCTGGAAAGCCGTCCCCCAAGCCGCTTGGTCATCAGCTGGGTGAGCCCCGAAAATTTCGGCAACAGATCGGAATATTCGCGCGTGACCTTCGAGATCGAAGCGATTGGGGGCGTGGTTCGCCTGAACGTCGTCCACGATCAGTTGAAGGCCGGTTCGGATATGGCGAGTAGCATTTCCAAGGGCTGGCCGCTGGTGCTGTCGGGCCTAAAGAGCCTCCTGGAAACCGGGAAGGCACCCGACATCATGGCCATCAAGAGCTGCAGCGCCCAGCCGAAGGCGAAGGTGGCCTGAGCGCTTTCGGGGCTGGCTTCGTTACGGCGGTGTCAGCCCCACGGTCTTTCCGGCAAAGCCGGCGGCGTCGAAATAACGGGCCTCGCCCACCTGCTGGTAATCCAGAATGGTCACTGCGCCATTTTCGGCCGGCTGGGAGCGGATCGTATGGTGCGTCACGCCCGGCTCGGAACCGCCGCGCATGGCTTCGCCGATCACCCGGCCCCGGAGCTTGCCCTTTGCGGGCATTTCCAAGCCCGCAATATGCGCCAGTGTCGGAGCAATATCGGCATTGGAAATTGGCGCCGGATCGCTGAAGCCCGCTTTGAAATCAGGGCCGATGGCAGCCATGAAATTGCGGGTTTCCGCGCGCGAAAGGCTGCCATGGCTGCCTTGGCCGATGTCGTACTGATTGTCATGCACGCCGACCGCGCATTGCAGCTGGCCCGGGCAGCGGCCCGCGAAACTGCGGAAGCTGACATAGATGGAAGGCTGAGGAGTCTTGGCCGATCCCATCAGGTTCACATCGCTCATGGAGAGCGCGCCGGGAAACGTGCCCAGCTTGTCATTGACGAAAATGCCGCTCACATAATCCTGGGTGGTGAGGAATTTCACGATGTCGCCCGCAAGCTCCTTCGCGTTGGGCTTAGGCAGATAGATAAGGTCCGTGCCGCCATTGGGCGTCACTACCACATCGGGATTTTGCGGATTCCCAAGAAGGCCCGCAGCCCCGACCGACAGCTTGGCGCCGCCTGCGAAATCCACGACGGCGAAATTCCTGCCCGGATCGAACAGCCGCTTCTGCAGCGCGCTGGCCAGATCCACAGCCAGAAATCCGCCGCTCAGATCGCTTAGCGGCACGCCCGGATCGAACCGCGCCGAAGGGCTCGTGGCGCTGGCATGGGCGACCGTGACAAAGCCATGGTCGGCAGTAACGAAGACATCCGTGGTCTGGTCGAGACCTTGTTCCTTGAGCGCGGCCAGGAGTTCGCCAAGCGTCGTGTCGGCATCGCGCGTACCCGCAAGGCCCGAAGGACCGTTGATGCCGGGCTCATATTCGCCCACGCTGTCCTTGGTATTGTGCTGGCTGTAATCGGGATCGCGCGACCAGAACAGCAGGGCAAAGGGTTTGCCGTCCTCGGCGAAATGGGGCAGCACGATGCGCGTCGTCGCCTTCATCAGCCAGACTTGCTGGGCAATGTTGGGCACCTGGTTTGTGGGCGCAGCGCCGGTGACGAATGCCGTCTTCATCTGGCGGGTGAACCAGGCGGGAAGGCCAAGGCCACCCTCATGGCCGGTGTTGTCGTCCACGATCAGAGTCTGGCTGCCATCGGGAGCCGCGGTGGAATCCTGGATGCGTGTGGGCCCGAGCTTGCCGATCACCGCGGTGTTGAATCCTTGCGCGCGGGCGCGTGCGATCAACGTGTCTTCATTGAGATAGTTGCCGCCGAATTTCTGGTTCAGCTCGGCCAGCACCGTGTCGCTCTCAAGCCCGGCGATGGGCGCGCCATTGGCGCTGATCATGGGTGTGCCGGTATAGATACTGTTGCCGAAATCACCGGTGTCGCCGATGTAGTGGCCGGTGGCGATGGCCGAGGCATTGACGGTGGTGATGGTGGGATAAAGCGAATGACTGTTGGTGAAATCCACGCCTTCGGTCTTCAACCGGTACATGTTGGGCATGTTCTCGGCCGTGACGCTGCCATAGCGCAGCCCATCAGCGACGAAGATGATGATGTTGTGCGGCGCAGGCTTTGCCGATGGCTGGGCCGCCGCAGGCGAAGCGAGCAGGGCAAGAACTATAAGGCATGCGGATTTCATGGCGATTCCCTTCGGACGAGGCACCGTAGCCGGGCTTTGTGACGGGAAAAACCGGCCAAATCGGCACGGGCGCCTGCATCAGGGAGCGCCCTTGACCTACCCCCCATAAACCGCCAAAAACCCTGCCTTTCCCCAAGATTTTTACGGAAATTTCGATATGCACGCCTATCGCACCCATACCTGCGGCCAGCTGCGCAAGACCGATGTCGGCGCGACCGTGCGCCTGTCGGGCTGGGTCAACCGCCGGCGCGATCATGGTGGCCTGATCTTCATCGACCTGCGCGACCATTATGGCATCACGCAGTGTGTGATCGAGCCGGACGCGTCGGCCTTTGCGACGGTGGATACCGCGCGCTCGGAATGGGTGCTGACACTCACGGGCGAGATCGTGGCGCGCACGCCGGAAACGGTGAATCCCGACCTGCCCACCGGCGAGATCGAGCTGCGCATCGAGAGCTGCAAGGTCGAAAGCCAGGCGCAGGAGCTGCCGCTGCCGGTTTTTGGCGACATGGATTATCCGGAAGACACAAGGCTGACCTACCGCTTCCTCGACCTGCGGCGCGAGCGGCTGCACAGGAACATCATGCTGCGGGCGAATATCGTGACGTCGTTGCGCCGGCGCATGACCGACCAGGGCTTCACCGAATTCCAGACACCGATCCTGACCGCGTCCTCGCCGGAAGGCGCGCGCGACTTCCTGGTGCCGTCGCGCCGCTATCCGGGTCAGTTCTATGCGCTTCCCCAGGCGCCGCAGCAGTTCAAGCAGCTGATCATGGTGGCGGGCTTCGACCGCTATTTCCAGATCGCGCCGTGTTTCCGGGACGAGGACGGCCGCGCCGACCGTTCGCCGGGCGAGTTCTACCAGCTCGATCTGGAGATGAGCTTCGTCACCCAAGACGATGTGTTCAACGCCGTGGCACCGGTGCTGGCGGGCGTGTTCGAGGAATTCGGCCAGGGCAAGAAGGTGACGCCCGCCGGCGAGTTTCCGCGCATTCCCTACGCCGAGGCGATGCTCAAGTACGGCACCGACAAGCCGGACCTGCGCAATCCCATCGAGATTGTAGATGTGAGCGAGATTTTCGGCCGCGCCGATGTCGAGTTCAAGGCGTTCAAGAGCAAGACCGTGCGCGCCATTCCTGCGCCGGGCGCGGCGTCCCAGCCGCGCAGCTTCTTCGACAAGCTGAATGAATGGGCACGCAGCGAAGGCGCTGCCGGGCTCGGCTACATCCAATTCGAGGCGGAGGGAGGGGCGCTGGCGGGGAAGGGGCCCATCGCCAAATTCATTCCGGCCGCGGCGCTGGCCGACATGGCCAAGGCATCCGGCGTCAAGGCAGGCGATGCGCTATTCTTCTCCGCCGATGCCAAAGCCGACCGCGCCGCCAATCTGGCAGGCATGGCGCGCACCAGGCTCGGCCGCGAGTTGGGGCTGATCAAGGAAGACGAATACAAGTTCTGCTGGATCGTCGACTTCCCCATGTATGAGTGGAACGAGGACGACAAGAAGATCGACTTCTCCCACAATCCCTTCTCGATGCCGCAATATGCGCGTGAGAAATTCCTGGCCCTGGACAAGAACGACGCCGAGACCATCCTGGGGCTCAAGGCCTATCAGTATGACATCGTCTGCAACGGCTATGAGCTGTCCTCGGGCGCGATCCGTAACCATGACCCGGATGTGATGCTGAAAGCCTTCGAGATCGCTGGTTACGCCCGCGAAGAGACCGAAGAAAAGTTCAAGGGCATGCTCAATGCCTTCCGCTATGGCGCTCCGCCGCATGGCGGCACCGCGCCCGGCATCGACCGTATCGTGATGCTGCTGGCGGGCGAGGAAAACCTGCGCGAAGTCACCATGTTCCCCATGACCCAGCAGGCCCAGGATCTGTTGATGAACGCGCCCGGCCCGGCAAGCCAGAAGCAGCTGAAAGAGCTGCATCTCAGGGTGGTGTATCCGGAGAAGTAGCTTTCCCCGGGTTGCACGGAATTAAGGCTCGCCGACGATTGGCCGTTTTGAGGCTCCAGCGGGCAGGGTGTATTCTGCCGGGGCTATGATGGAGGGGTCCATGACGAGACGCTGCGCTTATCTCGCATCCGTCCTGATGATTTCAGCAATCCTTCCGGCGGCAGCGGCTGGCGACAATGTCGTGCTGGTCGCCGTGAACAAGGTCGATGTGCCGTCGCGCCTGCCCGGACTGTGCCGGCTGAATGCAAGCATCAGTCAGGTGTGGCAAGGTAAGGCATTCCGCGCCGGCCAGAACTTGGTTCTCAGCGTGCCTTGCAGCGCCGGAAATTCCTTCAGGACGCCGGCCAATCTCATACAGGGCCAAGGCGCTCATCTGTTCGCTGTTGATGTATTGCTGAAATCCAAACAGGGGCTGGCGCGGATCGATGATGCCGGTGCCTTGATCTGGCAGCCCTCCGGCCGCTCCTACGGGCCATGGGGCATCGCCGACGGCTATCGCGTGCTGGACGGCGCCCTGCTGCCGGCGGTGCCGGAACCATTGAAATCCTGAGGCGCGCCATCGTTCTTGCAGAGCGTCCGAGCCACTGTTAGCCTGTTACCGCTAACAACACCGCCGCAGAGTGGGCAACAGGGACGGACTTCCATGCGCTATCGCATCGTGTTGGCTTGTTTGCTGATGGTCTTCGCCGGCCCAGCTGCCGCCCAAAGCGCACTTACCATCGATGCCAGGACCGTCATTGTCGAAAGCCCCAATGCGCCCGGTCCGGTGAAGAAGGCGGCGGATGACCTGGCTTCCGACATGGCCAAGGTGTTTGGCGCAAGACCCCAGATCGTGCCCGCCAGCAGCGGACCTGCCATCGAGATCGCATCGCCAGCCGGCGGCTCAAGCGAAAGCTTCGCCATCGCGGCGCGCGGCAATCATGTCGTGCTGTCGGGCGCCGACGTGCGTGGCACGATCTTCGCCATCTACACTTTCGCCCAAGACTATCTTGGCGTCGACCCGATGTATTACTGGAACGACAGCCAGCCGCCGAAGAAGACATCCATCACCATTCCCGCCGGCCTGTCACGGAATTTCCCCTCGCCGCTTTTCAAATATCGCGGCGTCTTCACCAATGACGAGGACCAGCTGACAGGCTGGGCGCCGGGTGAGCAGAGCGACCATTCCGGCATCTCCCGACAGGTGGAAGACAAGATCTTTGAGACCATCCTGAGGCTCAAGGGCAACATGATCGTGCCGGGCACCTGGACCTTCTCCAGCGATCCGCAGATGAAATGGGCCGGCGAGCGCGGATTGATCCTCAACCAGCACCACGCCATTCCGCTGGGCATGAATGTGGCGCGATGGCCGGCCAATGTG
>DATKEP010000131.1:0-5771 GCA_035512055.1 Rhizomicrobium sp.
ATCGCGGCCGGCGCGACATCACTTGTTTTTTCCGCATCGTGATAATTCCACATCATCACGGCCGCCTGACGGGCATTCACCGTGGCAAATGCATCCACATCTTCCGGCCCGCGCACCCCGCCGGCCATGATGTCATCCAGCTTCACCTGTCCGCTGCTGGAGACCCCGACCCGTTCTCCCTTCATCAGGGCTGCCATGCGGAAGAAATTCAGCACCGGCTTGTCAATGCCGTTGGTGGACAGCGAACGGAACCCCTCGAAATACTCCTTGTTCTCGAACTCAAACGACCAGCTCAGCATCGAGATCAGGTTGACCTTGTGCCGGTCGGCCAGCTCGAACAGGCCCTTATAAGCCGCCGCCGTGTAGGACGGATAAAGCGTGCCATTGCGATAGGCATTGGCCGGATTGACCTTCATGGAACAGGCGGCGCACCCTTCCGGATCCGCCTCGCTCAGGATGATCGGCAGCCTGTTCATCTTGTGGCGGGCGATGATCTCAAACCCCTTGTCGGCGTCGTTCATCTCCTTGGAAAGCCCCATCACCACCGCGTCTTCCTGCACGCGCGGCTGGCCCTTGATGTGGAACGAGATGAAATCCAGCGGCACATGCCTGACCGCGACATGGGTCAGGAAGCCGTCCAGGAACTTGGAGGCATGATCGATCGAAGGCCCGGTGGCGGCAGGGCCTCCGACCAGCGCGCCCGGCAACGCCGCGCGCACGCCCGCGGCGGCGCGGTCATAAAGCTCCCAATATTGTTGCGGCGTGCCGTGCCAGTAATCTATGTCGGGCTCGTTCCACACCTCGAAATACCAGCGCCGCACCGTGTCGACGCCATAGCGCTCAGCCAGATGCGCCACCACGACCCGCACCAGCTCCTGCCACTTGGCGTAATCCTTCGGCGGGGCCTGCACGGTGCCGGCAGTGGTGCGGCCGGGATAATGCACCTGATAGTCCCCTTGCCCACTGGTCAGGTCCTTGGGCATGAAGCCCAGCTCGACCATAGGCACCACGCCGGCGGCCTGATACTCATCGAAAATGCCGTCCAGGACGGCGAAGTCATAGACGGGCTTGCCGGTCGCGTCCTCGCGATAGACATTGGTCGAGCTCCACTTCAGATCCGCCACGCCATCGCCGGATGTCAGCAGGTGATGGGCACGGATATGCACCGGGATGGGGCTAAGATCGTGCAGCTCCCTGAGAAGCTTCCTGCCGTCGCGGCCGGTGGTGAAATTGGCTTCGTCATAACCGAACCAGGCATAGATCGGCTTGTAGGCGCCCAGCTTCTTGCCCAGGTCGACCGAGATGGTGACGGGCGCGCCCTCTGCCAGCGCCGGCCCGCAGGCAAGCCACGCCAGCATGGCCAAAATCACAGATCGCATTGTCCCTCCCGCCAGGCTTTTGTCGCGCCGCTTGCCCTACTATGCTAACCTGAGGCGGGGGCATAATCGCCATGAAAAAGCTGATTTTACTGCTTTTTTTTGGATTCGCGGCGGGCGCCGCGCAAGCGGCATCTTCGTATCCGGACTGGGCCTATGCCGTGCCCACGCCGCAAAACGAAGCCCATGCGCCCAAGGATGACGGCACGCTTTTCGCTTTGCCGGGCGCAAGCGGGCACTTCACGCGCGGCCAGATCAGCGGCGCCAATCACTCCCCGCCCGCCGACTGGTATCCGCGCGACCACCCGCAGATGCCGCCGCTGGTGGCGAAGGGCGATCCGGCGCGCGGCATCACGGCTTGCGCCGGTTGTCATTATCCCAACGGCAAGGGACGGCCGCAGAATGCGGGGATCGCCGGCTTGAATGCGGACTATCTGGCGCGCCAGCTCAGCGACATGAAGGATGGAAAACGCAAAAGCACGGAATCGCGCAAGGCCAACGCCTTCGAGATGGTGGACTTTGCCAAGGCGATGACCCCCACAGAAATGCGCGAGGCCGCGGCCTATTACGCATCTCTACCGCCGACCGTGGCGATCAAGGTGGTGGAAACCCCGACGGTACCTCGAATGCTCAGCCAGGAAGGACTGTGGCTGCCAGACAAGGGTGACGCGCACGAAACGATCGGCGCGCGGCTGATCGAGACGCCGGTCAGTGTGGACCGCGAGCAGTTGCGCGATCCCCATGCAGGCTTCATCGCTTATGTGCCGCCAGGCGCGGTAGCGAAAGGCCGCCATCTCGCGGCCCTGCTGAACTGCGCGCAATGCCATGGCGGGCGTTTGACCGGATCGGGCAGCACCGCACCGGGAATCGCCGGCCGTTCGCCCAGCTATCTGGCACGCCAATTGTATGATTTCCAGCAGGGCACACGGCATGGCGACATGTCAGCGCCCATGCGGCAGGTGGCTACCGGTCTCAGCGGCGCCGACATGGTGAACCTGACCGCATACCTGGCGTCCTTGCCGGCGCGATAATCACTTCGATGCGTTCAGCGGACGCCAGGCGACGCGGTTCATATTGTTTGAACTCAGCCACAGATTGTTTCCGATCACCTGGGCCGTCGATTCGCCGCCGAAATCGGGGATTGCTTCGCCATAGGAGACGACTTTCCACTTCAGGGTGGCGGGGTCCAACTGTGCCGCGACCCAACCGCGATGGCAGTTCAAATCATGTTTGCGTTCGACAATCTCCTTGCGCGTCCCGCCGCATGCCGGTTCGTCGTACGACACGCCTGCCGTGAGCAGCCGGTCGCCGCTCCAGTGGATATTGTCGATATTGAACCAGATCGCGTGCGCCGTGCGAACCGGCTTGGACGTATTCGCGAGGGAATAGATCACGACAGTCTGGTCGCCGGAAACCGCCACATAGATTTCCTTTTCATCGCGGGAAATTTCGATGCCGTTATTCCCCGCCAACTCCGTACCAGGCAGTTCCCGCCATGTCTTGTCGGCCGGCTTCCATTCATAGACCCCGCCGGTGATCTTGCCGGCCATATAATCGGCCTGGGTGGCGCCATTCTTCATCTGCACATCGGCAATGATGGTACCGTCGCTGGTGGCGGTGACGGCGTTGGTCTTGAAATCGGAAGGCAGTTTCGCGCAGCCCATCCAAGTCAACGTCGGTTCGCCGGCGCGTGCGTCGAGCGCGTAAACCTGGATGCTTTCGAATGGCGCATGGGTAACGGTATAGAGCGTGTAAAGCGAGGGCGTCCGTGTCGGCCTGAGCGCGATACCATGGGCGTTGAGTACTTTGGTGTCAGGCACCGTCGGACAATCGGGATAGAGCTTCAAATCGGGGCGCGCCTGGTTGAGATCGAATTGCCGATACGTCTTCGCAGCCGTGTCGATCAGGCCGACACCGCCGCCGACTCCGGAACCGCCGAACACCATATATCTGCTGTTGCCGATCTGGAGCATGTCCTCCGGACGGATCATGCCGCAGACGAAATTCAGCCCCATGGACGGGGTGCAAGTCCTCGGGGCCGGCGGGGGCGGTTCCGGCATCGAGCCGGGTAGTGGCCGGTAGGCAACCCGATCCATCTGGAACGAACTGAGCCACAGATTGTTGCCAATCACCAATCCGGTGGCGATGCCGCCGAAATCGGGATTGGGCTCGCCATAGGCCAGTATCTTCCAGGTCATGGCCTTGGGATCGAGCTGGGACGCCACCCAGCCACGATGACAGTTCATGTTGCCATGCGCGTCCTGAATGTGTTTGCGCGTGCCGCCGCAGGCCGGCTCATCGAACATCATGCCGGCCGCGATCAGCCGGTCGCCGCTCCAGTGGATATTGTCCAGATTGTACCAGGGCGTGCGGATGATGCGCGCCGGCTTTTCGGTATTGGCAAGATCATAGATCGCCACGGTCTGGGTGCCCGACACGGCGATGTAAATTTCCTTTTCGTCCTTGGAAATCTCGATGCCGTTATTGCCTTGAAGCTCCGTGCCCTTGAGCAAGTGCAGGGATTTGTCCTTCGGGCTCCATTCCCACACCCCGCCCGTGATGTTGCCGCTGATGAAATCAGTGGCATGGCCGTGCATCTGCACGTCATCCAGGATGGTGCCATCCGAAAGCGCGGTCACGGCATTGGACTTGAAATCTGCCGGCAGTTTGACGCAGCCGGTCCAGGCAATCCTTGGCTCAGGCCCCCGCCCATCGACGGCAAAGATCTGGATGCTTTCAAACGGCGCATGGGTGACGGAATAAAGCCTATAGGTGCCCGCCACGCTCGCCGGTCTCAGCGCGATGCCATGGGAATTGAGGCTGACCGGCGCGTTTGCGCAATCGGGATACATTTTCAGATCGGGCTTGGCGGCGCCGGTGAAAAAGCGTTTCGCGGTTTTGGCCTCGGTGTCGATCAGAAAGATGCCGCCATGCTCGCCCATGCCGCTGGCAATCACCCATTTGCTGTTACCCACCTGCAGCAAATCTTCCGGCTGATCGAGCCCGCAGATGAATCGCAGTCCCATGGATGGCGTGCAGGAGGCCGGGCTTTGCGTACTGGGATGTGGCACACCCGCAGGGGCTTGCGCGAATGCGGCCAGCGGCAATGCCGCAAACAGGCCAATGGCAAACATGATTTTCATATGCCCTCCCATTGGCGTTTAACCCGCCCTGCCGGGAATGCTATTTGGCTGGCGGGAGCGTGGTCAACACGCCATCGGCCACCGCCGGATCCATTGCCGCCAGATCGGCGCGATAGCTCACCGTATCGGCGGTAGGGAAGTTCCTGGGCAGCTTCTGGGTGACGCGTCCCGTGGCCGCCCATTCGGTGCCGCGCTGGAACGTGGTCATGAACCCTATGCAGGACAGCGCCATCGCGTCATGGCCCAGCGTGGTGTGGAAGATGCGCCCCTTGCCCCAGCGCATCGCCATCAGCATGGGCTCGTCGAAACCGGTACCGCGATTGGCCGGATCGGCAAAGGCCGTGGCCAGAACGGTCATGTTCTTTCCCGGCCCCCGCAGGCGCGTGTAAAGCTCATCGGCCGCGTGCATCCAGACCGGCGGCAGGCCGCGCATGATGGGATGTTCCGGCGCGCGCGCGGTGATAGCGAAGGGCTTGCGGCGGCCATGCAGGCCCGCCGGTCCCGGCAATGTATCGGAAGTCAGCCTGCCATTCTGGAAATACCATTTGGGACCGGCAGCGGCGTCGCGATTGCGCCAGCCGCCAACACCAGTCATTTCATTGAAGGCCGTCCAGCCTGGAAAGGCATTGTCGGCGCCATGCACCACCACCAACCCGCCGCCGCTTTTCACATAGGTTTCGAACTCCGCCTTGAGCGCCACTGGCCAGTCCTGGGCGTCGTAATTCAGCACCACCACCTGATAGCGGGCGATATCGGGATGGAAGCTGGAAAAATCGCCGTCGGCAGGCGGCGCGCTCACCACCGTGACATCGAACCTTCCGGCATCCTCCAGTTCCCGCTTCATCACCTGGGTGGTGACTTTCCAATTGTGATAGGCCGCGGCACTGGCTCCATCCAGGATCATTACCTTGACCGGGGCAGCGATTGCGGCACCGCTCCATAAAGCCAGCAGGGCCGCGAAAATCCATCTCACGTCATTTCTCCGGATCGCTGGCGGTGAAGGGCGAGCAGCAGGGCTTGCCGATAGCGTGCAGCTCCATCACTTCGGCGCGTGTGCCGTCGGGATCGATCAGGTTGAGCTGCCATTTGGCGTCGCGCCCGATCTTGGGCGCGGGCTGCTGACCGCGCGCATCGACCCCAAGCCGGTCCTCGTTCCACAGCCGCGTATAGGCAGCCTCCATGTTGGGCACGCCCAGCGCAAAATGATCCAGCACGCCCAGATTGGCCTGGCTCATATTCGCGGGTATCCCGC
>DATKEP010000132.1:0-4710 GCA_035512055.1 Rhizomicrobium sp.
CCCATCAGCAAAACCTTGGCGCGCTCAAAACGGATTCCAGCTGTCGGATGCATCGTGTTTCCCTCCCTGATGCCTTGCGGCTCTTTTTTTGAATCCGGCCTGATACCGGAGTGACCCTTATGGTAGCGGTCACATTTGTCCAAGAAATATCTCCGATACGAAACCTCGTCAATAGTGGTTATGGGACCGCTACCGTTAGCGTTTCACAAATTTTGAGCCGTGGCGAAACTGCCACGCATCTCATCCGGTTCCGGTTGCAGTGCAGAATTGGGCTGGGGCTGCTTGCCCCGGAAGCGATCTTGGTGATGTTGGCCACGGGAAAGACAGCAATCTCAAGCAGACGCTCGCCCGTCTTTGATAGTTGCAAAACTTCGCCTGCCGGGCAGCGGATCGGGCTTCAGCCCCATCCCGCATCAATCCAGTATTCGTGCCCGGTGCACATGCGGCCATCATCGGAGGCCAGGAACAGCACCAGGGACGCGACGTGAGCCGGCGTGATGCGTGCCTTGAGGCATTGCTGGTCGACGATTTCGGCCTCGCCTTCGGGCGTGTACCACTTGGTCTGGCGCGGCGTCTTCACATTGCCCGGAACGACCGCCGTCACGCGAATATTGTCGAGCCCCAATTCGCGCGCCAGCGCCCGCGTCATGCCTTCGATGCCGGCCTTGGCGGTTTCATAAAGCACCAGACCAGGCAAGCCGAGATGCCAGGAGATCGAGCCGAAGTTGATGATCGCGCCGCCGCCCCTGGCCTTCATGCCAGGCGCCACCGCTTTGGCCGCGAACAACATATGGCGCAGGTTCACCGCCATGCGCTCATCCCAATAGTCGGGCGTAATGTCCTTCAGTTCGTGACGGTCGTCGTTACCGGCATTGTTGACCAGCACATCGATGCCACCCAGCGACTTGAAAAACGCCTCCATGGCGGAAAGGTCGGTGATGTCGACGCGATGGAAGACGGTCCTGCATGGCGCGTCGGCGAGGCGGGCGACCAGATCGGTGCTTTCCCGCTCCAATATGTCCACGAAGACGGTCTCGGACCCCTGGCGCGCAAAAGCTTCGACCAGCGCCGCGCCGATGCCCGAACCGCCACCCGTGACCACCACGCGCTTGCCGGCAAGGCTGGGATAGACCGCCGATTGTGCGGTGGCATCGTTGGCTGCCACCACGCCGGAAGGGATGTTTGTCATGCGCGAAACCCAGGAAACGGCCCCGGTCCCAAAACAGTGGTTGCGCTACCAATAGCAGCGGACCGGTGCTGTCAAGACTTGCTCTTGGAACGGGGCACCGGTTTTTCCCCGCCCTCCGGCTTCACGTCTGCTGTCGAATCCCGCCTCACAAGCGTAAATTTCAGCAACTTGTGGACCACCTGTGGCGCGGCCTTGCCACGTCTGCCCCGGATCTGTTCGATCAGGAGCCTGACGGCCTCGCGCGCCATTTCTGCGATGGGTTGGCGAACCGTGGTGAGTTCCGGCCAAACGGTCGTGGCGAGCGGTGTGTCGTCGAAACCAGCCACCGATAGATCGCCCGGCACATCCAGGCTCTTGCGGTGTGCCACTGCCATGGTGGCGGCGGCCATGTCGTCATTGGAAGCAAAGATTGCGGTGGGGCGGAATGAGTCCAGCAGCTTCTCCGCCGCCTCCAGCCCCGATCGATAGGTGAAATAACCCTGAGCCACCTGGTCGGTATCGACCGACAAACCCGCTTCCGTCATGCCTTCAATGAATCCCCGGAAACGCTGCCCGCTGGCTGTCTGGTTGGGGTGACCGTTGATGAAGGCGACACGGCGATGGCCCAGGCCCAGCAGATGACGCGTCATGGCGCGCGAAGCCTCGAAGTCGTTGATGGAAACGGCGCAATGACCCGCGGCGGGCCGACCCGAGGCCACCAGCACGGCTGGCAGCAGCGCCTCTTCAACAGCCGTGAGCGACTCCCGGGAATCGCATAGAGGCGCAGGCAGGATCACGCCATCGACGCCGCCCTTGGCCAGGCGCTGGATGGCTTCGCTCTCGCTTTCGACACCTTCGCATTGCTCTATCACCAGTTGGCAGCCCGAAAGGCTGGACTGCTCCAGGCTGCCCAGGAGAAATTCGCTGAGGTAGGCAGCACTGGGATTGGAATAGAGAATGCCGATATGCGTGGTGTCGGCACTGGCAAGGCTTCGGGCCGCCTGATTGGGGGCATAGCGCAACGTGGCAACCGACGCCGCCACACGTGCCCGCGTCTCTTCACGCACATTGGTTTCGGCATTGATGACGCGCGAAACGGTCATCGGTGAAACGCCGGCATGGCGCGCCACGTCATGGATAGTGACAACACTGCCGCTGCGGCGTCCGCTCTTCTTGGCCAACGGCTGCCTCCCTTGGACAGTGTTAACACGAATGGCGGTTCAAACGCATCACGGCTTGAACTTGCGTTTTGCGGCGAGTGCCGCGCCCGTCGATTCGCGTTTGACCAGGGTGAAATTGAGCAGGGAGTGTCTTGCCGGCAGCAGCGTGCCTGCACGCTTGGCGCGTACCTGCTCGATCAACAACCTGACCGCCTCGCGCGCCATTTCGGAAATCGGACGGCGCACGGTGGTCAATTCCGGCCAGATCATGGTGGCCAAGGGCGTATCGTCAAAGCCGGCAATGGCGATATCGCCGGGCACATCCAGACCCTTGCGGTGGGCGACCGCCATGGTGGCGGCGGCCATGTCGTCGTTACAGGCAAAGATTGCGGTCGGATTGAAACCGTTGGTCAACAGCCGCTCCGCCGCTTCGAGGCCCGAACGGTAGGTGAAGAAGCCCTGTGCCACCTGGTCGGCGCCGACCGGCAGACCGGCCTCTGTCATGCCTTCCATATAGCCGCGGAATCGCTGCCCTGAGGCGGTATGGCCGGGATGACCGTTGATGAAGGCAATGCGGCGGTGGCCCAGGCTGAGAAGGTGGCGCGTCATTTCACGGGCCGCTTCGAAGTCGTTGATCGAAACCGCCGGAAAGCCAGGCGCCGGACGGCCCGACGTCACCAGCACAGCCGGGATGCCAGCGGATGCCACGGTCTTGAGCGCCTCTTCCGAGTCGCACAGTGGCGCCGGCAGGATCACGCCGTTGATGCCGCCGGCGATCAGCCGCTGCACCGCCTTACGCTCGCTTTCCAGGTCCGCGCACTGCTCCAGCACCAATTGGCAGCCCGAAAGGCCCGACTGCTCCAAGCTGCCGAGCAGCAATTCGCTCAAATAGGCGGCGGTGGAATTGGCATAGAGGATACCGATATGCACGGTGTCGGCGCTGGCGAGACTCCGTGCCGCCAGGTTTGGCGAGTAACGCAGCGCCTTGATCGAGGCATTGACCCTGGCACGCGTTTCCTCCCGCACATTTGTCTCGGAATTGATGACGCGAGACACTGTCATGGGCGAGACGCCGGCATGGCGCGCCACATCATGGATGGTCACGACACTGCCGCTTCGGCGGGTGTTTTTCCTGGCCAAAATGCCCTCTTTGCCGAATGTCCTAGCAAAAGCCGGGGCAAATGGACATATGGCGGATGCACCCAGCAATTGACTGTCGGCTCACGCCCGAATATCGGTTTTTTGCTAATTTCCGGGGAAATTGCAGCGTGCCGCGTACACTTTACGGCGTCATGAAAGACGGTGCGCCTGTCCATGCTTTCACTTTGGGCGGTCAAGCCGGCCTTGCAGCCACCATTCTGGACATGGGCGGCACTATCACCGCCATAAGCGTCCCCGCCCTGGATGGTATGCGCCACAATGTGGTTCTGGGGCTCAAGGATCTGGCCGCCTATGAAGCCAGCGGCTGGTGGAATTGCCTGATCGGCCGCTATGCCAATCGTCTGAAGAATGGAGTCACCATCGAAGGCCGGCACTATCCCCTGTCCCAGGATCTGAATGGCGTCACGCTGCACGGCGGGCGCGGGTCATCCTGGGGCACGCGCCTGTGGGATGTGGTTGAGGAAAGCACTACAACCCTGCGGTTGCGCCTGATGAGCGTGGACGGCGATCAGGGCTTTCCTGGGACTGTCACAACCGAAGTCACCTATAGCGTCACGGAGGATTCACTGCGGCTGGATTATGCGGCCACTTCTGATGCGCAGACTGTGGTCAACCTCACCAACCACATCTATTTCAACCTGGCCGGTGACGGGTCCGTGCTCCAGCAGGAATTGCAATTGAACGCCGATGGGATCACGCCCACTGATCTGCGGCAGATTCCCACTGGGCAGGTTGCGCCGGTGGCCGGCACGCCCTTTGACTTCCACGAGGCCGCCCCTATTGGCACGCGGGTGGAATCAGCTGATCCGCAAATGGCGCTTGCGCGGGGTCTGGATCACAATTTCGTGTTGAACAAGACGGCCCCCGGCGCTTTGGACTGGGCGGTACGGATGCGGGATGTTGAAAGTGGCATCCGGCTGGAGGTGTTGACCACCGAGCCCGGCATCCAGGTTTATTCCGCCAATAATGTGAAGCCCGGCCAGTTCAATGCCGCCGGACAGCAGATCCAGAAGCGCGACGGTCTGGCGCTGGAAACCCAGCACTTTCCCGACAGTCCCAACCAATCGGAATTTCCATCGACCCTGCTGCGGCCGGGCGAAAACTTCCGCTCTACCACCATCTTCCGCTTCGCCGCGGGTTGACCGGCCCTTTACCGCGCACCGCTGGCGACGCTACCGTGCGAAAAATTGCGGGATGGAGATGGTTCGGGCATTCGCTGTT
>DATKEP010000133.1:0-4067 GCA_035512055.1 Rhizomicrobium sp.
CGCGATGGGCGTGCGCCTGTCTCCGCATCCTCATATCTGGGGACCGTTGGAGCGCGAAAAGGACATGCGCTGGGTGATGGATCACACCGATCCCAAATATGTCTGGATGACCGCGGACACGGGCCATCTGGTCCTGGGCGGAGGCGATCCGGCGCAGATCATCAGCGATTATTTCCCGCGCGTGTCGGAGATTCACCTCAAGGACACCTACGGCAAATATCGTGGCAACAAGGAGACGCCGACCCAGGAGATGCACAAGCAGGCATCGGTCTATCACAATTTGGGCGGCGGCGGTGTGGACTTTCCGGCCGTGTTCGATGTCCTGCGCAAGAAGCATTTCAAGGGCTGGGTGGTGTTCGACGTGGACGGTCCGCGCAAGGGTGATGACGGCTTTGACGCCATTGGCGGCAACATCAATGTCGCGGTGGACGATTATCTCTCCCATAATATCAACTATCTGCGCGATGTGCTGGGTGTGAAGCTGCCGCCTTATTCCACATAAAGACGCCGGTCGGGAAAACATGTCTCGCAAGAACAGCCTGTTCAGCGCCATGGCGCTGCTTCTTTCTGCTGCGCCCGCTCTAGCGGCCGGATATGACGCCGAACTCGATCCGGTGCCCTTCGATGCTTCCAACCGGGCAATCGTGATCGACAGCATCGGCGATGCCAGCGCGACACTTGATGGCGGCACGCTTAACGTCCGAGGCAATTTTTCCAAGTTCACCTCGCCCGCCACCGGCGGCTCGGTGCGCATCGGTCTTGCCAAGGGGGTACCGGGCGATGCCATCGGCACGCTCACCGTCGATCACGCCATCTCCGGTCATTTTTCCGGCTCGATCAAGCTCAACAGTGAACAGCTCGCTGCCCTGAAGAAGCAGGCGATTTATGTCCGCATCGACAGCGAAAAGGCGCCAGACGGCAATGTGCAGGGTTGGCTGGAAGGGACCAGGTAGAATGACGCGCACAACAAAATTCCTTGCCAGCACCGCCGCGATCCTGGCGGTCGGCGCCGCGACGTTCTTTGCCCCACGGGCCTTGGCGCAAGGGCAGGGGCTGTTCACCCAGGAGCAGGCCAATGCGGGGCATTCGGTCTATGCGTTAAGCTGCGGCGGTTGTCACCGCGCCAACCTGGCGGGAGGCGGCGATGCGCCGGCGCTCGGCGGCAACGGCTTCATGGCCAGCTTTGGCAGCAAGTCCACCAAGGATCTCTACAACTTCATTGCCGCCTCGATGCCTGCCGGCGCGCCCGGCAGCCTGAGCGAGGATCAGTACACCAACATCACTGCCTATCTGCTGTGGGCCAATGGCGCCAAGCCGGGCACAACCGCCTTCACCAGGAACACTGATGTCAAAGTGTCCTCCGTCGCCGACGGCAATGTGGTTGCCGAAGCGATAGCTGCGCCTTCGATGGGCAAGATGGATCTGATGGAGGCCCAAGCGGCGGAATTTGCGCCGCGCGTCGGCCATGGCCTGGATGTGACCGGCACCGTCAAGAATTATGTCGATGTTACCGACGACATGCTCAAGCATCCGGCCGACGGCGAATGGCTGATGTATCGCCGGAACTATGCCGGCTGGAGCTTCTCGCCGCTCAAGCAGATCACGCCCAAGAATGTCCGCACGCTGACCCTCAAATGGGCCTGGAACATGAATGAGGGCGGCGCCAGCCAGGTGACTCCCCTCATCCATTCCGGCGTGATGTTCCTGTCGAACACCTCCAACACCGTGCAGGCCCTGGATGCACGCACCGGCGAGCTGATCTGGGAGAACCGCATCGGCCCGGTCTCCAAGATAGCCTATGGCGGCACACGCAGTCTGGCCATTTATCACGACAAGGTCTTTGTCGCGACCACCGACGCCAAGATCCATGCGCTGGATGCGCGCACAGGCAAGATCGTGTGGGATCAGATCCTTGGCAATCCCAACAATTCCGCCACCGGCGGTGTGATGGTAATGCGCGGCAAGGTGCTGACGGGACTGACCGGCTGCGACAACTACTCGGAAAACAATTGTTACATCTCGGCCTTTGATGCCGATACCGGTACACCCGCCTGGCGCTTCCATACGACAGCACTCGAAGGCGAGCCGGGTGGCGATACCTGGAACGGATTGCCCAATCTGCTGCGCGGCGGCGGCGACACATGGATCGCGGGCACCTATGATCCCGATCTCAACACGACCTATTGGGGCGTGGCCCAGACCAAGCCCTGGTTCCGTGCCAGCCGCAAGACCTATGGCTCGGCGACGCTGTATTCGTCATCCACGCTGGCGCTCGATCCCGACACCGGCAAGCTGAAATGGTATTTTCAGCACGCGCCGGGTGAATCGCTGGACTTGGACGAGGTCTTCGAGCGGGTGCTGGTCAATCACGGTAGCCAGAAGACGCTGCTGACCATCGGAAAGCCCGGCATCCTGTGGAAGCTGGACCGTGTCACCGGCAAGTTCATCGCCGCCAAGGAGACGATCTTCCAGAATGTCTTCTCCAGGATTGACCAGAAGACCGGCGAGGTGACTTATCGCCAGGACATCCTCGACCAGAAAACCAATCAGTGGCTTTCATCGTGCCCAAGTCCGGAAGGCGGCCATGACTGGCAGGCGACCAGCTACGACCAACCCGACGATCTTCTGATCATTCCGGAAAGTCAGAGCTGTGTGATGATCGAAGGCCACGACGTGGACATGAAGCTGGGCGGCGGCGGCACCGCGGCCTCGCAAAAATTCTTCTTCATGCCCGGCACCCACCAGAATATGGGCCGGCTGTCGGCCTGGCGTACCTCCGACATGAAGCAGGTTTGGACGTGGCAGCAGCGCGTGCCGTTCCTGTCGGCCGTGGTTTCCACCGCCGGCGGCGTGGCATTTGTGGGCGACTTCAACCGCTATTTCAAGGCGGTCGATACGAAGACCGGTAAGGTGCTGTGGCAGATCAGGCTGGGCAACACGGTGCAGGGCTATCCCGTCAGCTTCAGCCTCGATGGCAAGCAGTATATCGCGGTCTGTTCCGGCCTGGGAGGCGGCAGCCCGCAGCAGAAGCCGTCAAACCTGCTCGACGAGGTGCACCGGGCGGCCACTGGCCATGTGCTCTATGTCTTCGGCTTGCCCGACTGACGGCTCAAGAAATGCCACCGGACCAGACTATTTCTCATTGGATGAGAGATGTCCTGTGGCATGTTTTGAGTTTGCCCAGCAGCAATACCAAAGTGCATCTCGACACCAGAGTGCCAGTCGGCAATTGACGAGAGCGCCATGTCCACGCCTGCGGACAAAGTGAAAGTCGCCATCATCGGATCGGGAAATATCGGCACCGATCTGATGATCAAGATCATGCGCACCTCGCGAAATCTCGAGATGGCTGCGCTTGTGGGTATCGATCCGGACAGCGATGGCCTGAAGCGCGCCACTGTACTTGGCGTGGCCACGACCCATGAGGGGATCGGAGGACTGGCTGCGCTGCCCCAATGGAAAGACATTGAAATCGTGTTCGATGCCACCAGTGCGTCGGCACACAGGAAAAACAGCGACGCATGCCAGGCCGCGGGCAAGGCCATGATTGATCTCACGCCGGCAGCAATTGGCCCCTATGTCGTTCCGGTGGTGAATGGCGATGCCCATCTGGGCGCGGCCAATGTGAACATGGTGACCTGTGGCGGCCAGGCCACCATCCCCATTGTGGCGGCAATCTCCCAGGTCGCGACCGTTCATTATGCTGAAATCGTGGCCTCCATCGCGTCCAGGTCGGCTGGCCCCGGCACGCGCGCCAATATCGACGAATTCACGGAAACCACCGCGCGCGGCATCGAAACGGTGGGCGGCGCAAAAAAGGGCAAGGCGATCATCATCCTCAATCCGGCCGAGCCACCCATGATCATGCGCGACACGATATTCACGCTGTCGTCCGGCGCCGACGAAGCCGCGATCGAGCACTCCGTAAATGCGATGATCGAAAAGGTCAGAGCTTATGTGCCGGGATACCGCCTGAAACAGAAGGTGCAGTTCGAGCGCTTCGGCTCCAACAATCCTGTCGCCATACCAGGTGTCGGCATATTCGAAGGCATAAAGACCAGCGTCTT
>DATKEP010000134.1:0-4902 GCA_035512055.1 Rhizomicrobium sp.
CTTACGCTCGCGGCACAGCCGGCGGCGGTCCTCCTCCTCGGGCGTCGGCACCTTGACCATGGCGCACACCCGCGGCTCCCCGCGCTTGTGGGCCAGAAGCGTGCGCACCAGCGTCTCCCCGTCGATCTTGTCGGTCTTGGCCCGCCGTCGCCGCCGCGAGGTCAAGATCGATGCCGGATCGACAACATGGCTTTCAATTCCCTTGCTCTGCAGCACCCGATGGATCCAAAAGCCATCGAGCCCGGCCTCCTGGATGGTGATGATCTGAGTGTCTCTGCTGGTCCGCACCCGCGCTTTCTCCTTGAGTTGTGCCAGCCACTCCAGCAAGCCAGCAATATTGCCGGCCGCAACGGCATGCTTCGACATCTTCTCTTCGTCCCCCGGTGACACAGATGTGATCAGCCAACTCGATCGACTCAGTTCCATTGAAACGAAAATTGCGCGAAGATCCGTGTGGATAGCGCTCGGTGCTTCGGGTCGGTCTGCTAGAACTTTCATAGGCGGCCTCCAGAGTGGTTGGGGTAGCAACCTCACTCTGCCAACAGCACCGGTCGCTATCCAGCTTCGCCCATAGGATCTATCGGCAATGGCGGACATTCCAGATGCCCCGCGGCGGCGGTACTACAACGCTGTCCGCTCTCACTCATCGCTGGGATACGGCCCGCTGGCACTAGTGGCGGCCGCCTGGCCAAAAGATCAGAAGTTCACAAACTGGGTGGCGCGAATTCGGTCACTGAACTAACACCGCAACTGGACCACTCAGTGGGGGCCGGTCGTTAGGTTTCGCGGTGATGTCATTGCCGGAGCTGAATGGGGTGCAATGCCTAAGACCGCAATGGTCATGAGTGCGCGCTTTTTGAACAACACCAGATTGCGCTCCAATAGGCATTGAAAACTGAACCGCGCAGCCTTATTTCGGGCCGTTTTGCTTCAGACCCCGTTCATTTACAGAGCGTCATCTTAGCCTCCGTGGAACCAAGGGCGGAAAACTGCCTTAGGGATATAACGACAACGGAAGGAACCCATGAAAAAGCCATTTATCTTGTTAGCCGGCGCGATGGTCGCTGCCATTTCCATAGGCGAACTGGCTGTTCAACCTGCTTTGGCCCAATATGCACAGCAGAACCAATATCAAGACGACCGGGGAATACGTGCTCGGTTTGACGATGTTTATCGCCAAGGTTATCGCGCTGGCTACACGGCGGCCCGCCACAACCAGCGCTATGATGATAGGCGCTATGATGACAGGCACGACGATCAACGCGATGGCCGCGACAACAGGGACTATCGTGATCAGCAGCGCTGATTTTTATTTCGGGCGCTAGACGATAATTGCAGACGCCGCCTGGAACGATTCAAGGGTGCCTCGCTGAATAAAGTAGGTGGGCACCCTCAATCCGTTTCGAGACTTGACGATTCGTAGCCTTACCTTGTGCTGCAGTTTGGTAGTTAGAAACTGCCAGTGGTCCGTGTCCGCTTTTCGCGGACATTGAGCTAGGCCTCTGGTATGCAGCGCGGGAGGCTCGATCTAGCACTGCTTTCCACCAGATCAGCAGCGACCAGCCGCGCGGTGAGTTTGGCGGCACTTCTCAATACAATCACTTTGCGCCCAGTCCGGAGTGGCAAGGACCAAAGGAAACACAATGAAACGGTATGGAAAGATTGCACTCGGCGCCTTGATGCTGGCAGGTACAACAACAATTGCGTCAGTGCCTGCACAAGCGCAGGTCTCGGTCGGCATTGGCGGCGGTTATTATGACGGTGGCTATAGTGCTTACGGCGCCACCTGCGACCCGCGCAGCCGCTGGTACAGCCCTTACCGCTGCGGCGGTGAGTATGCCGGCTATTATGATGAACCCTATTATGGTGGCGATTGAACTGTTTGGCGTGGGCGTAGCGCCCGGCCATCATCGCTGCGCGCTTGGCCAAACGCAGATATGACTGCCGTAGCAGCACCCCGTGCTTTCTGGCCAGGCGATTTAACCCCTTGATCGCAGCGTGCAACAGCTTGGCGTCGGTCGGGAAGGTCACGTTCTTGGGCTGAACAGTGGTATCAACCGTAACCCGAGCGAGATCCTGGGTGCGCAGGGCACCTGCCTGGTGGGCCACACGCAGGCTCGCCGTCGATCACATTGAATGTTTATGGTCACCTCTTCGCAGGTAGCGATGACCGGGCCGCCGAGCGGATCAATGCTGCGTTCCCGCGGGCGCTGACGGAATAGGTACAAACGCGAACGATTGCGCACCGCGGCGGTGGCAATCCGGTTGCAACGGCTTTGGATTTGCAGAACAACCTGATCCTAAGTATTTGAATAGACTGTTAGGCCCCGTGGCGGAATTGGTAGACGCACCGGACTTAAAATCCGTTGTTCCGAAAGGGACGTGACCGTTCGAGTCGGTCCGGGGCCACCATTCATTTCGATCGTCGTGAGCGGGTCCTTTTTACTCGTTGCCCGTCCAGGGCGTTCTGCCTGATTGGACGCTGACACTGAACCGGCACCCAACTTCGGTGTTAAGCTGCACATGCGCGCCGACAAGGAGCTCGCCATGGCCGAAGAAGAATCAAAACCAAAAGGGCCCGATTTCACCAAAGGCATAGCGCTCGCTGCGCTTGCGGAGCACGGCATGCTGTCGGGTCATGCGGGCGAGGATGAGGTTCTGCTTGTGCGCCGCGGTGACGATGTCTTCGCGGTTTCCCCGCATTGCACCCACTATCACGGACCCCTTGCCGACGGGCTTGTCGTCGGCACCACCTTGCGCTGTCCCTGGCATCACGCCTGCTTTGATCTTGGCAGCGGCGAGGCCTTGCACGCGCCCGCCTTCGATCCGCTCGACTGCTGGAAGGTCGAAAAGCAGGACGACATGATCTTTGTGCGCGAGAAACTGCCGAAGCCGAAATCGAAATCGCGGGCGGCGGAAAAAATTGGAAAAATCCTGATTGCGGGCGGGGGTGCCGCAGGTTTCGCCGCGGCGGAATTGCTGCGTCGTTTGGGCCATCAAGGCGAGATCGTCATGATCAGCGATGATGCCTCTCCGCCAGTGGATCGCCCCAACCTGTCCAAGGACTATCTGGCGGGCAGCGCGCCCGAGGAGTGGGTGCCGCTGCGCCCCGAATCTTACTATTCCGAGAATGGCATAGACTTGCGGTTAGGCACTCGGATTGCCGCCCTTGATCCACGCGACCGGCAGGTTGTGCTGGAGGACGGCAGCACCCTTGGCTACGACCGGCTGCTGCTTGCTACCGGTGCCGAGCCTGTTCGTCTTCCTGTTCCGGGCGCCGCGCCGTCGGAACTTTTTACGCTGCGCAGTCTTGCGGATTGCCGGGTCATCATCGGCCGCGCCGGGACCGCCGCACGCGTCCTGGTGATCGGCGCCAGTTTCATCGGCCTGGAAGTGGCGGCGGCACTGAGAACGCGCGGGCTCGACGTGCATGTCGTCGCGCCCGAGGCCCGGCCGATGGAGAAGGTGCTGGGACCTGAGCTGGGCGACGTCGTCCGCGCCTTGCATGAAGACAAAGGCGTGCATTTCCACCTGGAAAGCACGGTGCGCAACTTTGAGAACGGCCGCGTCACGCTCAGCAACGGCACGGCGTTCGGAGCCGATTTTGCCGTGATGGGCACAGGCGTGCGGCCCCGCATTGCATTGGCGCAGGCAGCAAACCTGGCGCTGGACCGTGGCGTTGCCGTGAACAGCCATCTCGAGACCAGCGCGCCTGGCATCTATGCCGCCGGTGATATTGCGCGCTGGCCCGACCGCCATAGCGGCGAGGCCACCCGCGTGGAGCACTGGGTGGTGGCCACGCGTCAGGGGCAGACGGCGGCGCGCAATATGCTGGGCCATCGTGAGGAGTTCACTTCCGTCCCCTTCTTCTGGAGCCAGCATTACGATGTCTCGATCAACTATGTCGGCCATGCCGAAAGTTGGGACGAGATTTGCGTCGAAGGCGATCTTCGCGCCAAGGATGGGTTGGTGCGCTTCCGGCGCGGCGGCCGCACATTGGCGGTGGCATCCCTGTTCCGTGACTTGGAAAGTCTGCAGGCCGAAGCTGTGATGGAGCAGGTGGCTGCCCCGCACCCGGCGTGATCTCCTCAGGCGTGGTGCCGGACCGTTTCGATGATCTTGGCGTTCTGGTCGAGGTCGATGATGGTCGCAAACTCGGCCCGATTGCGCCTCAGGCCGTTTTTTGCGACCTCACGCGTATCCGGAAGGTCGTCATCCCAGAACACCTCGATGTACAGCTGGGCATGCCGGTAATATTGGATTTTGTAAGCCATGGGCGCGGAGCCTATGGGGCCGCTGGGGAGGACGCAATGTTCCCTTTGATCGCAGCCTGCAAGGCTGATACGGCCGGGGAGAGACCCTTTGCCACAGCCTGGCTGCGATGATCCGGGCTGTGCGCAACCTGATGGCGAGGATAGTCGCGGCCGATCTGCGATCCCGGTCCGCCGGCGAGGCGTTTTGGCCTTCACCTTTTCCAGGCATGATATCTGCTCCTGCAAATCGGGCTATTCAGGGGATTGTGGAAATTAGAAGAACCGATTCAAAACCTTACGCATTGATTTGTCCGATCATGGGGCGGGGGCCGGCTGAGTGAAGGACGGGGCAGGTATCCAGCCGGGAAGTCGGGAATTTTACCGGAAGAGAGCCCGGAAGCTGTTGAAGCAGGCAGAAAACGCGCCCAATGACGCGCCCGCGCGCAACTACTGCTTCTGGCCGATCACTGGCATCGCCTGGCGCAGGCAATCGAAAAGTCAGATTCCCAGCCCTGCCCACGGCGGACCGATGCAAGGTCGCTGGAGGCCAATCCTAATTGCCTATTCCATGAATCTGCCCGCGCCGCACTGATGGGAGAGAGGTTCGGTCCACCGGTAAAGCGTGGGCCCGTTCTGTGAGACGGCCATT
>DATKEP010000135.1:0-20530 GCA_035512055.1 Rhizomicrobium sp.
TGACCCGAATCTCCGCTAATGGTCGATTGTGTTGAAAAAGTCCCCGACCCTGAATTTGGGGCCCTTTCCGCGCAATATTGATTCGATTTCGGTATGCGCCTTGAATCATTGCTGCATCAGCAAGGCTCAGCTCGACCGGAAATTGCGCGCAAAAAACGTGCTCCGACTTTTTCAACACAATCCGTCATACGCGGACATTCGCGTACCCCCACACCTGCTTGGCATGCTCAGTACCGGAAGGGGCCTTTCCGGTCCCGCCAACAAGTGTGCGGCAGCCTATCCATGCTTGTTGCCGGCCTTATCGTTAGCCAGACGCAATATTCGGCTGTGCGCAATGCCGTCTCCTATGGGACTGCTGACAGCCGCCCACATCGTACTGCGATACGCTCTTCGGATGGTTGGAGTTCTGCGGTTGGGTGCCTGCGTAGTTTGTTCCCGCGTTCCCACCTGGCCCGATTAGCGCGGAACGACGTCGAACGCGACGGTCAGGCGTGGACGGTTCGCCATGAATCGCACGGTGCCGTGCCAGAAATAGGATGGAAACAATACAAGTTTTCCGACTGCGGGCGTCACAACCCGGGATGGACGGTCATCCTTGCCCAAGCCAAAGGGCGACTCCCCGAACTTGAGCGCGCCCTGATTTTCAAAGCCCGCCGCAACGTCGGGCGGCAGATCAACATAATAGGCGGAACTGATCCAACCCTTGGGATGAATGTGGTTGGTGTGATAGCCCTTGGAATTGAGGCAGCCGGACCATGAGCCGGAGAAATCGAAGGCGCCACTCCTGCGTGCCAGGAACGGGTGACTGGCGTCCTCCGGCAAGCCGGCGATATAGCCGGCAACGGCATGGCGCAGACCATCCTCCAGGAGGGACAGCAGGCGGGACTTCCGGGCAAACAGGTGTGCGCCTGGCGTCTTGGTACCGTGATTGAGACTCTGGTCCATCGGCGCAGCCTTGCGGGTGTGAAGGCTCATCAATTCTTCGGCCAGCGCCGCGTTGAAGGCAGCCATATCGACAAAACCGGAGGGCACCGGCAGCGCGATCTCTTGTACCCAGCCGTCCACCGCCATGCGGCCAAGCCAGGTGTCGTCGCCTAGTGCGCGCGCGGCCAGGTTGAGAAGGGCCAGCGTCAGCTGGTCATCGGCCGCCATCGCGAAGGCTTCGCGTAGAACCTGGTGCGCTGCTGTCGCATCGCAATCGCGCAGCAGCGTCATCGCCAGGTATTGGCGATGGCTGATTGAAGCGGGCTCGGCGGCGATGGCGCGGCAGAATTGATCGGCTGCCTCCGCCAAGCGGTTCTGCAGCATGATCGCCCGACCGCGCGCGTTTGCGACGTCGGCGCCGTCTCCGGCGTGTGCCAGCAGCGCCTCGGCCCTTGCCGCTTCGCTGGGGTTGCGAAAGCGCAGCCGAAGTTCCGCCTCGGCGAGCAGAAATTCGGGCGTTTCGCCGATCCGCGCGCGAGCAAAGGCGTGCGAGCCGAGTTGACGGACATCCATTCCCATCTCCCAGGCCAGATTATTGAACTCGTCATGGGTCGCCAGCGCGCCGGGATTGCTCTCGACGGCACGCCGGTATGCGGCCAGCGCCTCGTCCTCGCGGCCAAGACGCACGAACAGCTTGCCAAGGGCAAGGTGACCTTCGAAGCGCGAAGGAGAGGCCGATATGGCGCTGGCTTGGGCGGTGGCAGCGTCGGCGATACGGCCCTCCGCCGCAAGCACGGTGCCGCGATAATAATGTGGCTCGAATTGGCTTGGCGCAGCCGCCACCGCCCGGTCAAGCATTTCCAGAGCCCCGATATTGTCACCAGTCTTGTGCAGGAGCAGTCCGGCCTGCGCCAGCGCTTCGGGGCTGGACGGATTGAGCGCAAGTGCCTGGCGCTGGGCAGCCAGGGCGTCCGCGTGGCGCGCCAGCCGCGACAGCGCCACGCCCAGATTATAGAACGTCTTCCAGTCTCTTGAGTCGAGCTCGGCGGCCTTTTGATAGGCGCCGGCGGCGCGCGCAAAATCTCCTTTCTCGAACAGAAAATGACCCAACTGAACATGCAAGGCAGCGTCACGGGGAGCGGCCGCGATCGCCGCATGCAGTGAGTGCTCGTCATCAGCCGTGCTTTTGTCGTCCTGGTTCGCCAAAAAGGTCTCCGTCCCTGGCACGAATATAATCGCCGTTGGGTTGCAGAGCGACAGAAACCGATTCCGAGTGGAAACGCTGCAGCCACGGAATATGCAAGCCGCCGCCCCGGGCGCTTCAGTCCGTGACAATGTCCCATTGATTGGTATCGGCGATGTCCTTGCCTCCGATCATCGGCAAGGGCAAACGACCATAGCGCGGCCGTGCGCGGAACTCCTTGTGAAGAAACAGGGAGGTGGAGCAGCGATACCATCGAAGCGGCCTGAAATCGTGGAAATCAACCTGAATCAGATCTGCCGTTCTCAGAAGCTCGGCGGTGTTGGGATACCACTCGGCATTGTCGAGCAGGATGAAGCCGCCCGGCCGAAGCACCCGCAATGCCGCCTTGGCGCAACGGTATCTGTTGCCGCTGATGTCCACCACGACAATATCGAAGGTCCGTCCAAGCGCGGAAATCTCCCCGGCGATCGTGTCTGCCGTGGTTGTGCGCACCTCGACATTCGCAAGAGCCCTGGACTTCAGGCTATTGGCCCAGCCGGAATCGGTTTCCAGTGTCACGACTGACCTGACGCGTTGCGCCCAGAACTCCGTGGAATGGCCGCCGCCGAGCTCCAGGACTTCAAATGACGACAGGTCCAGGCCCATCAGATATTCGATCAGGCCATAGGACATCATGGGGATAACCCGATCGTCTCCCAGCATGCAGACGTTCTTCTCCAGCGATTTGCGAAAGCCGAGCCCTTCACTCAAGATGTGCAGGGCGGACGCCTGAAATGCGGCCACGCCGGGCATGTCCACGATATCCAGGCGATTGCGCACTTTCGGGTCTTCCTGTGACGGAACGCGCATCCAGAGCATTTGTATCTCCCAGGTTGCCGGTCTTGTCTGCCGGGCTATGCGTAAGTCGGTATTCGAAAAAGCACAACGTCGAGGGCTGTGGCCGCGGTTGCGAACCGAAACCCCGGTGTTTCAGCAGTCTCAACCGGCCCTTTACCGAACTGCGCCGCGGTTTGCGCCCCGGGAATGTGTATATTCCGCGATAAGGCTGGGGCCCGCCCCATCATCCCCGCAAGTCTCCGCTAACCAATGGTCGAAGAACTTGCGCGCAGCCGGAACTGTCGGCGCGACAATGGCTTATCGAGCCAATCGGAGGCTCTGTCTTGGTCTGGTGGGTTGCTTATCAACGGGGATCGTTCCTTCTCAAGGAGCGCTATTGTTGCATCCATCGCGCGCATGCGCGCTGCTTCCACCTTCTCGCCTGCGCGCAACATTTGCGCATCGTCCCTGGCGACGACATCGATGGCCTGGCCTCGCTGGCCCATGTCCTGGAGCTTCCGGCAATGACAACGCAGGCCAGCTGAACCGCGCGCAACTGTCCGGGCAGCACTGCATAAATCGTACTGCAACTCCTGAAGCGACGGGTTATGTTCCGCCCGCCCATGACCGCCTTTGTGCTTTCCGTACAAACGGGTCGGATCGCCCCGCTCGGTCCCGAACGCGTGCCCAGCGCCTTCGTCAAAACCTCACATAGCGGACTGGTAGCGGTCACAGAGCTCGGCCTCCAGGACGACGAACAGGCCGACCTCGTCGCCCATGGCGGACCGGAGAAAGCGATCTATGGCTATGCGCTCTCGCGCTATCCGATCTGGGTGCACGAGTTTCCCGCGCTGGCCGGCCAGTTCACCGGCGGCGCGATGGGCGAGAACCTCACCATTTCCGGTCTGGATGAGTCCGACCTCTGCGTGGGCGATGTCCATGCCATCGGCTCGGCGCTGCTTCAGGTCTGCCAACCGCGCCAGCCCTGTTTCAAGTTCGCGTTGCGCCACGGCAACAAGAGACTGCCCAAGGCGATGGTGCGGCTGGGCTTCTCCGGCTGGTATTACCGCGTGCTGAAGACGGGTCATCTCCAGGCGGGCGACGCGCTCGTCCTCCATCACCGTCCCAATCCCGATTTTGCCTTCTCGCGGCTGACCCAGATTGTCTATCACGGCCACGCCAGCCGCGACGAACTCGTCCGCATGGCCGAGATGCCCGAATTGGCCAGCCAGTGGCGCGACAGAGCGCGCGAACTTCTGACCTGATGTCATGGCCGGGCTCTAGAAGCTCGCACCTTCTAGGTGAAACTGCGGATTCACACACGCGAAATTAAGGTGCATTTAACAATCTGTGCTTAGCCTTTTCGGGCATACAGGGAGATTCGCGCCCCATGTATTTCGGTACTTACCAGATCGCCAGCCGGCATCGCGAGTTCGATGCGCTTCCCTATGAAGTGCCCTGCCAGGGTCCTGGCCTGATCGCCCGGCTGATCGCCTTCCTGCGCCGCGTTTATCGTTGAACCCCACCTGTCATGCCCGCATGCGCGGGAATGACAGCAGCGGTCAAACGCCCGGAACCTTCGATTCGCGCGCGTCTTTGACGTCCGCACTGGGCAGCTTCGGGCTCGCACTTTTCACGACGACAACATGGTCGCGCGCCGGCGAGGGCATGGCGCAGGGATTGCGGCGCGAACAGTCCGTGAGCGGACCATCGGCTTTCGCCGACACCGCGGCCACACCGGCGGTCGCCACCGACGGCTTGAAAACCGGACCATTGGCAAGCGAGGGATCGGGCAATGACTGGGTTTCGGCCCAGGTCAAGCCAGATGCCAAAGCCGGCGCAACCGGCAGCATATTGGGGCCGGTGGCCAGCATTATCGCCAGGGCTATGTGCGAGTGCTTCATGTTCTCATAAAGACAATGAAATCCTGACTCGGAGTTAATCAGCCGGGCGGAATTTTCAAGCGGACTTGCTGCCGCACCCGCCTCAGCGCGGTCCGTGTCACATACCGTCACAAACGGGCATCGGCGCGAAATTTGACCGCCACGGCAGCGCGCCAGGATGGTACCAGCGCGCCATGGAGCCGATGTGCCGTACCACACGCCCTGCATCCTTGTGGTCGATGACGACGACCTGATCCGCAAGACGCTGAAGCTGCATCTTGAGGTGGCGGGCTATCACGTCAGCCAGGCTTCCAACGGTCTCGAGGCGGTTGCCGAACTGGAAAATTTCAAACCTGACATCATCATCCTCGATATCTTCATGCCGGACATGGACGGATTCGAAACCCTGCGACGGCTCAATCACGCCGCGCGGCGCGCCCGCATCCTGGCGATATCGGGTGGCGGATCGGCGGCGGCCTGCGACTTTCTAGACATGGCCGCAAAGCTCGGCGCCGATCGCGTATTGAAAAAGCCGTTCACCGCGACCGAACTTACAGCCGCCGTCGAAGCCCTGCTGCCACCGCTGACGAGTCAGAGCTAGGGGCATCCAGCCCACACCCAGCTGTCATGCCCGCGAATGCGGGCATCCGTGAGTTGCGTCGCCAAAGGCGTGAGCAGGTCCAGTGGACCTGCGAAAGCGGCGAACGCCGCGAGCTTGAGCGAGCGGCCGCGGCCCACGTGCGCGGGAATGACAAATAAAAGTGCAACCCCACATGACATGGTCTATGCAAGCAAATCCCGTATCACCGCCGCAAGCTGGTCCTGGTAATAGGGCTTTTTCAGCACCGCCACGCGCATGCCCAGATTGCCGGTGTCGATGCGGCCGCCGGCATAACCTGACGACAGCAGCACCGGCAGGCCCGGATGCAGCAAACGCGCCCGCGCCGCAAGCTCCGGCCCATTGAGGCCCTTGGGCAGCGACACATCGCTGAACAGAAGGCAAATGCCCTGTTCCTTTTCCAGGATCGCCAGCGCCACCTCGCCATCCTCCGCCGCCAGCACGTGATAGCCTAGCCGCTTGAGCTGGATGGCGCACTGCTCGCGCACCAGGTCATTGTCCTCCACCAGCAGGATCTTCTCGCTTCCGCCCACCATCGGCTGCGCCTGGCGCGCCTCGGCCGCGCTGGTCTCGCCTTGCGGCGCGCGTGGCAGGTAGAGCCCGACCGTCGTGCCGCGGCCCAACTCGGAGTCGATGCGGATCAGCCCGCGCAGCTGCTTGACGAAGCCATAGACCATGCTGAGGCCAAGCCCGCTGCCCTTGCCAACATCCTTGGTGGTGAAGAAGGGCTCGAAGGCGCGCGATCTTGTCTCTTCGTCCATGCCGGTTCCGGTATCGGAAACCGCGACCAGCACGAAATCGTCGGGCGGCGGGAGCTTGCCGGTCTCGTCGGGGGCGGCAAGCCGGGCGATCTCCGGGTCGTCGCGCCCGACATTGCTTGTCTCGATGGTCAGCACGCCGCCATTGGGCATGGCATCGCGTGCATTGATGGCCAGGTTCAACAGCGCACTTTCCATCTGGGCCGCATCGGTGAAGGCGCGCCACAGCGCCTTGCCATGCACGATCCTGATCTGCACCTTGTCGCCGATTGTGCGCCGGATCAGGCCGTGGGCCGCCGTCACCAGCGCCTCGACATCGGCGGGCTGGACGTTGAGCGTCTGCTGGCGAGAGAAGGACAAGAGCCGGCTGGTCAGTTCCGACCCGCGTTCGGCGGCGGCCCGGGTCAATGCGGCAAGTTCGTCGGCGGGGTGATTGCCCTTGAGCATGCGCTCCAGCGCGTCCGCATTGCCCAGGATCACGGTCAACAGATTGTTGAAATCATGAGCGATACCGCCGGTCAGCTGGCCCACCGCTTCCAGCCGGTGCGCCTGCCTCAATTGCGCCTCTAGCTTGCGCTGCTGGGTCACGTCGGTGATCATGGTGCACATGGAAGGCTCGCCATTCCAGTAGATGGGAAAGCTGCGCGCCTCGACGTCGATCCATCGGCCATCCTTGCGCTGGCATCTCACGGGAAAGACCCTGCCCGGATCCCCACCGTCAATCCGCGCCAGATAATTCTCCGCCGCCCGCTCGCGCACCTGTTCGGTCAACACCACGCGGATGTCGGGCAGCGCCAGCATCTCTTCCAGGCTGGCATAGCCGAAGATGGCGGCGAGTTCGGGATTGGCCACCAGCGGCTTGAACTTGCGGTGGATCAGGATGCCCACCGTGGCCTTGTTCAGCAGGGTCTCGAGCTGGCCCTTGAGCGCCCAGGCCTCGGCTTCCGCCTCACGTATCTTGGTGACGTCCATGTTGATGCCGATCAGCTTGACCGGCTCGCCATCCTGGGCGGGAAAGCTTTTCTCGGCGGCGAAGATGTGGCGGGCGCCTTGCGGCGTGCGGATGCGGAATTCCCGTTCCGCACGGCGCGGCTCTTGCATCGTGCGCTTCAGGCTCGATTCCTGTTCCTGAAGTTGGCCTGGAAGCAGGGTGGAAGCCCAGTCCTGGTAATCGACCGTACTGCCCTGCTCCTTGCCGTAAAGCTCGTACATCCGCTCGTCCCAGGTCAGGGCGCCCGTGGACGGCACCCATTCCCACACACCAATCTGGCCCGCGTCCAGCGCGACATGGAGCTTGCGTTCGGCGCTGCGCCGCTCGGCCAGCTCTCTCTGCTGGGAATCAAAGGCGTGGCGCAAGGCGCGGATCGCCAGCCGGACCAGCATCACCACCACGCACATATACATGAAGCTCAACCACCAATAGCTGATCGCCTTGTAGTGGAGTGTCTGCGCGGGCAGGAAGCCGAAATACTCCGCCCCCACCAGCAGAAGTCCGATGCCGACGCAGGCAATCGCCGTGACGACGCCCGCGGTCTCGCCGAGTAGAAACCCGGCGATCAGCGCGAAGACATAGAGCATGGGAATGCCCGGTGAGCGCACACCGCCGGCATAGATCGCCCTTTCCGAGATCAGCCCTATTCCCCACAAAATGACCAGGACGCTGGCCAGCCGGATCTTTCGCCGGTGGACCAGGAAGAGAAGCCCCAGGCAGACCACAAGCGTTATGGCAGCGGTCCAGCTGGTGACCTCGATCAGCTCGGGCTGGGCCAGCGTCATCCCCGCCATGGCGATCGTGACGCCGACGGCTATGACGCAGACGAGATAGAACAAGCTGCGCGCCCGAAGCGATTCCTCCTGGTCGTTAAAAACCGGCGGCGTAAACCACCCGCGCATCAAGGACCCCATTGACGGCCGCCTCTCCGGGCGGGTTACGGGTATGTTAGGCGAGCCGGAAGGCCAATGCCAACAGACGTTAGCACCCTCACCCCTTGGCTGCCAAAAATAGATTTTGCAGAATTTGCAAACCCGCCCTTAGTTTTTGAAGCGTAGAGTCGCTTCGAAGGATGGCGCCAATGGTCTGCAAGGATTTCCAGGCACAGCTTCAGGGCTACGGCCTCACCACGGCCGAGATCCACTACCACATGCCCGATCACCCCGCCCTGCTTCAGCAATTCGTCTGGCAGGATTATGATCTGGCGCCCCTGTTTCCTGGCCTGAAGGCTTTCCTGGATTTCTGGCAGCGGGAACTCGATGGGGCGCTGCATTCGGTGCGCATCGCCCACAATCACCTGATCCGCCCGTCGGAATGGCGAGCGTTGAACGGGATTTTTCAGCTGCACTGAGGCGGGCGTGACATTCACGACCGCGCGAAAGCAGTCAACAGGCCGAAATCATGATTGTCCGCTGCCTTGAGCGCAGCGATGTACCTGTCGCGGTCTTCGCCTGTGCGCCGCAAGTCCGCGCCGCTGCCCCAGGAAAAGCGCGCGCCGCCCTGCTGCATGATCAGGATGTCCGCCGCCAGACGCGACCACCTGCCGTTGACATTGGCAAACGGATGAATGACGACCATTCCGTGATGGAACCGCACCGCCAACTCGTCGGGCTGATAGGTCCCATGTTCGATCCAGAATCGCATAGCGCCAAGCAGTGCAATCAGTTCGATTTGGATCCTGTAGGGCGGCACGCCAAGATTGCGTTCGGTCACGCGATATTTTCCGGCCCAGCGCCAGACCAGGTTCAAAATCCGGCGGCGAAGGCCGAGCCGGAACGCTTCGTCGATCAGATTGCGCTTGCGCGCGAACGCCCAGCTTATGGCCTGAAGTATGTTCGCGGCTTCCAGTTCGTTCAGCTGTTCGCGTGTCGTGACGTGGGTGGGAATCAGCCCGTCCCGCTCCTGCGGAGCGAGCGGCATGCCAGCGTCGTCGGCATGAAACGGACCTACCACGCCTCGTCCCACAGACGCGAAGGATCATCGATCAGTTCCGCGACCAGCGTTTCGCGCATCCTGGATCGCGCCTCTTTGTCGCGGACACTCTGGTCTTCCAGGCGCATTGTCTGGTTCAGCACGGAAAGCTGCCGGTCCGCGATTTGTTGCGCACGAGAGCGTACCGTTTCTTCCAACAAGACGTCGGGAACGAAGAGATAGACGACGCGGCAACCAAGCGCCTCGGCGGCGCGCTCAAGCGTTTTCAGCGTAATGGCTTTGCTGGTTTCCGCCTTTTCCACAGCTATGATACGCGGCTGCGACACTCCCATGCGGCGGGCCAATTGGGCGGTGGTCATGCCCAAAGCGTCCCGAACCGCGCGTATCCACCCCCGCGGGGGCTGCGTGGTGTCTTTCAAGGCTATAAAAGCCCGGAAACGCCGATCCAAATGGCGTATGGCGGCCTTCATGTGATAACATATACATTATTGTTTATTGCTAACTCAATAACATATACATAATAAAATATGTTCACTATCATAACGTATAGATTATCGTATTCGTGTCACCGCTCACTCCGGCTGAGCCTGTCAAATCCCCGCCACATCCACCTTGCCGAGATCGCCTTCCCAGTCGCCGATGGCTTCGGCGTCGTCGTGGCGGGCTTGCGCACTGAGGCCCTGCCCGTCTTCCGCCCGAGACAGTATCAGCAACGCCAAGGGATCGCTCGGCCAGCCTTTCAGGCTGAGTGTGGCCGCGTCGGCAGCGCGCGCGAACTGGCCATCCATCAGCCAGGCGGCGGCGGCGCTGCGGCGCACCGGATACCACCAGGACGGAGGATCGAAACTTGACGCCAGAAGCGTGTCCTGTTTCGCGGCCGCCGCCTCGAAGGCTTCCGACGCAGCCGCATAATGGCCTTGCAGCATCGCCAGTCTCCCGGCCAGCACGCCGCGCGCCACCACCACCACCGGATTGTCGCCCGTAACCTGGGCTGCCTCCCGCGACAGGCCTGCCTGGTCATGCTGCAGCGCAAAGGCTTCTGCGCGCGCATAGTGATAGAGCGAGCGTGTCACCGCACCCTCGGCCGATGGCTCGGGCAAGGCCAGCATCCGCGCCGGATCGTAACGTGCATAGATGATGAATCGCCGGCCCTCCTCGTCATGCATCTCGTCATTGGCGAAAGCGCTTTCGGGATAGGCGCGGTGCACATGGTCGGCGAATTTCAGCGCCAGCGCCCGGTCGCCCGACATCACGGCGCCCGCCATGCCGAAAGCCAGATTGTGCCCGTAATAATACGCCACCGACGGCAGGCCCGGCGTCGCCGTGTCGGCCAGGTGCTCGGCATCGACCCGCAAGGCAAAGGCATTAATCGCCGCGGCATCCTCATAGCGGCCCACGCGCAGGAATGTGTGCGCGGCCATGTGCACCAGATGGCTGGCCCTGGGCGCCAGCGCCGACAGCTTCTCGGCATAGGCCAGCGCCAATGCCGGCTGATGGGCGAATTCGGTGGCATGGATATAATAATGTATGGCGGCGGTGTTGTCGGGATGCTTGCGCAAGACCGGCTCGATCAGCGCCATTGCGTCGGCCGGCGCGGCCTGGCGGTCTCCGCGGCGGAATGTCGTGAGCGTCACTTCGGCGGCCAGCAGCGTGATGTCCGGCGTATCGGGGCCTTTGGCTTCGACCTTCATCAGATCGGCGGCAAAATCGCGCTCCGCCGCGATGTCCTGGGCGCGCGAATAACGCTTGACCAATGCCGCCGTCAGCAACTTCTCGCGCTCCCCATGCGCCAGGGCCGCTGCTTCCTGCGCTTCGTCCAGCGCGGTTTTCAACTCGTCGGCGGAAACGTCGTAATTCGCCATCGGCCCGCGCGAAAGCGCCTGACCCCACAGGCACATGGCGCAGCGCGGATCGGCGGCGACCGCCTTGTCGAAAGCCCGCTTGGCGTCGTCGTGATAGAAGGCGTGAAAAAGCTTGAAGCCGTAATCGAACCATTGCTGCGCCGAATCGTTAGCCGTGGCGATGGGAAAGCCGCCGTCACCCATCCCGTCTTGAATGGTGATGTGCTGGTTGCCGCCGGCAACTTCCCCATGCTGTTCCACGCGGCAGATGGCGAAGATGGCGAAATCGGTCTTGTCCGCGGTCTTGTCGACAGCAATTGTGGGGAAGGCCAGGAGCCACAGGAAGGCCGAGCCCGCAATGGCAGACGGCGTGTCCAGTTTCATCACAGGCAGGCCCCGCGAGGCGAAACGGCGGCAAGCCTACCAGAATCTGCTAGGCTGTGAAGCATGATGAAAAAAAGCGCGCCGCCGAAAAAGAAGAAAGCCGCGGTCAACGCCTCCCGCCTGATCGATGGCCGGATCAAGGCGTTGGGCGACTGGCGCGGCGCGGTGCTGGCCCGTGTCCGCGCCCTGATCAGACAGGCCGATTCCGGCGTGATCGAGGAATGGAAATGGCGCGGCGTGCCGGTCTGGTCGCATGACGGCATCATCTGCACCGGCGAAACCTACAAGAGCGTCGTGAAGCTCACTTTTGCCAAGGGCGCGTCGCTCAGGGATCCTGCGGGCCTTTTCAACTCGAGCCTGGAAGGCAACACCCGCCGCGCCATCGACATTCATGAGGGCGGAGAACTCGATGCGGCCGCGTTCAAGGCACTGATCAAGGCTGCGGTGGCCTTGAACCAGTCAAAGGCCAAGTAGCGCCACCCTGATGATCGAAAAACGATCAGATCTGATTTCAATCGCGTCAATTACGCGCCACCAATGACTTCGCAAAATAGCAAAGCCTTAATGGTCAACCATTAGGCTGCAACAGTTCGTACAAATAATGAAATGACACAACCAGATCGTTCAATATCAGGTCCGCGTGAAACGTCGAGCATATCCGAACGACAATCGACGGGCCATTCGGACTGGAGGAACAGCATGGCCGACACCGATCCTCACAGTGTCAGCGAACCCGTTGGACCGAACAAATCGCCATTTGGGCTGAAAAAATTGCCATCATCGCAGACCGTGCGGTGGGTCGTGAGCCGCAAGGCCGAAGTGCTCACCGCGGTACGCTCAGGCTTCATAAGTGTCGATGACGCCTGCAAGCGGTATGGGATTTCGATGGATGAGTTTATTGCGTGGAGGAGCGCAATGGATCGCTTCGGACCAAGGGGATTGCGCGCTTCGCATATCAATTACCCGCAAGCAAGTGCAAGCAAGGTAAATATCGACAATAATGGCACCCCGCCATCTCGTCGTACCCAATCACGGTAGATCCAAATACCGCGGCGCCATCCCGTGATCGCCGGTTCGGGGTGCGTCGCGCCAACTTGACCCTAAAAGATTGCCTCGACCTCGATCGCTGAACCGCCCTGCGGCCAATCGCCGGGGCGCAGCGGTATCGAGCACAAGAAATTGACGGGGTCAGCTGTTCAAGTTCCCAAACTACTCGCGCTTTTTTTGATCTGGTGCTTTCGATTTGAGCTGAACACCGACTTCTCCGCTGGGCCCTTCGATAAAACTCACGCCGCCGTCGATAAGCGCGTGCTCAATTTTATCAAAAGTGCGACGTTGCCCATAGGCGTCATAGTTCGAATGCTCGATTCGTTGGACAGTCGCTGTTCCCACGTGGGCGCGCTGCGCGAGAACCTTCGCAGACCAGCCAAGCAAGCCGCGGGCACCTCTGATCAGAGTTCCATTTATCATGTCACACCTGGGCATCGACTCTTTTGATCTCAAAGAGATCATATCCGATGTCTTTTCGATCATTCGGCAACATCGAATCAGGGTCACCAGTATAATGCCGAACGATCGAAAAAATAGCCGAACTTTAACTATCCGCCATTAAGTTGAGTTCCATCTTGTCTAGCCTCAGCCAATCAGCGTGCCCCAATCAGTGAGACCTCAAATATCGAATCCACGGCACCAATCAAAAGCATCTCATTGGTTGCAGGCGCCCGATTCTTTGACCTGGAGCGTTCAGAAGGCAGGCGTGCATGAAAACAATATTGGAAAGAGAAACCTTCGGGATTGTCCTGAACCAGGACTCGGTTTCGGCAGGAAGTAATCAAGGAGCTTTGTCGGCACATCTGATTCTGAGTCGATGTCCCATCGACGATGACGGCAACATTTGTTTGAGCGCATCAGCGGGGTTTCTGGACATTCTCGACGCGATTGATCTGCTGAAATCCGAGTTGGACAGCCTGGCCAACGAAACTGTGCTGTGGTTTGCCCAGAATATCGCAATACGCCGTGCGCGCATTTCGATCGCGTCAAATGATAAATTGGAGACAGCGTTGGGTGGGGATAAAGGCGGCGGAGGCTGCAATTCCGATAGCACTTCGCCGCCGCGCCCCACTGGAACTCTGTATATGTTCCACAAATTGCGCCGTTGAACTTCCGCCTATGGGAGGAACGAAAGAGATCGCAGTGCATCCTTTCACCCTGCGAGGGAGCAATGTTTTGCCTTTCGTGATGTCGGATAGACTAAAGCACCGTAACAAATAGACTGGTGAGTTCTCCGTTCTGAACCTCGCGCATGATGCGGTCTTCTCCAAGGCCAACTGATGACGGCGCGCATTAAGCCTTGCCGGGGCTCGAGCGTGCGCCGCGTTAGAAAATGAATGAGATTTATTTTTCATCAAGCGTGGGCCGTAATGTTTATTCAACCCGGTACTGCCAAAATACGGGCGATCACAGGGGCTCCGATGCTGTCCAAGCGCGGATTTTTTATTGCCGCCGACCCGCGTCCTCGCACACCCAGAATGGTGGAAAGACGGCGGCCGGGTTCGGCCCGCGCTCTGCCAAGCGATCTGATTGGCCGCCTGTGCTTGATCCTCCTTGTTGCACCCTGGGTGCTGTTACTCGCGCTGAGGAACATTTTCGCCCACACTGGGCTTACGGTGTCGATGTTCTTTTTCGTTCTCTTCTCGGAACTTGCGACAGTAACATTGGCGGGCCTTGCACTGGTGAACCTTCGACTTCGAGATCTAAGACGATACGAAGCGGGACGCGAACACGAACGTCTTCTATTTTCCTATGCGCGCGATGGAATGCTGCTTATCCGCGTTGGGCAGGATTCTGATTGCAAGCCGGCCGGTCTGTCTTTCGTGATCCAGGCAGAAAATCCCACGGCGGTCGAGCGTCTGAGTTCGATCGGCCAGGCCCAGAGCTATGTCGGCTGCCACGTGGAAGATGCGTTCCCTCGATGGCTGCATCAGAAACTGCGCGTGGAATATACCTCCTGTGTGATGTCACGGCAGGTCCATCGCTACGAGGTCTTCCATCCGGATGGCAGGCTGGCGCACGAATCGATTGCGACGCCTGTCATCAATCCGGTCGATAATTCCGTGACCCACATCGTCGTGATCATGCGCGATATCAGCGAGCGCGTGGCCCATGAGCGCCAGCTTGCGTTCGCTTTAAGAGAGGCCGAGGCAGCAAGCAAAAGCAAATCAAAATTTCTTGCGTCGATGAGTCATGAATTGCGAACTCCTCTGAACGCGATACTGGGTTTTTCCGAAGCCATGATTCAGGGGATTGGCGGCCCGCTTTCCGACAAGCAAAAGGAGTATGCCGGTTATATCCACGACAGCGGCAGCCACCTTCTTAGCGTAATTTCGGACATACTGGACCTTTCGAGGATAGAAGCCGGTCAGATGGTATTGCAGGAACAAGTGGTCGCGATTGAACCGCTCGTCGAGGCCTGTCTTCTGTTGGTCAAAGACCGGGCTGCCGGCAAGGGGCTCACATTGAAAACGGAGCCTTTGTCAAAGCTGCCTATGATCTTGGCGGATCCGCTGCGCTTGAAACAGATCTTGATCAACCTGCTTTCCAACGCGATCAAGTTCACCGAGACGGGATCGGTCATGCTGAGCGTACGCTATCTTCGTCAGACGGGCATCGAATTTTCCGTCACGGATACCGGGATCGGCATGACAAAGCGTGAAATGAAAGTCGCGTTGCAGCCTTTTGGCCAGGTGAAAAGCGCCTTTGCCCGGAACCATGACGGCACCGGGCTTGGACTGCCAATCGCCCAGTACCTCGCGGTCTTGCATGGCGGCACACTTGAACTTTCAAGCAAGTCCGGCCATGGCACCCGCGCCTCGGTCATCTTTCCGCTTCACCGTGTATTGCCTCCTGTCGCCGCTGGCGACGCATTGCGGTACGGGGCCGGTTGAAGGGTCGCATTCATGCGATGCCCAGTCATATGTTTTCCGGCTGCACACTTATTGTCCGCGATACGAGCGCGCGTCCGACCGCCATCCATCGACGCAGGATTTCATGGGACCGTCATGCCGCGCGGGTCACCGAAAACCTTGCCGATGGTGGACACGGCATCGGCAGTGGAACCATAGGTCAATTCGTAGCACGTGACATTGGCGATCCAGTTCACCAGGGCCTGCACGCGCGCGACGCTCAGTCGGCCGGATATCGCCACGCACTCGTCGATCAGCCGTCGAAGCGCGTCCGGCCGCGAAAGACCGTGCCACGCCAACACGTGATCCTTGCGGTAGCGGGGAAATACGATGGCGCGAACATCCATCCGGGCATCCGGTGCAACCACCCGTTCGACCGGCGGCGGCAGATACGCCACCTCCTTGCCGTCCGAGCGTAGGTGGAACTGCAAATCCCTGGCCGCCGGCCAGAATTCCGCGACCGGCGCGACCCCGCTGCGCTTCAGGCAGAAGGCGATCGGCACGGGCGCGACGCGCATCGTCTGCGCATCCATAAAGGCGACTTCGTCGGAAAGATAATGCCAGCCGGCGTGAACGAGCGCCGCCGTGAGCGTGGTCTTGCCGCTGCCAGGCCTGGCCGGCAATAGAATGCATGCGCGCTCCGCGTGCCGGGGACCGCCGGCGACAACACCGGCATGTAGTTGCAGGAAGAAACCGTGCTGGTCCGCGATTTCCAGCCACACCAATCCGTGCAGGACCGGCACGAGTTCCTCGGTGGTGCGGCACAAAGCGAGCGGCCGGCCATCGCGATAGATCGCAATCGCGCCGTCGCGTCGCACCACATCGAAGCTCGTAACGGGCGTTTCGGTACTCTCGAGGTGGCCAAGCATCGGCGCCAGCAACGCATCGTCGCTCGCCGTCGTGCAACGCAACCGGAAACCGATGCTCAGCAGCCGGTAACGGCGCTCGGTGGCAAAAACCGGCGTGCCGAATTTGGGGATGGCGCCGAGTGGCTGGCGCGGTTGCGGTGACGCGGCATGACCCGGCCCGGGCTGATCAGTGAGCAGGCCCTGGAGTTTCCACGTATCGAGCGCCTGATCGACGAAGCGAGCGGCATCCGGCACGGATACGCCCAGGCGCGAAACAAGCTCAGCGGCGATGGCAGGGCGGTCCTTGCCATCCTCAAGATGGCACCAGATTACCGCTGCCATCGTGTTGAACTCATGCAATTCCTGGCGCGGTTCGCTGAACAGTACGGCGCTGTCTTCGAGGAAGAACAATCGCGCTCCGGGCGCCAGCCGGTCGGTCACGATACAACCCTGCGCGAGAGACGCTGCTTCACCGGTATTGCGACATGCTCCTGAATGATCTTGACCGCCGGATAAAGGAAGCAGAGCCAGTCAGGCAGATCGATCGTACGAAATTGTCTTACTCTTGGGGTAAACAGCGTGGCGCCGGCGTAGCGCAGACGGTCGGCAAAACGCTCACGCATGCGCCAGTGACACCAGGACAGGTCGAAGATGGAGCGATCCGGGTCGTTCGCGGTGAACAGCTGCGCCACGAACTGTTCGGCCAAGCCGGTGGCAACCCGGTCTTCGGCAAGCGGCCGCGAAACGGCAGTGGGCAGCTGCGCGTCCAGGACCGTCGCGGCCAATTGCAAGCCGACCAGCACCATGCGCCATACGCCTCCCGCTTGCGCCCTGCTTCGCACGATATCCCAGTCAAGTCCGGTCCGGGCAGGGCCGGCACCGTGGTGCAATATGGCGGCAACATCGGCGACTGTCCGCAAGCTTTGCCATTCATCCTTAGCGCCGTGGAAACAGGCTGCGACCAGGCAGTCTTCCAGGCTGAGGGTTCGCACCTGCCGGCCGCGAAGCGGGATCGGCGTGGCCCGCGAGAGGAATCCGGGCATGTCCAGACGGGTTGCCAGGGTGCGCGGGCCGAGCAGCCAGTGCGGCTCCACCGGCAGACGGTCCGGCGCGTACAGCACGTCTTGGCCATTGTAGCGCCAGTATGCGCGCATGTGCCTCGGGCGTAGATCCTGGTTCTGGGACCGGTAGCCATGGGCCAGCAGTGCCGCATGCGCGGGTTCAACCTCCGCGGCGCTGATCAGGACGTCGAGATCGGTGAACCGACGGAGAGCGGGGTCGGGATGGAATAGCTGAGCGAAGACGGGTCCTTTGAACGGCACTGCCTCGATGCCGGCGTCTTGCAACAGGGCCAGCAGGTCCAGCAACTCCGCGACACCGTCTTCATGGGCAGCACGCAGGAAGGCGATGTGGGCCCGGGCAGCGTCGGCGATGTCATTGGGTACCGCGCCCGCAGCCGAGGTCAGCAAGTGCTCGCAGAGCAGGCCGCCAAGGCCATGCGCAAGCGCCAGCGCGATCAGGCCGGTCCAATCGGTGAATTCGGCCAGCTGGTCGGATGGAAATCCCGGGCATGCACCTGCCCGGTAGGGTCGGCTGGCGGCAATGAGCAGGAAAGCGCATGCATCGGTCGTGCTTGTCACCGCCCGGCAAGATTCCCTGACTGAAATCAGATTCTCCTTGTATCGCGGCAAGCCTGCATACGGCCCCATGCTCTGTGAGTCGAGGGCACGACGTCGTGCGCCCATCGACTGAAGAGCCAACCGCTCGCCCGTGGGTAACCGGGAGAGATTTACGTGTTTATGTCGGCCTGCCCGACAAAACCTGCGCCTGCGACGCACGCGTCGATGCGGCCAACAGAAGCGCGACGGCGGGCGCCGTCACGGCAACCTTGCCGGCCCGGTTCAAGAATTCGCGGCGGCTGTCTTCGGTTGAGGTCGTGGGGTTCTTGTCAGACATCGTCAAATTCCTCAGTTCGATATGCTGCGGAGCACCCGCGGGTGCCGTATGGAACTCGGGAAGCAAAATCTGCGCCATAACCTATGTTATTGAGAACAATAGATTTTATCTGGGCGCGTCTATCGAATGTAAACAATGCTGACATTTTTTGTCTTATGCGGCCCAGTCAGATGTTTCCTGACAGCATCGGCGGCGAGCCCGCTTTCACAGCCACCGCGTCAAATCATTCCAGCCGGACTGAGCGCGCCCTGCCCCTCGCATTGACTAGCGCATCCAGCGCCTCGCGGAACCGGACCAGCGTCGAAAACTTGTAGGCCGGGCTGATCGCCGACACGGCTTGCGCGATGGTGTAATTCGCCCCGCACACCCGGCGCAGGATCATCCAGTCATTCGCGCCCATCGCCGCCTCGATGCGCCGCCAATACTCCTTCACGTCGCGCTGATGATCGGCGAAGGCGCCTAGCGTTCCGCTCCCGCCCTTCACCCGCTCAAAGCCGCTCGATCCCGGCCAGCTCACCGTGCAAAGCTGCCAGCCTTCGTCGAAGGCTTTCGCCGCCTCGAAGCGATCCAGGGCGCGACGCTTTTCGGCCTGCGTCGAAGCCGCTTCGGTGCAGCGTTCCTTGCAGAGCAATGACCCGCGCCGGAACTCCCGCTCATAGACGGTGAGGCGCGACCAGCCTTTCTTCGCGCCCGCACCCGGAGCGAGCACGCGGTCGCGCGCATGATCGGGCATGATCGCCGCCGGCCGTTCGATGTCGTCATCTTTCTTCGCGCGTTTCATTCATGGTTCTCCGCATATTTACCACGCTTGAGCAGCCGGTGGGCACGATCCTTTGCCGCCGCGACCGCAGCCTCATCGATTTCGGGGACTGCGAAGCCCTCGTAGCGTCCCTCAGTCAAGTATTTCCAGGCATGGAGGGTCCGGTAATCCTTTTGCGCAGCCACAAAGGCACGGAAGTTCGGCAGCGAAGCCAGCGCCTTGGCCCGCTCCACCGGGGCCATCCGCCGCCATGTATCGTGCGTCCGTTTTTTCGACATCAGCGGATCTTTTGGATATCCGCTCCAGAATTCTTCAAAATCCTTCGAAAAATTCCTCGATGGGTCCGCGCCAGCGGACAAAACACGTTCTGTCTCTGCCTCTGTCTCTGTCTCTGCCTCTGTCTCTGGTCTAGCGGGCTGCTTGCAGGCTGCTAGCGCATCGTCCACTTTTTTCAAGGAACCCCTCCGCTTCCAGCGTCGCCAAGTCCACCACGGTATTGGCGCCAATCTTCTTGCGCACCCACCCGGCGTCAGCGGCGATGCGATTGCCGCAACGGCTGGCCAGCAGGAAGCTTCCCACCAGGTGCCACTTGTTCGCGTCGGACAGACTGGTAAAGCCATAGTCGTCCAGCAGCCAGTAATAGAGCTTGATCCATGGCGGATCGCGGTCCTTCTAATGCTGGAACTGTTCAAAATTTCGTACGCGCAGATAGCTGGTCATGAGCGGCGCCGGGTCTCCTTGCGGAACACATCGCGCAGGCCGTGACGCTCGTCTTCCTTGAGCGCCACGCCCATCTCATGCGCCCGCGCGATGGCCTGATCGGGCCCTTGCGCGATATCCACCCGCATGCCCGCGCCGCGCATCGCAATCACGGCGTTGGTCTGCGCCAAGGTCAGCGGTATGCCGGGCAGCTTCATCTGCAGCCCGAACGCCCTGCCCTTGTGACAGATCACGATGCCGGGCCAATCCGCCACTGCCAGCGCGACAGCATCCGGCGGCAGTCGTGACTTCAGCACGTCAAACGCCCGCGCCTCGGGCGGCAGTTCGGCTGGCCGTTTCCTGGATTTTTCGACACTCATATGAAAAAGCGTGGTCATTGTTTCCTTTCAATCCGTTCTGGATATGTTAAGGAAACAAGCTTACTTGCCACTCGTCAACAAGCAGTCTTGTGTCTGGCGAACAGACCGCCCGAAATGGGCTGCACAAGCCCCCTTGTACAATCTCAAGTAACCTTGTAGCGTATCTTTCCGTGAAAACCGTCAGCGACCGCGTGCGCGAACGCCGTCTTGCGCTCAAGCTTTCCCAGCCCCAGCTGGCAAAGAAGGCCGGAGGCATCACCTATCAGGCGATCCAGCAGCTGGAGGCGGGCGGCGGCACCAAGCACCTGGTCGCAATCGCGCGCGCGCTGGGTGTTTCCGCGGAATGGCTGCAGGACGGGACCGGCCCCACACCTTCCGGCCGTATCGTGCCGTCGCGCAGTAGCCTGGCCGAAAAACTGAAAGTGCTGGGCATGGCCGAATGCGGCGCCGACGGCTGGTCGCTGTGGAATGGCGATGTGATCGACATGGTGGACCGCCCAACCTCGCTTGCCGGCGTGCCCTCGGCCTATGCCGTCTATGTGGTCGGCGCATCGATGGAGCCGCGCTATTTCC
>DATKEP010000136.1:0-2781 GCA_035512055.1 Rhizomicrobium sp.
ACTTTCGGTGCTCTCCGTCGCGCCCATGCTGCTGATCGTGGCGATTATGCTGCTGGAACTGCTGGTCGCGTTCCTGCAGGCCTATGTCTTCGCCATTCTCACCTGCATCTATCTCAACGAAGCGCTTCACCTCCACGATCAACACTAATCATCAAGAAGGGAATTTTCTCATGGAAGTTATGGCTGCAAAAATGATCGGTGCGGGCTTGGCCTGTATCGCCCTGGTCGGGGCCGGCATCGGCATCGGCAACGTGTTCGGCAGCTATCTGTCGGGCGCGCTGCGCAATCCGGGCGCTGCCGCAACCCAGACCACCAACCTGCTGCTCGGATTTGCCCTGTGCGAAGCGACGGGCCTGTTCGGCCTGGTCATCGCGCTGCTGATCCTGTTCGCGTTCTAAGATGGCCGCCGGCACCACCACCACGGCGACGACGGGGGCCAGGCAGGAGCCTGCCGGCTTTCCGCCGTTCAAGACAGAAACCTATCCCAGCCAGTTGTTCTGGCTGGCGATATCCTTCTGTTTCCTGTTCGTGGTGCTGTGGCGGGTCGCCGGCCCGCGCATCAATTCCGCGATCACGGGACGACGCAACACCATCAACGGCGCGATTAATGACGCTGCCAAGTCGCGCGCCGACGCCGAGGCCGCGCAGGGTGCTTATGAAGCGGCGCTGGCAAAGGCACGGGCCCGCGCCAATGCGCTGGCCGAGGAAACCCGCAGCAAGCTGAACGCTGAAATCGCCCATGCCAAGGCCGAGGCCGACGCCAAGGCGCATGAGGCCATGACGGCGGCCGATGCCCGCATTGCAGCCACCCGCGAAAGCGCCAAGTCGGCGGTGACGGCGGCAGCGCGCGATGCGGCGATTGCCATCGTCGAGCGGTTGACCGGTGACAAGGTCACTGCCGACGAGGCGGCAAAGGCGTTGGGGAACTAAAATGGAACTGCTCCACGATCCCGAATTCTGGGTTGGCGTCGGTTTCGTACTGGTGATCGCGCTTCTGTTGTGGAAGGGCGTCCCCGGCATGGTCGGCAAGATGCTGGACCAGCGTGCAGCAGTGATTGCCGCCGAGCTGGAGGAAGCCAGGCGCCTGCGCGCCGAGGCGGCTGCGCTTTTGACCGACTATCAGAAGCGGGCGGCGAGTGCCGAGGCCGAGGCTCGCAGCATCGTTGAAGCGGCAACCGCCGAAGCCGCCCAGTTCCAGAAAGACGCTCGTGCCGCGCTGGAAGCCCAGATCGAGCGCCGCGCGGCGAGCGCCCAGGAAAAGATCGCCCAGGCCGAGGCGCATGCCTTGAACGAGATCCGTGGCCTTGCGGCCGATGCCGCGGTCAATGCAGCCCAGAAGCTGATTGCAGCCAGGTTGGACGAGCAGCGCGCCAGCGGAATGATCGCCGATAGTATCAAAGGCCTCGGCGACAAGCTGAACTGATCAGTGCACGTCGGTCTCTTTCAGACCTTCATAATGCATGATGTGGTAATAGGCCTGCCAACTGTTTGACACGACCGGCGCCGGCAGGCGGGTCATCGGATCGTCGATCCAGCGGTCGAAATAGTCCAGCATCTCGCGCGTCTCATCCACGCCCACCAGCCATTCGCCCCGGTACCAGTTGCGCCACTTGCCATATTCGGCGCCCTTCTCCATCTGCTTGATTTCGGCAATCCGGGCCATCGACTCTTTCACGTCCTCATGCGCTTTGGCCTTGTCGCCCTCCTTTGTGCGCTTGATCGCGTCGGAGGTCAGCCACAGCATGCGGTTGCCGTCGCGGTTCATGGCGATCCCGGTCAGCACATAGGCTTCGTAGAAGGGTTTGCGGTCCGCCGGCACCTGCGCCTCCGCTGCCTTGGCCTCGTTCCAAACCGAGTCCCAGTGGGCTTGCGCGTCGGCACAGACTTTTAACTCGCGCGCCATCGTGGTTTCGGCATAATTCTGCTCGATATCGCGGCCGTAATTGGGATCGAAGTTGAAACCCAGGACGCGTACCGGCGTCCATTTCGCCGACTGGCCGACGATACTGTACCAGGGCGGCGTGATCATGGTGGTCATCAGCATCTGCTGCGCCTCGGTGTGATAAATCTGATCGCCGTAATCGTCGCCGGATTCCAACTTGGGAATCGCCTTGAAATAATCCTCCCAGACTTTGGCCACCGCGCCGGCGGCCGCGGTCCCGAACTGGCGTGACGCCCAGCCGGCATAGGTGGCATGCGCGCCGCCCTCCTTCGGCAGGCCACCCCAGGCCGTGTCCATCACCACCTTGGCGGTCATGCTCACGGCACGGATATCGGAGGTATTGAGCAGCATGTATTGCGTGGCGCCGGCTTTGATATATCGGCCGAATTCGGAATAGATACGGTCCACCGGCACCATCTCGGACAATTGATTGGCCCGGCCATTGAGCATCGCGACGTGGTAGTACATGCCCTCGCCTTTCGCGACCAAGCCCTTGTCCTGGATCAGGCCGTAGCCGGTATCGGCCCACACGGTTGTCACCTCAGGCGGAATGGTCAGGTAACGCTTCTGCACCAGGCGCGCGCCTTCCTGCCACAGGTCGGTGACAAACTTCGCGTCGGGATGCACGGCTCGCACGATCTTCATCTGGTCGGCGACCGCCTTTGAGATCAGCTCGCCCAGCCGCTTGTCATTGCCTACCACGCTGGGGTCCATGGTCGAATAGGAGGTGTCCGACAGGCCACGCAGACCTACAGACCAAAGGATTTCCTGCTTGGGGTCGTAAGCCTTGACGGCATTGGTCCAGGCGCGTTCCAGGATTTCGGGGTGCTGGGAATAAT
>DATKEP010000137.1:0-18285 GCA_035512055.1 Rhizomicrobium sp.
CGATCATGGCGCATGTCTCGCTGCCCAATCGCACCGCCTACTCCAGCGGCAAGTCGGGCCTGCTGGGCTTCACCAGGTCTCTGGCGCTGGAGCTGGCGGGCGAGGGCATCACGGTCAATGCGATTTCGCCGGGGCCGTTCCACACCGAGATGAACCTGCCGGTGATCAACGATCCGGAAGCCAACATGCTGTTCCTCACCAAGCTGCCGGTGGGGCGCTGGGGCAAAGTGGAAGAGATTGGCGCGCTGGCCTGCTATCTTTGCAGCGATCTTGCCGGCTTCGTCACGGGCACCGACATCGTGATCGATGGCGGCTGGACCGCGGCCTGAGATCACTGAACCGTAAAGTGCATCAATGTCGTCGAGCTGTACGCCTCGCCGGCCTTGACTTCGGTCGAAGGGAAATTCGGCTTGTTGGGGCTGTCAGGATAATGCTGGGTCTCCAGCGCCATGCCATCGGTCGCCCGTAAAGTGGTGCCCGCTCCGCTCACCGCCCCGCCATTGAGATTGTTCGAGGAATAGACCTGCATGCCTGGTTCGGTGGTGGAAAGCTCCAACGTGCGCCCGCTGACCGGATCTGTCAGCCGCGCCGCGAGTTCCAGCGCGCCGGGCCTTGACTTACGCAGAATGTAATTGTGGTCATAGCCGCGGCCGATCAGCATCTGCGGATCGCTGGATCGGATGTGCGCCCCGATGGGTGTGGGGTTTCGGAAATCAAAGGGCGTGCCGGCCACATTCGTCACCGTGCCCAGCGGCACCTGATATTGATCGGTTGGTGTGACCTCGTCCGACATCAGCGTGAATATCTGGTTCTCGACATTGCCCGAACCATTGCCGGCCATGTTGTAATAGGTGTGGTTGGTCAGGTTGACCAGCGTGTCCTTGTCGGTGGTGGCCTTGTAATCGATGCGGAAGTCGTTGTTGTCGGTCAGCGTATAGGTCAGCTCGATGTTCAGCGTGCCGGGAAAGCCCTGGTCGCCATCCGGGCTGACGAGCCCGAAGGTCACGCCGGCATCGTTTGCGTGCTCGAAGGTCCTGAGCACGGTCAGGATGCGGCGGCTATAGGGCGGCGGCCCGCCATGCAAGGTGACGCCATGGGCATCCTGGGTCAGGTCGTAATGTTTGCCATCGAGCGTGAAGCCATGACCGATGCGGTTGGCGTAGCGGCCTGTCAGCGCGCTCATCGGGTTACTGGCTTCGATCCCGGCAAGGTCCTTCTGGCACAGGATCACATTTGCCATCTTGCCGTCGCGGCCGGGCGCCTCGACATCGCAGATCGTGCCTCCAAGGTCCAGCACCTGGGCCCGCATGCCATGACTGTTGGTCATGGTGAAGACATGAACTGTGGCGCCATTCTTCATCACGCCATAGACGTCGTTCTTGACTGTTCCCGCCTGAGCCGCGCCCGCCAGCAGGGTGGCCAGGAAAAAGCCGCCAAGATGCTTGCCCGCCTTCATTTTTCCCCCCGAATGCGTCTGTTTTCGCTGTGGCTTTGAGCCGCCGGCACTATAGTATCCGCCCAACAGAAAAGACCATGGGTAGGGGGTGGCCGCGTGTTGCAGCCGTCCAGATTTCGCATGATGCAGGCAGATGAGAAACCGCTGATCGTGGTGATGGGGGTCGCCGGTTCCGGCAAGACCACGATTGCCAGCCAGCTGGCCGAGAAGCTGGGCATCCCCTTTGTCGAGGGCGACTCGCTTCACCCCGCCGCCAATGTGAAGAAGATGGCCGCAGGCATCCCCCTGACCGACGAGGACCGCTGGCCGTGGCTGGAGGCGATCGGCGAGCGCATGGAGGTGGAGCGCGTCACCGGGCACGGCGTGGTTGTGGCCTGCTCGGCCCTGAAACACGCCTATCGTGACTGCCTGCGCAGCAAGGTCCATGGCAAAGTGCATTTCCTGCTGCTCGACGGCTCGCGTCGCCTGATCGGCGAGCGGATGAAGAAGCGCAAGGGCCATTTCATGCCGCCCGCGCTGCTGGACAGCCAGTTCGCCACTCTGGAAAAGCCCACGTCCGACGAGCATGCGGTGATTCTGGATATCTCCCACAGGCCGGCCGAGCTGGTGGAGGAAGCGGCAAAATCGATCACGCCTGAAACGGCGTCGTAACAGGAAGGGATTGAAGAATGCGCAACAGGAAAATTTTATTACTTCTCGTCGCCAGCGCGCTGGCCATCCTGCCAGCTAGGGCACAGCCGGCTTCCGATCGGGCATTGCCCAAGGTCCCTACGCCTGCGCCTGCAACGGATGCCGCGACCAGCATCATCGGTCCCAACTATGCCGACGCGACCGAATATACAGTCAACCCGAATGTGCCGCAGGGCGATGTGCGCGAGTTCATCCTGTATTCGGACGACAGCAAACTCTATCCGGGGATCGTGCGCATCGAGGGCGATCTCGCCAACAAGCGCGACGCTTATGGCAATCGGCTGCCCTTTCCCGCGGATCAGCTGTCAAAGCCCGGCCGCTATGAGCGGCACGTCTATGTCTATATTCCCAAGCAATACAAGCCGGGCACGGCCGCACCCTTCATGGTGGTGCAGGACGGCCATTCCTACATCAACCGACTGGCGCCGGTGCTGGACAACATGATTGCGGCGCATCGCCTGCCGGCCATGATCATTATCGCGCCAGATTCGGGCGGCAGCGACGCGCAAGGCTCCGAGCGTGGGCTGGAGTATGACACGCTGTCGGACCGCTACTCCAACTGGGTGGAACAGGAACTGTTGCCGGCGGTGTCGAAGAATTATGGCGTGACCTTCACCACCGATCCGGAAGGCCGCGCTACCATGGGCGGTTCATCGGGCGCGATCTGCGCCTGGACCATGGCCTGGTACCATCCCGAGCGCTATCACAAGGTCCTGTCCTATTCGGGCACCTTCGTGAACCAAGCCTCGCCGCAGGACACCGCGACACCGCGTGGTGGCTGGGAATATCACGAGACTTTGATTCCCAAGACGGCGACAAAGCCGATTCGCATCTGGATGGAAGTGGGCGAAAAAGACCTGCATTTCGACGACCCGGAAAAGACCTGGCACAATTGGCCGCTGGCCAATAACCGCATGGCGGCGGTGCTGAAGAAGAAGGGCTACGACTACCGCTATGTCTTCGCCATGGACGCCCATCACGTTGATCCCAGGGTGGTGAAGCAGACTCTGCCGGCGGCGCTGGAATGGCTGTGGCGGGACTATCCAAAGTCGTAGGTTGGATGGGCTGCGGCCAAGAAACCCCATAAGATCCGACTTTTCCAGGCAGTATGGCCACAGCCGCGCGTGTTGACAGCGCTGGGCGGAGAGGGGACGCTTGTCCCCAAGATGGCGGTTTCGACCATCGCGAAGGGGACGAAAATGAAGCGCACGCCCGTACTTTTTCTGGCCGGAACTGCCCTGGTCAGTCTGGCCACCGCATCGGCCTGGGCACAGCTTGCAGTGCCGCCCCCGACCCGCCCCGAACCGCCCCCGGTGATCAAGCTGATCGAGCCCCGCCCCGCCGTGCCTGACTGGCTGGCCTACAATTACGACCGCGAACGCACGGGCTGGAACCGCGGCGAAACCACGCTCTCGGCCAAGACCGTCGGCCGCATGCAGCCCTTGTGGAATACACAGCTGACCACTGCCTCGCAGGCGCTCGTGCTTTCGACCTTGACCGCGCCCGTCGTTGTTTCCGGGGTCAGTACATCCGATGGCACCAAAGACCTGGTGTTCAGCATCGGCATGGATGACGTGCTCAGCGCCGTCGATGCCAATACCGGCAAGATCATCTGGCAGAAAAACTTTCCCAACACCATCAAACCGCTTAGGCCGCCCTCGATCAGCTGCTCCAACACCGAGCAGGCGACGCCGATAATCGACAAGGCCAAGGGCGTGATCTACTTCACCACCAGCGACGGCAACCTGCGTGGCGCCCATCTCGCCGACGGCAGCGAGGCGCTGACGCCCACCAAGATGGTGCAGCCCTTCAGCCGCAACTGGAGCCTCAACCTGGTGGACAATGTGATCTATACCACCACGGCGCGGGGTTGCGGCGGCAGCCCCGAACAGCCGACCGAATATGGCACCGTTGCGGCGATGGACATCTCCGATCCAGCCCATCCCGCACTGTCGCGCTTCTATACCGGCAAGGGCCGTCCCGCCGGCCCGTGGGGCGCGTCAGGCGTGGCCTGGGGTCCGCAAGGCGCCTATGTGTCGACCGCCGACGGTCCCAATAATCCGGGCAGCGGCATCTATGGCGACATGGTGCTGGCAATACGCCCGCATGCCTGGGGTCTGAACGACAGTTTCACGCCGACAAGCTGGCGCACCGTCTATGCCCGCGATCTGGACTTCGGCTCCGGCGGCGTCCTTCTGTTTCCATTCGGCAAGCGCAACATTGTCGCCACCGCATCGAAGGAGTCGGTGCTTTACCTGCTCGACGCCGACAATCTGGGCGGTGTCGATCACATGACCGGGCTCTATCAATCTCCGCGCATGGGCAACGACATTCAGGATTTTCAGGCCCAAGGCGTGTGGGGAAGTTTGGCCACGGCACAGGACGACAAGGGCCAGCGCTGGCTTTACACGCCAATGTGGGGCGCGCCCGCCAAGGCGGGGTCAAAACTCCCGATGTCCTATGGCGACGTCATCAATGGCAGCGTCATGGCCTTCACCGTCGAGGACCAGAACGGCAAGCCGGTGCTCGTGCCGCAATGGATGTCGCGCGACCTCAACATGGCTTCGCCGCCTGTGGTGGCCAATGGCGTGGTCTATGCGTTGCAGACCGCCGAAAGCACGGTCCAAGTGCCCAAGGGCATCTTCAATGCCGATGGAAGCCGCAAGCCGTTCGATCCGAACCAAAATGCAATCGACCGCATCATGACCCCGCATGCCACCATGACCTTGTTCGCCTTCGATGCCGCGACCGGCAAGGAATTGTGGTCCAGCAAGAAGGCGATGGACGGCAACACCGTGCACTTCACCCAGCCGGTCGTGGCATTGGGCAAGCTGTTCGTGGTGGACCATGCCGGCCATCTCTGGGCATTTGGTCTCAAGCGTTAGCTGATACGCGTCTATAATGGTGCCGTGAGACCGCCCTTCCTTCCGTTCGGTACTCCGCATCTGGCTGCGCTGGCCCTGACCGTGGCCACGCCGCTGTTGCTGGCGGTGCCGACACGTGGACGCCTGTCGCTGGATCGCTTCGTCCGCCACTGTCTTGCGGCCTTTCTCGTCTTCGGCTGGATTTCCTGGCTGATCCTGTTCGCGCGGCGCGGCTGGCTCGATATCGGCAATGGCCTGCCGCTGAATCTGTGCGACTGGGCGTGCGTCGCGCTGGTCATGGCGCTTCTGACCCGCAACCAATTTGCCTACGAGCTGGGTTATTTCTGGGGTCTTGGCGGGACTTTGCAGGGCATGGCCACGCCGGATGTGGCCTATGATTTTCCCGATCCGCAGTTCCTTTTCTTCTTCGTCGAGCATGGCGGCATCATCGCGGCGTTGCTCTATCTCACCCTGGGAACGGGCTTGAGGCCCAGAGCAGCAAGTCTGCCGCGCGTTGCCGGGGCGACGTTATTCTATGCTCTGGTGGCGGGAATTGCCGACTGGTGCCTGGAAACGAATTACGGATTCCTGCGCGCCAAGCCGCCGGGTACGACGCTGCTTTCCTTCATGTCACCCTGGCCCTGGTACATTCCCGAGCTGGTGGCGGCCGGTATCCTGTCGCTGACGATCTATTATTTGCCTTTCGCGGTTTTGGACTGGTCGCGCCGCAAAAGATAGAAAGCGCAAGTCCGCGCTTCGCCGCTGGCAATCGTCACGTTTCGCCGTTCCACCAATGAAAAACCAGACCTTTCCAGCACCCGTGCCGCTCTGTGGTTCTCCGTCTGGATGGCCGATGCCAGCCGCATGAGACCTATTTCGGCCAGAGCATGACCGACGACCGCGCCCACGGCTTCGCTGGCCAAGCCCTTTCCCCAGCGGTCGGGCCTGAAGAGGAAGCCCAGCTCCGCGGAACCTCGCTGGATCAAGCTCAGATCCACGCTGCCGATGGCGTCGTCCCGTTCAAGCACCGTCCAGTACCGGCAAAGCCCCGTGGCCATGGCGGCTTGTTGTTCGCGCACCAATTCATTCGCGACGGCGAGGCCGGCGATGGGCGGACGGTTCCAGAAACGCATCGCTTCGGGGTCGTTCAGTATGGCGAACAAGGCTTCGGCATCACCCTGCTGCTGGGGCCGGAGGGTCAGGCGCGCTGTCTTCAGAATCATTTTAAGAAAAACAAGAGGCGGCCGGCTGCTTTCGCGCCGTAACCGCCTCTCATGCCCCCTTCAAACGGGACCTTTGGACCGGACCCCAACCGGCGCCAAATGCTCGCGGGGTTTCCCCAAACCGTCCGTCCACGAGTGGCGCTAACTGTGCCGGAGACTGGCTCCGGCGCAATGGCTTTGCTGCGGTTTGAGATGCTTTGCCGCCGCAATGTGGATTTTCCGCAACAATTGTTACCCGCTCAATGATGAACGCCCATTATGGTGAACGCCGTCATCACGATCGGAAGTGCTTGGACAGCTTCAGGCCCTGGCCCTGGTAGTTGGAACCCAGGCCTTCACCATAACCTTCCGGGGGCGGATCGGTCAGCCGCTCGAACACCAATCGGCCGATGGTCTGGCCGTGTTCCAAGATAAAGGGAACCTCGCGCGAGCGTACTTCCAGCACACCCCGTGCCGAAGGCGGCTCGCCCGCCTCGTAGCCGAAGCCGGGGTCGAAGAAGCCGGCATAATGAACGCGAAACTCGCCCACCAGTGGATTGAACGGCACCATCTCGGCGGCATGGTCCGGCGGGATCGCGACCCGCTCGCGGGACACCAGGATGTAGAATTCATCCGGGTCGAGCACCATGTCGCCCCTGGGATTGGCCATGATCGGTTCCCAATAATCGGCGGGATCGAGCCCGCCCACCTTGTCCACGTCGATCAGGCCGGTGTGCTTCTTGGCGTGGAAACCGATTCGCCCGCCGGCATCGGCGCTTCCTTTCAGGTCAATGGAGAGTGCCAGCCCATCGTCGATGTTTGGCTCGCCTTTCCCATCATCGATGGCCACCAGCGGCGACTGTTCATGCAGGCGGCGCAGCGCGGTGTCGCTGAAACTGGGCGAGCCATGGCGGATGCGCAGCTGATTGAGGCGCGAACCTTTTCGCACAAGCACAGGGAAGGTCTGCGGGCAGATCTCCGCAAAAAGTGGTCCACGATAGCCTGCCTCGACACGATCGAACGAAGGCGCATGGTCAGTGATCAGCCGGGTGAAGACGTCGATGCGCCCAGTCGAACTTTTCGGATTGGCGCCGCCGGAAATTCGGGCCGAGAATTCCGCCCGCTCCAGAAGCGGCACGATATAAACACAGCCTGCTTCCAGCACCGCGCCCTCGCGCAGATCCACTTCATGCATGAAGACGGTTTTGAGCTTGTCTTCGACGGTCGCCTCGGGACCCGGCAGGAAGCTGGCGCGGACGCGGTAGGCGACCGGTCCAAGGCGCAGGTCGATGCTGGCGGGCTGGATCTGGCCATGCGTGAAGGGCTCGGACGCGGTGACCTCGCGCCCCTGCTCCAGCAGGCGCTTCAGCACATGGCTGGGCAGGATACCGGTGGAATACCGGCCATAACTCTCCTCGCCATTTGCGGTGGCGGGATACAGGGTTTCCAATGTCGCGGTCATCAGGGGGTTATAAGGGGACTGGGGGAACGGGTCACTGTTTCCGACCCAAGGAACTCCCGGATATCCCCAATCGCCTCGGCCAGACCGCAGCGCTTGACGGGGGCTCTTTCCGGAAACGCCGCCAGAAGCCGGCTGGGGGTAGCCCCTTCCAGAATCACGAAACAGCCCTTGTCCTCCGGGCCCCGGATCAGTCGTCCGAACGCCTGTTTCAGCCGGAAGCGGGTGATCAGGTCGTCATAGCCTCGGCCAAATTTCGCGCGCCTGGCCTTGTGCAGAATGCTGGGTTTGGGCCAGGGCACCTTGTCGAACACCACCAGCCGCAAGCTGCGCCCAGGCACGTCCACGCCGTCGCGCAAGGCATCGGTCCCCAGCAGACAGGCATTTTCCTCGGCGCGGAACAGGTCCACCAGCGCGCCGGTGTCCAGGCGGTCGATATGCTGGGCATAGAGCGTGAGGCCGGCCTCGGCCAGCGGCCCGCCGATGCGGTTGCCGGTGTCGCGCAAGGCACGCACCGCGGTGAACAGTCCCAGCGCGCCGCCGCCAGAGGCCAGGAACAATTCGCGATAGGCGGCGGCCAGCGCATCGGCATTACGCCGGGGCATGTCCTTGACCACGAAGACGCGCGCCTGGTCCTCGTAACGGAATGGCGATCCGAAATGGGCGCGCCGCGCAGGCTGAGGCAAATGGCCCACGCCGGTGCGGATCTCGGCACTGGCCCAATGGTCGTCGGCGTCCGCGCCGCTGTCGCGCAGGGTGGCCGAGGTTATCAGCGCTCCGTGCGCCGGCTCCAGCACCGCCGCCGCCAAGGGCGTGGTGGGATCGATCCAGTGCCGCTCCAGCCCCACATCGGTATCGCGGCCGTCCTCGCGGGAGATGGCAAACCAGTCCGCGAATTCGTCTGGGATCTCGCCCTGCCCGAGCGCATCCAGCATCTGGATCCAGGCGGGCAGCACGGTCTTGGCGCGCCGTTCCAGCCCGCGTGCGGCCGCATCAAGTCGTGATTTGGTATAGGGCTCCAGCGTTGCGGTCTTGTCGTTCATCTTCTTGCGCAGGCAGCGCGCCAGTTGGGTCAGCGGCTCGGCAATGCGCTTGAGGCCGCGCGACAGCCCGCGCACCGCCTCGAGCAGATTCTCGCTCATCGGGTAGGGCTCGGCCTCCAGCGAATAAAAGGCATCGGCATCCTGGCTGCGCGCCCTGACATGGGTGTAGGCGGCGGCCAGGAAGATCTCGCCCGGTCCGCGCGGGTTTGATCCCAGCCGCGTGGTCCAGCCTTCGCCTGCCAGCGCGCTTGCCGCCTGCACCGCCTCTTCCAGCGCGCGTTGGGCGGCTTCGTCGTCGGCGATCAGGTCGTTCAGTCTTTCTTCCAACCCGCGCATGCGGCTTCTGGCGCGACTCTCCGGCCCGCGAATCCAACGGCGCAGCTCGGCCATCTCCCGTCCAGACAGATGCGCGGAGAAGCCGCTATCGGCGGCATCGAACAGGTGATGGCCTTCGTCGAAGACGTAACGCACGCGATGCTCGCTGGGCGTGTCGGTCGTTTCATCCTTGCCTAGCCAGTCGCGCGAGGCGTGGTCCTGCGCGGCCTGCGCGATCACCAGCGCATGATTGGCCACAACGATATTGGCATGGCGGGCGCGGCGGATGGCGCGCTCGATGAAGCAGATGCGATAGTGCGGGCAGGCGGCATAAATGCATTCGCCGCGCCGATCGGTAATGGTGGAGAGCGGCATATGCGCGGCGAGAAAGGCTGGAAAGCCCATACCGGACAGGTCGCCGTCGGTGTGGGATGAAATCCAGCGCGCGACCAGGCCTAGCACGACAGCAAGCTGGCCCGGCGCCAGCGCCGTGCGCTTTGCGGCATCTTCAAAGTTGAGAAGACAGAGATAGTTTTCCCGACCTTTCCGCACGACGGCTTTTTCGGCGCGCTCGGCCGGATCGGGCCAGAGATGGGCGATTTCCTGCACGATCTGGCGCTGGAGGTTGCGGGTATAGGTTGAAATCCAGAGGCCCGGTCCATTCTTCTCGGCCCAAAGACTGGCGGGTGCGAGATATCCGAGAGTCTTGCCAGTGCCCGTACCCGCTTCCACCAGCGCCACGCGTGGGCTTCCCGCCTGTTCGCGAGGTCCGAATGCATAGGCCGCCGCATCGGCATAGGCGCCCTGTTCGGGCCGCAAGCTGCCCACCATCTCGGCCAGCCGCGCGCGTGCTTCCCGGGGCTCCACAGGCAGCGAGCCGGGCTGGCCTGCCGGAGCCCGGTCTTCCCATGGTGCAAGGCCGCGCCAAGCCTCCAGGCCTGCGATGGGCGAGCCGTGCGGCACTTCGCCCGTTAGGGTCTTCAGCAACGGCGCCCAGCGCCAGCCAGCGCGGTCCAGCGTGCCAACCAGGGGCGCCAGGCTTGCGAGGGTTTCGGCCGGCCAGTCCGCCGCTTCCTGCAGCAAGCGTCGCGCGATGACGTGAAGGGCGCCTGCGCTTTCTTCCGGCGTTTGCGGTGGCTCCAGTCCCAGCGACCGCGCCAGGCCCAGCGCGCTTGGCACAAAGGGCCGGCCGGGGCGCACGAATGCAAACAGTTCCAGCACATCGAACAGCATCACGGGAGCACGCACCCCCAGCCGTCCCGCAACAAAGGCCGAATGTGCCACCAGCACGTCACTGCCCTCGAACAGCGCTCGCGCATCCCGCAAGTCGATACGCTCGGCGTCGCCGCCGTCGCTGCGCGCGATCACCGCGCCGGGAGGCGCAGGGACAAGTGCAATAAGGTGGGAAAGCGATTCCATTGGCGCGAGATCATGGTCTGCGCGCTCTAAAAAGCGTAGAGTTTTCTAAGCTACATCCGGATAAAGCTGGATCAACGCGGCCCGCGCCCGGATATGTTCGCCCACAACCGCCTGGGCGGCATTGCGCAGGTCGTGATGATTTCCGCCTTCGCGCGCAGCCCGCGCGAATTGCCGCGCCGCCTGGGTAATGGCGGAAAGTCCCAGTCCGCCGGCGGCACCGACAATGTCTTGTGCCAGCCGCGCGGCATCGTCCCATTTCTCCGCGGCGCAGGCTTGCGCCAGGTCATTGGTCAGGCGTTCGGCGGTGACGATGTAGCATTGCAGGATTTCCGTCAGCGTCTTTATGCCGACGGATTTTTCCAGAGTCCTGAATGCGACGGGATCGATGGCCGCGATGGCGTCGGTATCGGCCTGTCCATCGTGCGTGTCGTGGGACAAGCGGATATGTTGGATGGCGCGGTAAAGCTGGAATGCTTCCACCGGCCAGCGCAAAGCGCTGTCGGTGGTGGTGGGGGCCCGGTCCCCGTGAAGCAGGATCGCAATCAGTGGCGCCTTGACGCCGGGCGCCGCCGCCAGCATGTCGGCATCGCCGGCACAGGATATGATGGCATCGAAATGTTCCTTGCCCGCGCGCTCCAGCGCATCGGCCAGGCTTGCGGCCCGCACCGCGCGGTTGCCAAAGGGTTCCAGCATGTCGATCAGCGCGTCTGCGATGGCGGACGTGCGCAGGTAGAGCAGTAATGTGAGGCCGGCCGGCGTGGGATACTCGCTTTCCGCTTCGTTGCGCTGGCCCGGGCGGGCCGTCATGCCGGATACGGGCAGGGTGAAGAAGAATTGGGCGCCCGCGCCAGGTTCGCTGTTGAAGCCAATGCTGCCGCCCGCCTGTTCGATCACGCGCTTCGCCACTGCCAAGCCAAGGCCTGCGCCCTGTTCGCGGCGGGAATAGGAGGAATCGCCGGTCGAGAAAGGCCTGAACAGAATATCCGCCAATTCCGGCGCCACGCCATGGCCCGTGTCGGTGACCAGAAATCGCACCGCCTGGCCGCCCTCGCTGACTTCCAGGCGGATGTCCACCAGCCCGTGCTCGGTGAATTTGAGCGCATTGTCGGCCAGCTTGAGCAGCACTTGGCGCACTTTGCGAGGATCGGCAGCCACCCGCGGCATGCCGGAGGCGACACTGAGGGTCAGCTGCAGGCGTTTCTCCCAGGCGCGCGGCTGCAACAGGCGTACTATCGTGCGCGCCGCTTGCAATGGATCGCAGTCCTCATACTCCGGCTGGCTGGTATCGTCGCGGGTCAATGTGATTACGTCGTCGATCAGGGTTTGCAGACTCCGGCCCGCCTGCAACATCAGCTTGACATGGTCGCCATGCTGCTTGGGAAGTTCGGCGCGTTCCAGGAGCTGTGCCATGCCCAGGAGCGCATTCAAGGGCGTGCGCAGTTCATGGCTGATATTGGAGATGAAGGCGGACTTGGCCATGGCACTGGACTGGGCGGCGTCGCGCGCGGAGATCGCCTCGCTTTTTTCCCGCTGCAGCCGGATCACCAGCTGGCCGTTCTCGTTGCGCAGGTAAAGGCTCTCGTCCAAGAGCTGCGCCATATCATGGCAATAGCTGATCAGGACGCTGGCAAAGAGCGCGATCAGGACCGCGGTGCAATCGGCATAAAGTCCACCCTGCAGCAGCAGCAGCCCCACCAGGGGGCCCAGCGCGCAGATCGTGTGTGTCATGTAAGCAGGGCGGTGCGCCGATCGGGCAATGAATTCGGTTGCGGTCATGCCGAGAAAGGCAAGGCTGAGATAGGCCTGGGCGGGAAATGACCCGGGCACGAACCAGAACAGCGTGGCCACGCCCCAGCTCGAACCGGAAATCGCCGACACGAAGGTATAGCGCCGCGCCCAGAAATGCGGATCGCTGCCTTTGGGACGAATCTTGTAAGCGGTGGTGAGCTGTTCGGCCGCGATCACCACGCCCAGCTGCAGGAGCAGCGGCATCAGGGACAGAATTGCCGGTCCGTGACCCGCAATCACCGTCGCAGGGACGCAGAGCACCGCAAAGGGCAGCGACAGGTAATGACGGCCGAGTGCATAGAGGATATCGATGCGGCCGGCAAAAACCTGCTCAGCCTCCTTGCCTTCTGGCGAGATTTCCTCGGTCATTGCGCAAATCCTTGCCACAGCTTAGCTTTCGCGCCCTTTCAAAACGCTTAAGCCTTTCCTAACCAAGAGTGAATTCAGCCGTGAATCCCTTGTCCCGACAGGCGCTTGCCGCCAAGGCGTGGCCCTTTGAAGAGGCCCGCAAGCTGCTGGCCCGGCTGGAGGCCCAGAAAAAAACCGGAAAGTCCGTCAATGGCGTGCTGTTCGAAACCGGCTATGGCCCCTCGGGACTTCCTCATATCGGGACCTTCGGCGAGGTCGCGCGCACCAGCTGGGTGCGTCACGCCTTTGAGGCCGTCAGCGACATACCGACCCACCTGATCGCCTTTTCCGACGACATGGACGGCCTCAGGAAAGTGCCGGAAAACCTGCCGCAGCCGGAGATGCTGGCCGCCAACCTGGGCAAGCCGCTGACCGCGATCCCCGATCCCTTCGGCACCCATGACAGCTTCGGCCACCACATGAATGCGCGCTTGCGCAGCTTCCTCGATCATTTCGGCTTTCGTTATGAATTCTATTCCTCGACCGCGACGTACAAGTCGGGACGTTTCGACGAGGCGCTACTGCGCATTCTGGCCAACTATGACAAGGTAATGGCGGTGATGCTGCCCACTTTGGGCGAGGAAAGGCAGCAGACTTATTCGCCCTTCCTGCCGATCTCACCACGCTCAGGCAAGGTACTGCTTGCCAAGGTGGTCGACCGTGACGTGGCCAGGGGCACGATCACCTATGTGGAGGAAGACGGCAGTCTCGAGACCGTCCCTGTGACGGGTGGGCGCTGCAAGCTGCAATGGAAACCCGACATGGGGATGCGCTGGGCGGCGCTGGGCGTGGATTACGAGATGTACGGCAAGGATCATCTCACCAGCGCGACACTTTATGACGCGATTTGCCGTATCGCGGGCGGTACGCCGCCGGAACAATACATGTTCGAACTGTTCCTGGACGAGAAGGGCCAGAAGATCTCCAAGTCCAGGGGCAACGGCATCGCCGTCGAAGAATGGCTTGCCTATGGCTCATCGGAAAGCCTGGGCCTGTTCATGTACCAGAAGCCGCGCGCCGCCAAACGGCTTTACTTCGATGTGATCCCCAAGGCAGTGGACGAATATATCGCCCATCTGGAATCTTATCATGCGCCGGAAACAACCGAAGAACAGCGGCTGGAAAATCCGGTCTGGCATATCCATGGCGGAAACGTGCCGGCTGAGCGCTATCCGGTGAGCTTTGCGCTTCTGCTCAATCTGGTGTCGGCTTCCAATGCGCACAATCGCGACGTCTTGTGGGGGTTCATCCGCGCCTATTCGCCGGAAGCCGTATCGCCCGAGGCCAATCCCGGCCTGGACCGTCTGGTCGGTTTCGCGCTGCGCTATTACGAGGACTTTGTGCGGCCTTCGAAAGTCTTCCGCATGGCCAGCGAGAAGGAACGTTCCGCGCTTGAGGACCTCGCGGTCCAGTTCGAGAAGCTCGGTGACGAGCGCGACGGCGCGGTGGTGCAGAACGTGGTGTACGAGGTGGGCAAGGCGCATGGCTTTGAGCCGCTGCGCACCTGGTTCGCCGCGCTCTATGAGGTGCTTCTGGGCCAGACCCAAGGGCCGCGCTTCGGCTCTTTTGCCGCGCTGTTTGGTTGCTCCAAGACTGCGGCGATGATCCGGGCGGCGCTGGCCGGCGATTTCGTCACATGAGGCTTTGGGTCAAATGAGGCTTTGGCTCGTCGGGCTGCTGCTTTGCGCCTCGACCATGGCGCAGGCTGCGACCGCCGACGACATCTTCGCGCTTTATGCCAAAGGCCAATATGAACAGGCGGCCCAGGCGGGCGAGGCTTCGCACAGCGCCGCCGGGCTTGCAATCGCCGCGCGCGCAGTCCTAGCCGATGAGGTGCTGCGCGATTCTCCTTGTCTTGCCTGTCTGCAACGGGCCGAGAAGCTGGCGCGCGCAGCGATTGCGGCCGACCCGCACCAGGCCTTCGCCCATGTCTGGCTGGCGGTGGCGCTGGGCTATGAGGCGCGCGTCATCGGCATGGTCAAGGCGCGATTCCGGGATTTCCCGGCGCAGTCCAAAGCGGCGCTGAATGCAGCGGTCGCCGAAGATGCGAAGAATGCGTATGCGGTGTCGGCGCTGGGCGGCTGGCATATCGAGATCGTGCGCGGTGGTGGCGGCATGCTGGCGCGGCTGCTTTATGGCGCGACCGAAAGCGAGGCGCTGGACATGTTCGACCGCGCCGTGTGGCTTGCGCCCGGCAATGTTGCCGTGCGTTATCAGGTCGCCCTGGCGCTGGCGGGATTTGACCCTGGCAAATACCGCAACCGGATCGTCACCGAACTGAAGGCCGCGGTCTCGGACACGGCAGAGACGGCTTACGAAAAAAAGATCCAGCAGCGGGCCCAGGAACTGCTCGGCCTGAGCGCACCCACCCAACAGGAAGCTTTCGACGCGCTGGTGCGCAAATATCAGGGCTTTCCCTGATCCTCCCCTTCGCGCGCGGCGCGACAAGGGGAGGTGGACGTCGCACCGATTAGGTGCGAAGGCCCGAGGGGTTCGAAATACCGGTCACTGGCTGGTCCAGATGATGCGATGGACGAAGGCGATTTCGCTCAAGGCGAAGCTGCGGTCCTCGAATGCCGGATTGAAGCTCTTGAGTTCAATGCGTTGCGCCGTCATGCGGCCAAGCTGCTTGGCCATCACTTCACCGGCACGGGTCTTGACCACAACCCTGTCGCCGCGGCGCAAGGAGCCTTGCGGCGATACCAGAATGCGGTCGCCATCGCGATAGACCGGCAGCATGGAATCGCCCGTGATCTCCAACGCATAGCAATGGGCATCGGCGATTTCGGGAAAAGCGATATCTTCCCAGCCGGAACCGGCTGGAAAGCCGGCATCGTCGAAATAGCCGGATGCCCCCGCCTGAGCCATGCCGATCAAGGGCACCATGCGCAACCTGACGGTGGATTTCTCCATGACAAGGGCGACGAAGTCCTCAATCCCCGAGCCGGTCGCGGCCAACACCTTGGCCAGGCTTTCGGTCGAGGGCCAGCGCAGCTTTCCATTGGCCGAGCCGCGCTTGCTCTTGTTAAAGGTGGTGGGGTCCAGACCGGCGAGCTTGGCCAGACCCGAGGGCGACGTGCCGTGCCGGGTGGCGAGGGCGTCTATGGCGCGCCAGATCTGGGAATGCGTCAACACTAGGAAACAAACCTGACTTTACGGTTATATTCCTATAAGAGAGGCAAAGGAATCAAGTCCGTGTCTATCTTCGATCTTGGCGCCGCCTTTCTCAGGCGCCTGCCGGCCGAAAGCGCCCACAACGCCACGCTAAAGTTGTTGGGGCTGGCCGCGCCGTTTCTGCCCGCTCCGCCACCGGATGATCCACGCCTGAAGGTTCGGGCGCTGGGGCTCGATTTTCCCAATCCGGTGGGGCTCGCCGCCGGCTTCGACAAGAATGCCGAAGTGCCAGGTGCGATGGCCGGGTTCGGCTTCGGCTTTGTCGAGTGCGGCACCGTCACGCCCAGGCCACAAGCCGGCAATGCGCGCCCGCGCCTGTTCCGGCTCGGCGAGGACCGGGCGGTGATCAACCGCATGGGCTTCAACAATGCGGGTATGCAGGCGACGGCCAGAAATTTCGCGATGCGTGGCAATCGCGGGATCGTGGGCATCAACATCGGCGCCAACAAGGACAGCGCAGACCGGATCGCCGACTATGCCAAGACTTTCGATCTGTTGGGACTGCTTGCGGACTATGTGACGGTCAATGTGTCCTCTCCCAACACGCCAGGTCTGCGCGGATTGCAGAACCGTGAAGAGCTCACGCGCCTGCTGGACGTTCTGACCGGACTGCGGGACAAAAAGCCGGTCAAGGTTCCCATCCTGCTCAAGATCGCGCCAGATCTGGAGGGCCATGCGCTGGACGAGATCGCCGATGTGGTGCGCAGAAGCGGCATCGAAGGGCTGATCGCTTCCAACACCACCATTGCCCGTCCTCCGCTCAGGTCGCGCCACGCCGCGGAAAGCGGCGGTCTTTCCGGCAAACCGTTGTTTCTTCCTTCCACGCGGGTGCTGGCGGGCATGTACCAGCGCCTCAGTGGTGCTGTGACCCTGGTGGGTGTCGGCGGCATCTCAAGCGGCGCAGAGGCTTATGCCAAGATCAGGGCGGGCGCGAGCCTTGTGCAACTCTACAGCGCGCTCGTGTTTGAAGGCCCGGGCCTGGTCGCGCGCATGAAGCGCGAATTGCTCCAATGTGTGGAACGCGATGGTTTTGCGAATGTGACAGACGCAATTGGATCCGGGGCGGCGGGCGCTGACGCGGGTTGATCGCCAGCGGCCAGAACTTGCTCTAAGCTTCGCCATGGCCACAAGGCGCGAACAGACCAAGATACAAAACCGCGAGACCATCCTGGCGGGGGCGCGCCAGGTCTTCGCCCAGCTGGGATTTGCTACCGCCACGGTGCGCGACATTATCCGCGCAACGCCGCTCGCATCCGGCACCTTCTACAATTATTTCAAGTCCAAGGAGGAAGTCTATCAGGCGATCCGGGACGAGGTGGCGCTGAAGGTGCGGCCGCATCTCTCTCGCGCGCGCCAACAGGCGCAGAGTCGCGAGGAATTCCTGTCCTCAAGTTTCCGCACCTTCTTTAAGTTCGTAGCGGACAATCGCGGCGACAGCCGGCCGGTACCGGAGCGCTTTCGCATGGATTCGCCGGAGGTGCTGGCCGGCTTTGCGGAGCTGCGGGAGGATATCGTCGCCGCCATGGCGCGCGGTCTTCTGCCTGAGACCGACGCGGGCGCGCTCGGCGCGGCGCTGACGGGCGTGGCATTCGAACTGGCCGAGCGCGTCAAGGCCGGCGCCAGTGTCGAGGCGACGACACGCTTCGCCACCACGCTGTTCCTGGGCGGCCTCGATGCGCTGCCAAAGAGCCGGAGCGATTAGATTTCCTGCGTGTCGTGGAAACGGTGCAGGTCCACCATGCGCTGGCCGGACGCAGTGACGGACACCACGTCCACAAAGCGCCGGTCCCAGAGGATTTCTTCCGCCACATAGGAATGGCGGGCATAGATGCGGTCATTGATGGTCTCGTCCGTGCCCGACAGCATCACCACCAGTTCCATGTCGCGTTCGATCATCTCCGCCAGCCCCAGGCGGAACAGCGGACTGGTTTCGTCGAGCGCATGCATGACCGTCCAGGACAGGGCAAAGAGCGGATTGCGCGGCCTCACCAGCGTCAGTTCCTGGAAGCGGCGCATCTCGACGCCTTCGCTGGTGGCATACTTGCCGGCCAGCGAGACATGGACCTCGGCGTCCAGGATGGAGTTGCCGCGCTGGTTGGCGGCGCGGAACATCAGGGTTGGCACGCCATCAAAAGGCGTAACCACCGCGACGTTGCTGAACACCACCCGCGCCTGGGGCCGCGAAAAGCGCGCAAAGATGATGCCGGTGAAAAGCGCGATGGTCAGGATGCCGGTGAAGCTTTCCACCGTCACCAGCAGATTAGTGTAAAGCGTGCGCGGCGCCATCACGCCATAGCCGAGCGTTCCCAGTGTCTGCACACTGAAGAAAAAAGCGTCAGCGAAACTTCCGGGGTGCGCGTTGGCGATGCCGTGCGGGTCGTTCAGATACAGCATCGAAAAGAAAAGATTGACGACGATGAAGGCCGCCAGCAATTCCAGGAAGAATAGCGGCCAGGAGGCGGTCAGC
>DATKEP010000138.1:0-8007 GCA_035512055.1 Rhizomicrobium sp.
CCGCGAAGCGCGCCTCTTCAAATACGGCTCGGGCACCGGCACGAACTTTTCGCCATTGCGCGGCGCCGACGAGAAACTGTCGGGCGGTGGCCACTCCTCGGGCTTGATGAGCTTCCTGAAGATTGGCGACCGTGCCGCCGGCGCTATCAAGTCGGGCGGCACCACGCGCCGCGCCGCCAAGATGGTGATCGTGGATATCGACCATCCCGACATCGAGGATTTCATCGAGTGGAAGGTGATCGAGGAGCAGAAGGTGGCCGCGCTGGTGGCGGGCTCCAAGCTCACCGAAAAACACCTGAAGGCGGTGCTCAAGGCCTGCGTGAATTGCCAAGGCTCAGGCGGCGACTGCTACGACCCGCAGAAGAATCCAGCGCTCCGGCGCGAGATCAAGGCTGCCCGCAAGAGCATGATTCCGGACAATCTGATCGAGCGGGTCATCAGCTTCGCGCGCCAGGGCTTCAAGGAGATCGATTTCCGCACCTATGACACCGATTGGAACAGCGAGGCTTATACCTCGGTCGCGGGCCAGAATTCCAACAACAGCGTGCGGGTGACGGACGCCTTCCTGAACGCGGTTCTGGAGGACGATGACTGGCATCTGACCAACCGCGGCGACGGCAAGGTGGTCAAAACGGTCCGGGCGCGCGACCTATGGGAGAAAGTCTCTCATGCCGCCTGGGCCTGTGCCGATCCCGGGATCCAGTTTCACACCAGCATCAATGACTGGCACACCTGCCCGGCGGGTGGCGATATCCGCGCCTCCAATCCGTGCAGCGAATACATGTTCCTGGACGACACGGCGTGCAATCTGGCGTCTCTGAACCTGATGCAGTTCCGTAAGGGCGACGGGATCAAGAGCTTCGATGTTGAAGCCTTCGAGCACGCCGTGCGGCTTTGGACCATCGTGCTGGAGATCTCGGTGCTGATGGCGCAATTCCCCTCGCGGGAGATCGCCCAGCTTTCCTATGATTACCGCACGCTTGGGCTGGGCTTCGCCAATATCGGCGGCCTCCTGATGAGCGCCGGCGTGCCATATGACAGCCGCGAAGGCCGCGCCATTGCCGGCGCGATCTCAGCCTTGATGACCGGTGCCGCTTATGCCACCTCAGCCGAAATGGCAGCGGAACTCGGCCCCTTCCCGGAATATCCGGCCAACAAGGACGCAATGCTGCGCGTGATCCGCAATCATCGCCGCGCGGCGTACGGCGAGACGTCGGGCTATGAGAAGCTGTCGACTCTGCCCGTGCCGCTGGACCTCAAGGCCATTGGCGATGCCGACTTGGCGCAAGCCGCCAAACGCGCCTGGGATGATGCGCTCATCCGGGGCAAGGAGCATGGTTTCCGTAATGCGCAGGCGACCGTGATCGCCCCGACCGGTACCATCGGCCTTGTCATGGATTGCGATACCACGGGCGTCGAGCCCGACTTTGCGCTGGTCAAGTTCAAGACCTTGGCCGGTGGCGGCTATTTCAAGATCATCAACCGCTGCGTACCCGAGGCGCTTGCCAACCTGGGTTATAGCCAGCACGAGATCGATGCCATCGTCGCCTATGCCGTGGGCCATGGCACGCTGGAAGACCATCAGGGCCGCATCAACTACGACGCCCTGCGCGGCAAGGGCTTCGGCGATGACGAGATCGGCCAGATCGAAGCTGCGCTGGAATCGGCTTTCGATATCCGCTTCGTCTTCAACAGATACACGCTGGGATTCAAGTTCTGCCGCGATGTCCTGAAGCTGGATGCTGCCGCCATGGATGCGCCCGACTTCGACATGCTCAAGACACTGGGTTTCTCACGCGCCGATATCGAGGCCGCCAACCTGCATGTCTGTGGCGCCATGACCCTCGAAGGCGCGCCATGCCTCAAGGAACAGCATCTGCCCGTGTTTGATTGCGCCAACCCTTGCGGGCGGATCGGCAAGCGGGCGCTGCCGGTGGAAGCCCATATCCGCATGATGGCGGCGGTGCAGCCCTTCATCTCGGGCGCCATTTCCAAGACCATCAACATGGCGAACAGTGCCTCGGTCGACGAATGCGGCGAGGCCTATTTGCTGTCCTGGAAGCTTGGGCTGAAAGCCAATGCGCTTTACCGTGACGGCTCCAAGCTCAGCCAGCCGCTGTCTACCCAAGTCTTCGCCTTTGCCGACGAGGAGGAGGACGATGCCCTGCCCGAGGCGCCGCGCGCGACCGCGAGCCAGACTGTGGTGACCGAGCGCATCGTCGAGCGCGTGATCGAGAAGGTCAGGAGCCATGAGCGCGAGCGCCTGCCCCATCGTCGCAAAAGCTACACTCAGAAGGCGATCGTCGGCGGCCACAAGGTCTATCTCCACACCGGCGAATACGAGGATGGACGGCTGGGCGAAATCTTCATCGACATGCACAAGGAGGGTGCTGCCTTCCGCAGCCTGATGAACAATTTCGCCATCGCGATTTCGGTGGGCCTGCAATATGGCGTGCCGCTGGAGGAATTCGTCGAGGCATTCACTTTCACGCGCTTCGAGCCGGCCGGACTTGTCATCGGCAACGATTCCATTAAGAACGCCACAAGCGTGCTGGACTATATCTTCCGCGAACTGGGGGTCTCCTATCTGGGCCGCACCGACCTTGCCCATGTCGTGCCTTCTGGTGACGAGGACCTGGGCAAGAATACCAGTAGTCAGGGCACGGAGGTGGCAATCGCCAAGCTGGCCTCAAGCGGATATCTGCGGGGCCGCACGCAGATCGCGCTGGTCAAAGGCGGGGCCGCGCCCAAGATGCTGGCGGAAGACGAGCACGAACAATTCGGCCGCCTCGAAGCCCACAATGACAGCAACACACTGGACCTGTCGGAAATCCGCGCCGGCGTGGAAGCCACGTTGAGCACGGTCAGCGCACAGGTTGCATCGCTCGAAGCGGCGCTCGGCAGACCGGCGCAAAGCAGCCGCGCGGCACGGGCAGCCGAGGCGAGGTTGAAAGGCTTTGAAGGCGACAGCTGTAGTACCTGCGGGAATTTCACACTGGTGCGCAACGGCACCTGCATGAAGTGCAACACTTGCGGCTCGACCAGCGGCTGCAGCTGAACGCGCTATGCACGCCCCTCAAAGTGGGAGCAAATCCCGGCGATCGCCGTTTCCAGAGGGATGCCCTATGTCCAGTCCGCCGCCCTGGAACAGGTTAGCTACGACGAAGAGGCGCACACCTTGTGCGCTACCTTCCGCGAAACGGGACGCACCTACATCTACCGCTGCGTTCCGCAGGAGATTTACGACAGCCTGCTCTTCGCGGATTCGCTAAGCGCCTATTTCAACAGCAATATTCGCGGCCATTTTCCCTGTCGCGAAGTCTAGCGGCCAGTTCCCTTCCCAGCTCGGAACGATTTGGTAACCGCCCCCGGTCCAGCCTTCGGCCATGCGCCGAGTTGCCCTGCTCGCCGCCTATGCGGCCATCGTCCTGTTCCGCGCCGGTCCGGCGTCGGGAGCAGACGCTGCTGCCGTGGCCAGGATTCACAGCGGCATTGTGGATTGTGTGGATTGCGACCTTAGCGGCGCCGATCTCGCCAACACCTGCGTCAAGGAGCATGACTTGCACGACGCCGATTTCGATGGCGCAGATGCCACGCTGATGTGCATGTCATTCGCCAATTTCACCAATGCCAGCTTCCGCGGCACAGAATTGTCGGGCGCCAACCTGGCGGGCGCAAACCTCGAAGGCGCCGATCTCACCGGCGCCAAAACTTCAATCACGTCGTTTCTTGGCACTGATTTGCGCCATGTGAAGGGTTTGACCCAGGCGCAGCTTGATGTGGCATGCAGCGACGCCAAGACAAAATTGCCGCCAGGCCTGACGATTCATACCTGCCGATAGAACAAGTTCAACTCTGTCGCGGATTAAGCGCGCCCATCATCATCACGTCGACCCAGGCGCCGCCGGAAAACGCGGCCTGGCGCATCACGCCTTCCGTCTCGAATCCCGCACGGCGATAGGAAGCGATGGCACGTTCATTGTGCGCAAAGACGGTGAGCCAGACCCGTCTCAGGTTGAGCGTGTCCCAGCCATATTGCAGGGCCAGGTTGACCGCGGCCGTGCCATACCCCTTGCCACGGTCCTTCTCGTCGCCGATACGCACGCCAAGTTCGGCGGCGCGGAAAACGGGACTGAGATTCTTGAACATGACGAAGCCGACGGCGCAGGCCGGCTGTAGGGACCGGATAATGAATAGCACCTGCGCATTCTGCTTGGCCTGGTGATCGAGCCAATCCTTGAACATCAGGCAGTCCACCGGACGATAGGGCATGTCGCTGAGCGCGGCCTTTGCATCATTGATCCAGAGGAACAGGTTGCCGATATCGTCTGGCAGCGCGGGCGAGATGGCGACGCCGCCGCCGCGTGGAGAAACGCGCGCTATGGCGCGCGACGCGCCATCGCTCGGTGCACCCGGTGTAAAAATTGCCTGCGCGCTCATGCCGGAACTCGTTTTAGACCCGGCGAGTTTCACTCTCTTTCGCTTGAAAATTGACTAATTCAATCGCGCGCACACATGATGCATTTGAAACTTCGCGGCAATGCCGCGTTAAACCTATTCCGCCGCCTCTTTCAAGGGATCCCGCCTGAAGCGCAACACCGGCTTTCTTGCCGCGGCGGTTTCGTCCAGACGGCGGCGCGGCGCCAGCCTTGGCGCACCGGCAAAGCGCTCCGTCTTTCCGCCCCGCGCCTCGAGTGCAAGCGTATGCAAGACGCGAATGAAGCGGTCGAGCGACTCTTTGGATTCCGACTCCGTTGGCTCGATCAGCATGGCGCCATGCACGACAAGCGGGAAATACATGGTCATGGGGTGGTAGCCCTCGTCGATCATGGCCTTGGCGAAATCCAGCGTGGTGACGCCCGTGCCGTCGAGAAAACTGTCATCGAACAGCGCCTCATGCATGCAAGGTCCATCGCCATAGGGCGCGCTCATCACATCCTTCAGCGAAGCCAAGATGTAGTTGGCCGAAAGCACCGCGTCTTCGGAGGCCTGGCGTACGCCATCGCGCCCATGGCTGAGCATATAAGTGAGCGCACGCACGAACATACCCATCTGGCCATGGAAGGCGCACATCCGGCCGAAGGGCCTGGCTCCCGCCGGAACCGATGCCCGATCCTCGATCAGGCGCAGGCCCTTGGCGTCCACGACCAGCAGTGGGATGGGCGCGAATGGCGCAAGCCGCTCCGACAGCACGACTGGACCCGCGCCCGGGCCGCCGCCGCCATGCGGCGTCGAGAAGGTCTTGTGCAAATTGATGTGCATGGCATCGACGCCCAGGTCACCGGGCTTGACCTTGCCTGCGATGGCGTTGAAGTTGGCGCCATCGCAATAGAAATAAGCGCCCGCGGCGTGCACCGCATCGGCGATTTCCTTCACCTCGCCTTCGAAAAGGCCGCAAGTATTGGGATTGGTGAGCATGATTGCCGCAACGTCGGGCCCAAGCTTCGACTTCAAGGCCTCGGCATCGACATGTCCGTTGGGCCTGGCGGCCACTTCATCGACGGTGAATCCGGCAAAGGCCGCGGTGGCGGGATTGGTGCCATGAGCGGATTCCGGAACCAGGATGCGCTTGCGGGTCTCGCCACGCGCCTGGATGGCCGCGCGGATCGCGAGCAGTCCGCACAGTTCGCCATGCGCGCCGGCCTTTGGCGACATTGCCACTGCCGGCATGCCTGTCAGCGTGGTCAGCCAGTTCATCAGCTGTGAGATCAGTTCCAGGGCGCCTTGCGTTGCCGCGCGCGGCGCCAGAGGATGCAGATCGCCAAAACCGGGCAGCCGCGCCATCTTTTCATTCAGGCGCGGATTGTGCTTCATGGTGCAGGAGCCAAGCGGATACAACCCACTGTCGATGGCATAGTTCATTCGCGACAACCGCACATAATGGCGCACGACTTCCGGCTCGCTGAGGCCGGGCAGGCCGATAGCGGCCTTGCGGCGCAGGCCGCCCAGACGATCCTCGGAAATTTTCACGTCGGGCAGGTCCACGCCGACAGCGCCGTGGCCCAGCTCGAATATCAATGCTTCTTCATGATCCAGGCCGCGGTCGCCGGAAATCGTAGCTGGACCGGTTTGGCCAACGGCACCTGCACTGCTGGGACGGCCCTGATTGTTCATGCTCATGAGAGCTTTCCTTTTTGGCCGCTCTGGCTCACGCCAACGCTCCTTTGAGCCCAGACGTCAGCGCGGCAAAATCTTCGTCGGTATTGGTTTCCGTTGCGGCAACGATCAGCAAATTCGCGGCTGATTTCTCGTGTGGCAGCAGGCGCGAGGCTGGCACGCCCGCGATCACGCCTTTGGCCGCCAGCCGATCTACGACCTCGGCAGCAGGCGTGGGCAGGCGCAGCGTGAATTCGTTGAAAAAGGACGGCGTCAGGACTTCGACGCCCGGCAATACCGAAAGCCCGTCGGCCAGCGCGCAGGCCTTGGCATGATTGATCCGCGCCAGCCGGTTCAAACCTTCCTCGCCCAGAAGCGATAGATGGATTGTGAAGGCCAGCGTGCAGAGGCCGGAATTGGTGCAGATGTTGCTGGTCGCCTTTTCGCGGCGGATATGCTGCTCGCGGGTGGAAAGCGTCAGCACATAGCCGCGGCGGCCCTCCACATCCACGGTTTCTCCGCAGAGGCGGCCCGGTATCTGGCGCAGGAATTTCTCGCGCGTGGCGAACAGGCCGACATAGGGACCGCCGAAATTCAGGCCATTGCCGATCGACTGCCCTTCGGCTGCGACAATGTCCGCGCCTTGCGCGCCTGGCGGTTCCAACAGACCCAGCGACACCGTTTCAGTTACGACTGCAATCAAGAGCGCACCCTTGGCATGGGCCGCGTCGGCGATGGGTCTGAGGTTGCGGATCAGCCCGAACACGTCGGGCGACTGCACCACCACACAAGCCGTCTCGTCATCGATCAGCGCGATGATGTCTTCGGCGCTGCCGGGTGTCACCGGGCTGCGGGATATGGGGCCGAACAGACCGGCGACGGTCTCTACCGTCTCGGCATAATGCGGATGCAGCCCACCCGAGAGGATCGCCTTGCCGCGCTTGGTGATGCGCTGGGCCATCAGCACCGCTTCCGCCGTCGCGGTCGAGCCGTCATAAAGCGAGGCGTTTGCCACGTCCATGCCGGTGAGCAGCGCGACTTGGGTCTGGAATTCGAACAGGTATTGGAGCGTGCCTTGCGCAATTTCCGGTTGATAGGGCGTGTAGCTGGTGAGAAATTCCGAACGCTGGATCAGGTGATCCACCGAACAGGGCACATGATGCTTGTAGGCGCCCGCGCCGCAGAAAAATGGCGCCGCACCCGCCGCCACGTTTTTCGCGGCCAGCCTGGTCAAGATGCGTTCGACTTCCAACTCTCCCTGCGTGTCGGGCAGATTGAATGCCGAAAGCGGCGCCAGTGCTGGCCCCGGCACGTCACGGAACAGGACATCGATATCGGACGCACCGATCCTGTCCAGCATGGCGCGGCGGTCGTCGGAGGTTAAAGGGAGATAGCGCATGAGAACCTCTTATTGTCATGGCCCGGAAATGGGGGCCATCCAGATGACATCTGTCCAGTGCCACAGGATAAGCTCGATATTTCTTTTTGCTCTTTCATCGCCATCTTCAACTGGATGGCTCCCATTTCCGGGCCATGACATTGGTTCAAAGCGATTCCACAAACTTCGCGTAAGCCGCGCTGTCCATCAGCTTGGCGAACTCAGCCTTGTCGGCCAGCGTCATCTTGAAGAACCAGCCAGCGCCTTCCGGGTCTTCATTCACCTTGGAAGGTTCTTTCTCCAGTGCCGTATTGGCGGAGGTGACGGTGCCGCCAGCCGGCGCGTATATATCGCTGGCCGCCTTCACGCTTTCCACCACCGCGGCTTCGCCGCCGGCGCTTACGGTCTTGCCGTTGGGCGGCAACTCCACAAACACAACGTCGCCCAGGCTCTCGGCGGCATATTTGGTGATGCCGACCGTCGCCTCGTCGCCATCGAGGCGGATCCATTCATGCTGGTCGGTATAACGGACT
>DATKEP010000139.1:0-3265 GCA_035512055.1 Rhizomicrobium sp.
GTCTGCACCTAGCGCCTTGCCGATCGCGAGCCGTCGCTCGCGCGTGCCCGTCAGAATGACCGGGCTTGCGCCGAGCGCCTTGGCGACCGCCACCCCGAGCAAGCCGATTGGTCCCGGGCCGATCACGACCACGCTTTCGCCGGCGACCAGGCCTCCCAATTCGGTCAGGCCATACATCGATGTTCCCGCGGTGACGACCAGCGTGGCCTCCGCGTCGCTCATGCTGTCCGGCACGCGTATCAGTGTGTTGATGTGATTCACCGCGTACTCGGCAAATCCGCCGTCGGTCGTAAAGCCATTGGCGCGATGTCCCTTTTCCGGTCTCCCATAGTTCAGGCAGGACGTGTACATGCCCTGGCGGCATCGTTTGCATTGGCCGCAACCCGCATGGATCTCCACCGTGACGCGCTCTCCGATGCTGAATTCGTCGACGTCGGGGCCAAGCGCAGCAACGGTTCCCATGTATTCATGGCCCGGCGTGAAGTTCTTGTTGAATGGCAGACCGCCTTGAATGCGCGCAGGAGAACCGGCGTGGATGATCTCAAGATCGGTGGCGCAGATGGCCACCGCGTCGATGCGGACCAGCACCTCTGCCCGCTTAGGCACTGGGGTCGGTTTCTCACTTAGGAAAAGTTCGTCGGGGTTACCGAGCGTCCAGGCCTTCATCTGATCTGGAATTGGATATTCGGGAGACATCTGCACACCAGCTGGGCCGTACATCGGTCGCTTCCTTGGTTTTTCTTTGCACCTGGCAGGTAGTTCTCATCCAGTAGACGTCGATAGTTTGTAGATTTCTAGTGCGTCCGCATCCGCACCGCGGGAAACTTTTGCCAGCCTGAACAATTGTGCGGCGAGCGCGGCCATTGGCACGGGGGTCGAGGTGTCGTGGGCCACCGCCACCACGGCGTCGAGATCTTTCAGCATGGTGGCAACATGGCCCATCGGTGGGGAATGAATGCCCTGCACCATGCGGGGCACGAACAATTGCAGGGGAATTGAATCGGCGAAACCGCCCGCCAGCGCCTCTGGCAGGCGCGCCGCGTCGATACCGGCATTTGTGGCGAGCCGTGTTGCCTCCGCAAGCACCGCCATGGCGCAGCCCACGATCACCTGGTTGCAGAGCTTCGCGGTCTGCCCCGCGCCGGTCGGGCCCATATGGGTGAGCCGTCTTGCCACAGCCAGCACATAGGGGCGTATGCGCTCGATATCGGTGGCGTCGCCTCCAGCCATCACCGCCAGTGTGCCTTCCTCCGCCCCCTTGCTGCCGCCGGAAACGGGTGCATCGATCCACCTCATTCCGTTGGTTCCCTTGAGCCGCTTCGCGATGGTGCGGGCGGCATCCGGCTGGATCGACGAGAAGTCCACGACGAGCTTGCCCTCGCCGGGCGTGCCGGCAAATCCATCGGCGCCGAACACCACCTCTTCGACAGCCGCGGCGTCCGTCACGCACATAAAGATGATGCTGGCGTTGGTGGCGACCTCACGCGAACAGCTCGCCAAGGTTGCGCCGGCCTCAATCAGCGCGGCAGCTTTCCCGGCCGACCGGTTCCAGACGGTCACTTTATGGCCCGCCGCGAGCAGGCGCCGCGTCATGGGCGATCCCATCAGTCCAAGCCCGATAAAGCCCAGCCTCTCCGCTTTCCCTATAGCGTTGCCACCATTGGTCATCAGCTTCTCCGTTACACATCTGTCCGACCCTATCCGGCTCGCGCTTTCGATACCATCCAAAGCGTGCTCCGGCGATTATGAAAGGGTCTCCAATAGCTTGCCTGATTGTTTGAACCATGAAAGATTGGGCTCAAGTCGGGTTGAGCTTGCCTTTCGGGGCCGAGATGACTGGAGTGGTGTGTATGCGGACGATTTCGAAATGGTGCGTGGTCGCGGGAACGACGGTATTCTTGATCGCCGGTGCGCGTGTCTCGCAGGCGCAACAGACCATCCGCGTCGGGTGGACCATTCCCGCTGAGGAATCGAAATACTGGATGATGCGGCGTCCCGCCGAATTTCCCGATCTGGGAAAGACCTACAACATCGAGTGGACGCAATTCCAGGGCACCGCGCCGATGACCCAGGCGCTTGCCGCCGGCGCTCTTGATTGTGCAACGCAAGCCCCGCTTTCGCTCGCCAACGGGGTCGTCGGCGGCAATCTCAAGGCCTACATCGTTGCGCAGCACGTGTTCGAGAAGCCGGGCGGCTTCTCGGTCTATTGGGCTGTCATGGACAACTCGCCTATCAAGACCATCGCGGACCTGAAAGGCAAGACAGTCGGGATTTCGGTCATCGGTGGCGGGACCCAGGGACCGTTCAACATGCTGCTGAAGCAGAATGGTGTCGATCCAGCCAAGGACATCAAGCTGGTCGAAGTCGGCTTTGCTGTTTCAGAGGACGCGCTTCGCCAGGGCCGCGTGGATGCGGTGAACATGAACCAGCCGTTTGCGGCGCGCGCCGAAGCCAAAGGGGGTACCCGCAAGCTCTTTTCGCTGTCCCAGGCCATGCCGAATATTGTGCACATTCTGGAAGCCTGCCGGGCCGATTTTGTGGACAAGAATCCTGATCTGGTAAAGGCTTATGTGCGCGACATCACCCTGGGAATGAAAAAGGCACTCGCCAACCGCGAAGAAACATTAAAGGTCGTTTCTGAAGTGCTGAAGGCTCCGATCCCGGTGCTCGAGACCTACCTGTTGAAGGACAATGATTTCGGCAGGGATCCGGGCGCTGCGCCAAACTTTCCTGCGATCCAGAGGATGCTCGATATCTACGCAGAGACGGGCATGCTGCCAGAGATAAACGTCGCGCAATTCAAGCACCCGACGATCGTTGCTCCGCTGGAATAGGCGCTGCTTTCCAAACGGAGCGTCGGATGAGCGTCCCGGCGGGGGCCGGACCGCCTAAGGAGATTCATGTATATGAAGAAATGGCGATCGCGGGTGACGACGGAGGGGTTGGATCGCGCGCCGCACCGGGCCTTCATGCGCGCTATGGGCCTGGACGATGCCTCGATCGCAAAGCCGATGATCGGCGTCGTCAGTATGAAGGGCGAACAGACGCCCTGCAACATGACCCACGATTTCCAGGTCGCAGCCGCCAAGGAGGGGATCACGGAGGCGGGGGGCTGCCCCCGCGAATTTGCCACCGTCTCGGTGTCCGACGGCATCAGCATGAATCACGAGGGCATGAAGTTCTCGCTGTTCTCGCGGGAGCTGATCGCGGACTCGATCGAGGCCGTCGTCCATGGACTCGCCTACGTTGCCCTGTTCGGCTTCGG
>DATKEP010000140.1:0-5629 GCA_035512055.1 Rhizomicrobium sp.
TTGCGCGAACAGCGCCGCCAACCCCCGCGCCACATCGTGATGGCGTGGGGCGCCCCTCGACGCCCCCTCGGCACTCTCCCGCCACCATTCCAGCCGGATTGCGCCAAGCATAGGCTCGCGCACGGTTTCCGCCACCCGCGCCACTTCGGCATTGAAAGCGTAGAGGACGAACAGGAGCGGACGAAGGCTTGCCGGCGCGAACAGGGCGCTGAAATACCGGTCAGGATCGGCGCTGCGCACCGACGCGGCCAGGCGATTTGTTAAAGAGGGGTCCATGTCAAAATGAAACTGCCCGCTTGCGCGGGCAGTTCCGTGAACTTATGGCCGACACGCGAGCCCGCGGCTGTCAGTAAAGGTGACCCGCCGCCACCATGCTGAACAGCATCGGAATGGACAACAGCGTGTTGATGCGGCTGAACATGCCTGCCGTCTTGCCCGCGGCCGCCTTCTCGGCGGCGGGCAGATCGGGATATTTGCCGCCGATGTTCAGCGCCTTCTGCTGGTTGGGCCAGATCACAAACCAGACATTGAACCACATGATGGTGCCCAGCCACATGCCGACGCCGATGGCAAGATACTTCGGCACCAGCGGCCAGCCGGCAGTGCCTTCGCTGAGGTCCAGCGTATAGGCCTCGACCAGATAGTGGTTGCGCAGCGCCAGCGCGATGCCGAAGAAGATGGTGCCCATCGCGCCCCAGCGGAACCAGAACAGCGCCGCGGGCGTGATAAAGCGCCCTAGCGCCGGTTTCAGCTCATCCGGAATCTTGGGCATGGTCGGCGTGGAGACGAAGTTGAAATACCACAGCAGGCCGATCCACATCACGCCGCAGACGATGTGCAGCCAGCGCAGCACGAACAGCTCGAAGGCCGGTCCGTCAAAGCCCTGGGTGGTGCAATAGACGCCGACCAACAGGATCGCAAGCACGAAGCTCGTGATCACCACATTGCGAAGATTGCCCAAAAAGGCAGCCATGGTTCCCTCCCGTAAGAATCGTGGCGGGAACTTTAGAGCAAGTCATGACCGGATGGAAACAACCCCAGTAACGCAGGGCTTCTAGATCGTCAGCTTGCGGGGCCGCGCCGCGTTCAGCCAGGTGATCACGATCAGCCGGGTGACCATCACCGCGGTGAAGAAGGAGGTGATGATGCCAATGCCCAGGGCCACCGCGAAGCCCTTGACCGGGCCGGTGCCCAGCTGGAACAGGATCAGTGACGCGATCAGGTGGGTCATGTTGGCGTCGATGATCGTGGCCATGGCGCGGCGGAAGCCGGTGTCGATAGAGGCCAGCATGGAGCGGCCATTTCTCTGCTCTTCGCGGATGCGCTCATAGATCAGCACATTGGCGTCCACCGCCATGCCCATGGTGAGCACGATACCGGCGATGCCCGGCAAGGTCAGCGTCGCGCCAAACAGGGTCAGCGCCGCCAGCAGCAGGACCACGTTCAGGGTCAGCGCGAGGTCGGCGAACAAGCCGAACAGGCCGTAGCGCAGCACCATGAACAGCGCGACAAGGCCCAGGCCCGTGACGGCTGAGATGCGCCCGGCCTTGATCGAATCCGCACCAAGTGCTGCGCCGACAGTGCGTTCCTCGATGATCTGCAGCGGCGCAGGCAGGGCGCCCGCGCGCAGCAGTATGGCAAGATCGTTGGCTTCTTGCGCGGTGCCGGCACCGGTAATGCGGCCCGAACCACCCAGGATCGGGTTTTCGATCACCGGCGCGGTGATCACCTGGTTGTCCAGCACAATGGCGAAACGGTGGCCGGTATGCTGGGTGGTCACGTCGCCGAACTGCTTGGCGCCCACACTGTCCAGGCGGAAATCCACTTCCGGCAGGCCGGTTTGGGAGTCAAAGCCCTGGCTCGCATCCGTCAACCGGTCGCCCGACACCAGCACGCGGCGTTCTACCACGATCTTGTCGTTGGTGGGCACGTTCTTGTTGCGGCCCTGCAGCGGCAGGATCTCGTCGCCGATGGGCGGGATCTGCGCCATGGGATTGGCCTGCTCGTCCACCAGCCGGAAGGTCATCTTGGCAGTCTTGCCCAGGATGGTCTTGAGCTGGGTGGGATCCTGCAGGCCCGGCACCTGCACCAGGATGCGGTCATCCCCGGCGCGCGTGATGTCGGGTTCGCGGGTGCCCAGTTCGTCGATGCGTCGCCGTACGACTTCGATGGACTGGTCCATCACCTGCTGGCGCGTCAGCGTCTTGTAGGCATCGGTCATCTGCAAGGTGAAGACGCCGCCGCCCGGCTCGTTCACCTGATACTCCTTGCCGCCCACCGACAGGACCGAACCGGTCATGCTGGAATTGAGACCCTGAATCAGCGTGCGCGCCTCGTCCATGCGGCCGGTATCGGTGATCCGGACCGACACGCTGTCGCCATGGGCATTGAGGTCGGTCGCCTGGATATGCGCTTTACGCAAGCTCGCGCGAATGTCGCCCACCATCGACTCCGCATGGTCGCGCGACACCTGGTCGAAATCCACCTGGAGCAGAAGATAGGAACCGCCCTGCAGGTCCAGGCCCAGATTCACTGCCGCGTTGGGCAGGAACCGTGGAATTCGCCCGCGCGCATTGTCGGACAATGCATTGGGCAGCGCGATCAGGATGCCCGCCGCCAGGACGAAGTAGGTCAGAAGGCGCGACCAGAAGGATATCTGCAGCACGGCTTATTCCTTGTCGGGCTTGCCGGTGACGATCTGGCCTTTGGCGCGCACGTCCGACAGCGTCGCTTTCAGCACCTTCACCTGCACATTGTCGGCGATCTCCACCAGGATTTCCGCCTCGTCGGCACCGGCCGCCTTGACCACCTTGCCCAGGATACCGCCCGCCGTAACCACCGTGTCGCCCCGGCGCAGATTGTCCACCGCCTGGCGCAGCTGCTTCTGGCGCTGGCTTTGCGGGCGCCAGATAAGAAAGTAGAAGATCGCGATCATCGGCAACGCCAGCGTCAGCGTCTGGAACATCGGATCGTTGGGATTCATATTGGGAACTTTCGGGGAGCGGCAGGCGGGGGACTATAGCGAGCCAGCCCTCCTTTGCAACCGCGGTAAATCAAGGACTTAGCCATGACAAAAGGCGCAAGAAATCCCGACCAAGCGGCTTTGCTGACCCGCATTGCGTCCGCCCTCGAGCGCCTGGCGCCGCCACCCGTGGGCGACGGCTTGCCTGCGGGCGACGCCTTTGTCTGGGAGCCGGCACAGGGCGGGCTGATCGCCGTGCCGCATGTCGCCCGTGTGGAGCTGTCCCTGCTCAAGGGCGTGGAGAACCAGCGCGATACCCTGCTCGGCAATACAGTGCGCTTTGCGGAAGGGCTGCCGGCCAACAATGCGCTGTTGTGGGGCGCGCGCGGCATGGGCAAGAGCTCGCTGGTCAAGGCGGTGCATGAGGAGGTCAACAAGCCCCGCAAGGGTCAAAGCCGCCTGGTGCTGATCGAGATCCACCGCGAAGACATTGACAGCCTGCCGCTGCTGCTCAGGACGCTGCGCGCCAGCAAGCGGCGCGTGGTGCTGTTTTGCGACGATCTGTCCTTCGACAAGGACGACACCAGCTACAAGTCATTGAAGGCGGCGCTGGAGGGCGGAATCGAAGGCCGGCCCGCCAACACGATCTTCTATGCAACCTCCAACCGGCGCCACCTGATGCCGCGCGACCTGGTGGACAATGAACGCGGCACTGCCATCAATCCCGGCGAAGCGGTGGAGGAAAAAGTCTCGCTGTCGGACCGCTTCGGCCTTTGGCTCGGTTTCCATCACTGCGGCCAGGACGAATATCTTGCCATGATCGAAGGCTATGCCGGATTCTACAAGTTGAAGATCGGGGCCGAGGACTTGCGTCGTCGCGCGCTTGCCTGGTCGATGGGACGCGGCGGGAGATCTGGCCGGGTTGCTTGGCAGTTCATTCAGGATTTGGCGGGCGAGTTGGGGCAGACCCTCGAGAGCTGAGTCATTCTGCTCGCAGCAAGGGATTGCCTTGCGACAGCAAGGCAATCACCCGCCAAATGCGGGCGAGTTGGGCCAGAGGTTGGAATAGTCCAGAAAACTGCACCTATTTTGTCATGCCCGCGCACGCGGGAATGACAAGGACGCTCAGTGGCGACTAATTACTCGCCGTCGTCGAGGCGAGATAGGTCCGCGGATTGACCGGCGTGGTCTGCTCGCGGATCTCGAAATGCAATTGCGGCGTCTCGACGTCACCGGTCTGGCCGGCATAGGCGATCACCTGGCCCCTGGTCACCACATCGCCGCGCGCCACGACCAGCCGGTCGGCATGGGCATAAGCCGTGGTGAAACCGTCCGCATGCTTGATCAGCACCAGGTTGCCGTAATTCTTCAGCTCGTCGCCAGCATAGGTGACGGTGCCGGAGGCACTGGCATGGATGGGTGCATCCATGGCGGTGGCGATATTGATGCCGTCATTCTTGCCGCCATTGGCCGTGCTGCCGAAATCGGAAATCACCCGGCCCGATACCGGCCAACCGAAAGCAGGCGCATTCGCGCGCGCAATGGGCGCCAGCGGCTGGCTGGTGACGGGTGCATAGGGCGTCACGCTTCTGGGGGCGCCATCGGACTGAGGCCGCGCGCTGGGGTGCGCGTTACCTTCGTCATAGACATAGGTTTTCGCACTGTCCCGCGCTGCGGCATGGCGCGGCACATTGGTGTTGACGCCCCAATCCAGATGCGTGCGCGGGTTCTCGGGCATGCAGCCCGCGACAAGCGGCGACGCGGCAAGAAGGAGGCTCGCGAATATCGTGTTGCGGTCCATGAGCGCCTCTGAACTCTGTCTCGAAACGGATCATGGGCGGCACAGGTTGAGAAGGCTTTAACCCTCTTGGCCGCTCAGGAGACCGTCCCGGTCCATTCAAACAGGTTAAAGACCCGAAAAGTTAATAAAGTCTTATTTCTGCAGCGCCGCGCGCAGAGTTCCCAAGGCGGTGTGCTCGGTCAGGTTCAGATGCAGCGGCGTCACCGCGATGTAATTGTCGTAAACCGCGCCCAGGTCGCTGTCCGCAGGCGGCACCGCTTTGCGGCGGCGCAGGCCGATCCAGTAATAGGCACGCTGGCGCGCATCCACGCGCTGCTCGATCTCGGTGGATTGCAGGTCGTACTTGCCCTGTGGCACAACCTTCACGCCTTTCACGGCATCGGCGGCGCATCCGGGGAAATTGACGTTTATCAGCGTGTCCCTGGGCCAGCTCGCTTCGACCAGGCGGCGGATCACATTGGCGCCATGCGCTTCGCCCGCCGACCAGTCGATCGCGTGGCGATCGCCTTCGTCATAGCTCTGCGACAGGGCGATTGAAGGAACGCCCAGCGCACAGCCTTCCATCGCGCCCGCGATGGTGCCGGAATAAGTGACATCATCCGCCAGGTTGGAACCCCAGTTGACTCCCGAAAGGATCAGTTCGGGCGGCTGCTCCTTCAGGATGTGCAGGCAGGCCATCATCACGCAGTCGGTGGGCGTGCCGCTAACGGCAAAACGACGCTCCGCAATCTGGCGCAGGCGCAAGGGCGAAGTCAGGGTTAGGGAGTGGGATGCGCCCGACTGTTCATTTTCCGGTGCCACCACCCAGACATCATCGCTCAAGGCATGGGCAATCTTTTCGGTGACGGCAAGGCCCGGCGAATGAA
>DATKEP010000141.1:0-3287 GCA_035512055.1 Rhizomicrobium sp.
ACACGCCGACCGAAAATCCCTATCTGATCGGCATGCTTCCCGCGGAACTAGGAATGCATATGGACATGGCAACCGCCATCTCCGCGCGCAGCACCGACACAAAAGACGCCGCCGCGTTCATCCAGTTCGCTATCTCGCCGGAGATGCGGGCCGTGTGGAAGGGCAAAGGCGTCGACCGTTACTGAAAATGACTTTCTGAGAAACAAGGGGAGAATGACATGAAGAAATGGCTTTTGGCTTCGGCGCTGTCGGCCGCGGCATTCCTGGCGGGACCCGCGACTGCCCAATTTGCCGCACTGCCGGTGCAGGGTGAGCCGCCCGGTCCAGTGAAGATTCCGGACGCGCCACAGCTTCCCTATCACTTCGGCCAGCGCCCGGTGGCGCCGCTGGGCGAGAAGTTCGGCAATGTCGCGGCGATTACCCTCTTGAAGAATGGCGACCTGCTGGTCTTCAACCGCAATCCTGACATCATGATGGTGGAATATGACCCCAGCGGCACCACCGTGAAGCGGGTGTTCAATCCCAACATGGCGATGAACCCGCACGGGCTTCGAATCGACCGCTTTGGCAATATCTGGGCGATCGATTCCTTCCTGAACGTCATCTACAAGATGAACAGCAAGGGCGAAGTGCTGAAGGTGTTCGGCGTGCGCGGCGAGAATGCGCCCTGGGACGACAGCAAGTGGAACGGCATGTTCAACCAGCCGCTCGACATCGCGTTTGACAAGGACGACAATTTCTATGTGGTGCAAAGCCATGGCGGCACCTCGCCGCCCGCCGACTGCACCTTCTGCGCGACCTACGACAGTCCGCAGACCCACAATGCCAAGGGCCGTGCGGCTTTTGTCACCCATCCGCCGGCGATCCCCGGCTCCGATCCTCGGGTGATGAAGTTCGACAAGGACGGTCGTCTGCTGGCCTCGGCCAACCTGGCCCATCCCGACGGCAAGCTGCCCACCATCCACACCGTGATCGTGGCGCCGAATGGCGAAGTCTGGGTGGGCGATCGCGCCTCGCAGAAGATCCTGATCTTCGACAAGGACCTGAAGAGCCATCACGACATCCAGATGCAGAACCTAACCTGCGGCTTCTATGAAGACGCCAAGGGTCAGCTTTGGATGTCAACCGGCCGCGACGGCCTGGTGCTGAAGATGGGCTGGGACGGCAAGGTCCAGGGCTGGTACGGCAAGCATGGCGACGACACCAACTCCAACGACATTGGCGAAGGTCATTACATGGCGGTTTCGCCCGACCAGAAGACCATCTATGTCGCTGACACGGTGCTGGCGCATGTGTTGAAGCTCGAGCACAACTGACCCGAGCCCCAGGCAAGAAAAAGGGGCGGTGTCACATGGCATCGCCCTTTTTCATTGGTTGCTAGTTTGCGGGTCTTGTGGGCGGCTGCTTGACGAAATCCGCCACATCCTGTGTCGCGAGCGTCTCCACGCCGGATTTCTGGAAGAAGCCCAAGTCGCGCATCCAGTGGTTGAAGCGGTCCGGCCAGGTGCCTTCGCCGGTGAAATCCCGATAGGAAAGCCCGCCGCCATGCTTGCCGCGTGCATAAATATGCATCTCCACATTGGGGATGCCGGCATGCAGCATGGCGGAGAAATATTCATCCGCCCAAACCGCATGGACTTGGTCCTGGAAGCCCGCGCCCGCGATGAAGGAAGGCGGCGTATCTTTCGGAATTGGCGGCGTGCCGCCCTTTGTGAACAAAGACGGCCCGGGATAGATCGCGGCCACGAAATCGGGCCGCGACGTCACGCCCGCGAGCGGATCGCCTGCGGCGCTGTTCGTGCTGTCGAAACCCGGATACTGGATCGCCGCTGCCATGGTCAGTTCGGCTCCGGCGGAAAAGCCCATCACGCCAATCCTGTGCGGATCGATATGCCATTCCGCAGCATGCGCACGCACGGTGCGGATCGCTTGCTGGATGTCATAGACCTCGTCCGTCCTGGGATCATAGCCGTCGCGCCTGAGGCGGTTGCGCAGGATGATCGTGTTGACGCCATATTCAAAGAAAAAGGGTACGGGATCGGTGCCCTCCAGGCCCACGACCAGCGTGGTGTGGCCGCCACCCGGCGCCAGGATGATCGCGGTGCCGGTATTGTTGCCCGCTCCCGCCAGATGCACTTCGATGGAAGGATTGTGGATATTGACGATGCGCTCGACGCGGCCCGCCACGACAGGGTCCATGGTGTAGACTTCGGCCTCGCTGACGCGCTTGGCATTGAGGTAAGGCGAACCGGCGGGCCAAAGAGGCATGACAATGCCGCCGGGCAGGAGCGTCTGCGGCATATAGGGGCTCTTGGTCACGGGTCCGGGCTTCGGTACGGCTTGCGGCGCCGGCACCGGCGGCAAAGAGGTTTGGGCAAAAACTGGTGAGGCCAGAGTAACCGCCAGCAAGGCGATAATGGTTTTACGCATGAAAGCTCCGTTGAAATTTGGGTTTCGATATCCGTCCGGCAGCGCGCAATGGCAGGCCGTCCACAATGGATGTGGCAATCTCGCAATTATTCGGCAAAGTGCCCCCGCCCTCGTTCCTATTGCGGCTCATCCCCCGGCGGGAGCTTAAAGCACAATCGCTCCGGCTTTGCAGTGTGATCTTGCACGAAGGTGTTTGCTGCGACGCGGCAGGAACTATCGGAGACCGACACTGACGAATCGCTCCAATCCCAGACTCCGGGCGCACAAAAATAGGTCGATGCATCACGGGCAGCGTTGAATCCGCCCATCGTCACGCAATCATGGCAAAAGTGGCGCACGCCGTCACCAAACCACCAAGATTGCTTGCGGAAAAATCCCGGGGCTCGTCCGTTGTCGTTCCCGAAGTGGGCTCGCAATCGGGAACCTGAGGGGTTCCGCTGGAGGAACATATGAAATTTCTGACCAAGGTTTGCCTGCCCGCCTTGATGTTTGGTGCCGTTGCCGTTGCGGCTCCGGTTTTCGCGCAAAGTGACGCCAATCCGTCTGCCAATGGCAGCGCGGCGGCCGCCACCCAGGCGCAACCGGCGCAGGATGCGAACAGTGCAGGAGTGCCGGCACAAAGTGCCAGCACAAATGCTACCGACCAGACTGCGGCGAATGCTGGCGCGAATGCTTCAGCGTCGCCGTCCTCGCCGGCGGCCAACACCCAGATGGCAATGAACACGACCGGCAACGCCAACGATCTGTCTTCCATTCCCGACACTCAGAAGAAATATAACCGTGCCAAGCGGAATTCCGACAACCGGTCGGAAGGCGAGACCACCAAGCAGTTGAACCAAAAGGAATCCAGCCTCAAC